>JACOTS010000145.1 GCA_016178265.1 Candidatus Melainabacteria bacterium
ATGACAGTCATAGCTCCTAAAAAAGAAAGTGTTAATGCTGCCATTAATGCTACTTCTCAAACAGTAACAAATAGTCCAAGCAAAGTACTTGTTGCAACTTGGCTTGGCTGGATGTTTGATGGGATGGATAGTTTTATCTATCCGCTTGTTGCAAATCAAGCTCTTGGAGAACTAATTGGTGTAGGTAATCCAGATTTTGGAAAAATTGCAGCTTATGTAATTGCTCTTTTTCTTGTTGGTTGGTCTTTAGGTGGTTATATATTTGGTTTTATTGGTGATAGATTTGGCAGGGTAAAAGCGCTTTCAATTTCAATACTTACCTATGCTATATTTACCGGATTTTCAGGACTTGCTCACTCATGGCAAGAGCTTGCTTTTTACAGATTTTTAAGTGGGCTTGGAATCGGAGGAGAATGGGCACTTGGAGTTGCACTTCTTGCTGAAACTGCAAAAGCAGAAAATAGAATAAAAGCTACAGGTATACTTGCAACTGGTTTTTCTATTGGAAGTTTAATTGCAATTTTTGCAAATTATCTTATTAGTCCTTTTGGGTGGAGATTTGTTTTCTTTTTTGGCGTACTTCCTGCTTTCTTAGTTTTTTACATAATTAAAAATATTAAAGAGCCTCCTATGTGGGCATCTATGGAAAATAAAATTACAAGTCCACTGGAAATATTTAAAAAAGAGTATGCAAGAAATCTTTGGGTTGCTTTCTTGCTTGGTGTAGCCTTTAGTATAGGCTCCTGGACATGCGTTTTATTTTGGTTTCCAATCTGGCTTGAAAGATCACTTGGTGCTACTTTAGAACAAAAAACTATTGGAACATTTGTTTCAATGGGAGCACATATTATTGGAAGTTATTTTGGTGCACTTTCTCTTTTAGTTTATAGGAGAAAAACTATTATCTTCTTTAGTTTCTTGCTCTCTTTTTTAACAGCAGCATTTATGTACTCATATTTTAAAACTTATGGCGTTGGTGTTTTAGTCTTTTCTTCTTTGCTCGGGTTTTTCTTTGGTGTAATTCCTGCGGCTTTTGCAGTTTACTTTCCTGAGCTTTTCCCTACAAAAATCAGATCCACTGCAAAAGGATTTTGCTACAGCACTGCAAGACTTTTTACAGCAGCCGGTGTACTTTACAGTGGATTACTTGTACAAACATTTAGCGGAAATATAGGTACCGCTGCTGCCTGGATGTCATTTACTTTTCTTCTTGGAGCATTAATTGCTTTGTTTGCACCAAATACAAATGATAAGACATTACCAGCCTAAGTTAAACCATGTAAGGTAAATCTTACAGGTTACATAGCACTTTTAGTTTTAGCTTCCAACTAAAATATCCATAGGATAAAAATATGACACTCCAAGTGGCAATGAAGCCAAGCATGGACTTAATTCCTGTTTCACAATCTGCAAACAGGCTGCTTAAAAATCGTAAAAGCATAAAAGAAATAATTTTTGCAGATAAGACAAAGAAAATACTTAATTATGCTTGCAACGGTTCAGCATCTGCATTTGGTTTTTTTACTTTTATAAGTGCTAATTTTCATCTTTTAGATCCGATTCAGGAGCATCTTGATTTTATAAGTGAAAAGCTAGAAAGACTTGGAAATGGTTTGTCAGGAATTATTGGTGCAATTGATCTTTGGCAAAAAAAGAACTTTTTGCCTTTTATTGGTTATACTTCAATGGTTCCAATTTCTGCTCTTATTAGCGGATACGACAACTGGCTTGCAAGAGGTATCTCAATTGGCTTAAATAGCTTTGTTTTTATAATTGATAGGCGCGAAGTTGTAGACAAAAAAGGTAATCCTATACTAAATAAATCAGGAAAGAAGAAATACTTAAGCGGTGATTTTTCAGATACTGGGTGGATAGAAAGCATTAAGACTTCCTGTGATGAAAGTGTAAAAATGATAAAAGAGCTTTTTGATAAACCACAAAGAATAACAACCTTTAGCCATGCTGCTCTTCTTTCTTCTTTATTCCAAATGACAGGTCCAATTATTTCAGCCTCCGGCCTTAAAAGCGCAGGAGCAAGTATAAGAAATGTTGCAGGTATAACAGGTTATTTAGCTTTGCTTCTGGATAAAAGAAAGGAAGGAGGTCCTTTTGGTGGAATAAATCTTAAATCACCGGTTGTTCAGTGTAGTTTGCTTAGAATTGGCACTGCTATTTTTGATATGCTAAAACACTTTGACTTCTTTTCAAGCAGAATTAGTAACCTGACAGATATTTCTCTGGCATTAGATAGATTGGCTGGTCTTAGATTTACAAAAGGAATATTTGATATTAAAAAAGTCGGTACTTAATGAAGTCCTGTAGTTTCATCAACTTGAACATTAACTTTAAGCCCTTTGTAGAAACTTGTTTTATCTAGAAGACCTTCTGGAATATCAGTTCTGTTTCTTACGGTAAGATTTACAGTCCAATCATCCCCTGCTTTTTTAGGATCTCCCATAATAAATACTATTTCTCTTTTAGCTAATCCTTGGCTAAGCTCATCTTTTAATCCCTTTGCATCACCATGCTGCATAAACCTAGTAGAATTATTTCCTGTTCCACCACCTGCAACTGGCCCTACACTTAATCCCATAAACCACCTCTTTGTATATAAACTACCTTCTATCATATTAGACGCATGTTTCAATAAATGATTTATTATTACATATCCAATGTTTACATTGCTTTCCAATCTTAATTCTTAGGTAACTGTTCACCTTGTTAGCTATAACTTAGTGGGTCCTGCCACCTACAGGTCACCCTCCATGAGCTGCGTTCCTTGCTCATGGACCCCCTTCCTTCCGGTGTCACCCACACGATTGTTTATAGTAGGTGAACAGTCACATTCTTAGGTGGACACATGCAGGAACTACTCTTTTTGGTTTTCTTGGTGTTCTAATTTTTAAAATACAAAATGATATCATAAAACCATGTCTATTTTGGTTCAAAAATTTGGCGGGACTTCTGTAAGAGATGCAGAGTGTATTAAACGTGTTGCAAGCATTGCTGTAAATGCTCAAAAAAGTGGTGATCAGGTAGTTATTGTAGTTTCTGCAATGGGAGACACGACAGATAATTTAATAGATCTTGCAAATCAGGTTACATCTAAAAGAGATCCAAGAGAGATGGATCTTTTGCTTTCTACCGGTGAACAAATCAGCATTCCACTTGTTGCAATGGCAATTCACGATTTGGGTGCAAAAGCAATTTCTCAAACTGGTCTGCAAGTAGGGATTTTAACAGAAGATAAACATGGCAAAGCAAGAATTACTGAAATTAAAACAGATAAAATAAAAAAATACTTAAATGATGGAAACATTGTTGTAATTGCAGGATTTCAGGGGATAAGCAGTATAACTGGAGAGATTACTACTCTTGGACGTGGAGGTTCTGATACTACAGCAGTTGCTCTTGCTGTTGCACTTGGCGCGAAAAGATGCGACATTTACACTGATGTTGATGCTGTATACACAACTGATCCTGAGATTGTTCAGGAAGCAACAAGATTAAGTTCAATCTCTTATGAAGAAATGCTTGAGCTGGCTAGCCTTGGGGCACAGGTATTACATCCAAGATCTGTTGAAATTGCAAAAAATTACAACATGCCTATGCGTGTTAGAAGTAGTTTTAAAGTACAGGATGAAGGTACACTAGTACAAGGAGTAAGCAAAATGGAGTTAAACAAACCAGTGAGTGGTGTAGCACTTGATGAATCACAAGCAAGAGTAGCGATGATAGATGTTCCAGATAAACCTGGAATTGCAGCAATTGTATTTCAGGCTCTTGCAAAGAAAAACATCAGTGTCGATATGATTATTCAGGCTACAAGCCATGACAATGTAAATGAAATTGCATTTACTGTAGACAAAGAAAATGTAGAAGAAACTAAACAAGTTGCAAACGAAATCGCAAAAGAAATCGGAGCAAAAAGCGTTACAATTGATCCAAACATTGTAAAGGTATCAATTGTCGGAGCAGGAATGATTGGCAGGCCTGGAATAGCAGCGGCAATGTTTAAAGCACTTGCTGATGCAAGCGTGAACATTCAAATGATCTCAACCAGTGAAATAAAAGTAAGCTGTGTGGTTAATGCTAAAGATGGTGAAAAAGCGGTTAAGGTTATACACAAAGCATTTGAACTAGATAAAATTGAAAGAGAAACTCAAAAAGTATAAAACGTATCCAGTATCTCGTATACCGTGTCTTGTATGAAATACGGTATACGGACGACAGAATACTAATATTTAATTCTTTTTATGCCTAAACTCATATGGTGTTTCTTTTATGGTATTCCCATTTATCCAAACTCCAAGCATATTTTCTCTTGCATGAGCTTGAGCTTTTTTTAAAGCATCTGTATGTTTTACATTTGGCTTAATAGTAGAAAGCAGTGCCAGTCCATTTTTTACAAGATCTTCATTTATAAATAAAGTATGGTTATCAGCAGATCCAAGAAACACATAGCCTAAAGTTCTTCCATAAATATCATGCTTTTCTAAATCTAATTCTATACAAACATTTTTCTTTAAGATTAAGTTGCTCAGATAGTTTTTCGCGATTTTTCCGTATTCATTTTGTTTCATTTCAAATGCATCTATTCCTAAGAGTCTGATTTTATTTTCTTTCTCTTCATTGCTACATTTTGTGATGGAGATGGTATCCCCATCACAAACTTCATTTACAAAAATCTCTTTATAATCTCTTATGCAATCATTTGAAAACTTTGCATTTGATTTATAATGTTTCGTATCTTGTTTTAATTCTGGAAAGAAAAATCCCATGCAAGCAAAAATTATAATAAGGAACGCAAATATGAAAAGGGTTTTGTTTTTTAGAATCTCATCAATTTTAATCATTGGATGTTTCTTCTTTTTTACTAATTCTTGTTCAAAACAAGATACAAGTATTGTAGATCAAGAAATTCCTAAAACTAATGAAAAAAAGTCCACTCTTGGTAAAAGACTCTTTTTTGATCCAATTCTTTCGAAGGACGGGACAGTAAGCTGTGCTTCTTGCCATAAACCAGAGCATGGTTTTACTGATGATAAACCTGTTTCAATTGGAATTAAAGGGCAAAAAGGGGAGAGAAATACACCAACCATATTTAATGCTTTCAGACCAAAGCTTTTATTTTGGGATGGCCGTGCAATGGGTCTTGAAGAGCAAGCTTTAGGTCCAATTGAAAATCCGGTAGAAATGGGTGAAGACTTAAAAAATGTTGCAAACAAGTTAAATAATCTCCCTTATTACAAGAAGGCATTTGATGAGGTTTTTGGAAAAGGTGAGATTACAAAAGAAAAGCTTGCTGAGGTAGTTGCAGAATTTGAAAGAACAGCTGTATCAAAAGATTCTAATTATGACAGATATAAAGCTGGAGACAGTTCAGCTTTATCAGAAAGTGCAAGAAGAGGTTTAGTTCTTTTTGAAGGAAAAGCAATGTGCATAGCTTGTCATAATGGCCCTGATTTTACAGACTATGATTTTCACAATATTGGACTTCCTATAACAGAGGATACAGGTAGGGCAAAAATCACACAAAAAAGAGAAGATATAAGAAAGTTTAAGACACCAACCCTTCGTGAAGTCGCAAGAACTGCTCCATATTTTCATACTGGAGAATTCGAAACACTTGAACAAGTAATTGCTTACTACAATGCAGGTGGTGGACAAGACGAATACAAAGATCCTCTTAAAGAGCCATTAAACCTTAGCGAAGAAGAGCAAATAGATCTTGTTGAATTTTTGAAATCACTTAACGGCAGACAAACTATTGTTAAAGCACCTATATAAATATAGTAAACCTCAAAAGTTTTGTAATTAAAATGTCATTGCGAGGAGGGCAAAGCCCGACGAAGCAATCTCATTGCGTAAGATGGTGGCAGATTGCTTCGTCACTACGTTCCTCGCAATGACATTAATTCGGAGGATTACCATACATAAGCTATAATACTTACATGCATAAAAATGGTAAAAGATTAGCAATTATTGCAGGAAACGGGAATTTAACTACACTGCTTGCAAAATCAGCATCCAGTCAGGGTTTTAATACTTACGGCCTTGCAATTACCGATGAAGCAAAACACAATTTAGACGGCATATGCGACACAGTAAATAAGTTTGCTCCTGGTCAAATATCTAAAATGATAGATTTTGTAAAAAAGGAGTTAATAAATCAAGTAGTATTTATCGGAAAAGTACCAAAGCTAGATTTACTAAGAAATATTCATAAGCTAGATTGGCTTGCGATTAAAAATTTAGGCAGATTAAAAAACTTACATGATGATTCTATTCATGAAGGTATAGTTTCTTTTTTAAAAGAACATAATATTGAAATATTACCTCAAACATTGTTTTTAAAAGAACTGTTTCTAGAAAAACAAATTTTAAGTAAGAGAAAGCCCTCATTAGAAGAAAGAATTGACATTGAATATGGATTTGACATTGCTAAAAAGATTGGCAGTTTAGATATTGGTCAAACTGTTGTTGTAAAAAACAAAATGATCATAGCTATAGAAGCTATAGAAGGAACCGATGAAGCAATAAAAAGAGGATGCAAATTAGCAAACGGTGAGGCTGTTGTGGTTAAAGTTGCAAAACCAAATCAGGATAAGAGGTTTGATATTCCTACAATTGGCACTCAAACTATAGAAACCCTAGCTAAATGCGGCGGTGGAATACTTGCTTTTGAAAGTAGTAAAACCATTGCTATTGACATTGAAAAAGTAAAAGAAGTTGCTGACAAGTATAATATATGTCTTTTATCCATATAAATTGGACAAAGCCTTCTTTCTTTAAGATCAATCATTAGCAGGACAAGCAAGCAATTTGGGATTGCATTTTAAATTTTTTATATCTTCCTCTGCAAATGAAGTTTCAAATTCTTTCTTTTCTGTTTTACAGCAGTCAGGAATTTTATTTCCAGTTCCTGGTAAGCATACAGCCTTAAATCCAGAGTTGGTACACCTTGCTTTTTCACCATTTTCACAAGTTGGTTTACTCATAAAGCAAGTAACTTCAAGATTGCTTACAAGTGTGGTTTTGCCCTTCTTTCCTGTTTTAATTTTAAATACCTTAGATGTACTGCCTGCGGGTGTAGATACGTTTACAACAGCATTTAAATCTTTTTGCAGAGGCTCATCAATTTCAAATTTAACTTTAAACAACCTGCCAGATTTAGATACTTTTCTTTCTGTAATCTTTGGATTGAGTGTAGTTGGGAATATTGCTATTAAAGTATCTGGTTCATTGCTTGGCGTATCAATAAAGTGAGTTATGTTATCTTGTTCAATAAAATAATCGCCGCCAATAAATTCTTCCCCTGTAATATTTAAGGAAAATTTTCTACTGCTCTTTTTATTTTTGCCAACTTTCACCCTGTTTATTACAGGTTTTAAAATCTGTTTTTTGTCCTTTCCTTTTTTACCAGCAGATATTGTTACGCTTGGTAAGTCAAATACAACGATTCTTCCGTTTTGATTAGAAACTGAAGCATCATCAAATTTAAGAGCAAAGCTTACCTCTCCAAGAGCTATACTTTCTGGAATTGTCAAGGTTAGTATTTTTCTGTCAGGATTATCTGCAATATCTGTTATTGTAAAAGATACATTTTTAAACACAAAATCAATGCTGTCTTTTAAATCAACTGATATTACATTTATTTCGTCATTTGCTTCTGATAATGTTATCTCAAAAGAGGCTGTAGAACCTTTGTAAGCAATCCCTGCTATGTCTTGTAGTGAAATCGGTACAGTAGGTAATGTGATAGAGCTTGGAAATAACGGTCCGGATAAAACATTAATATCAATCGAATTAAAATCTACGCTTTCTTCTTTGCTTCCTCCTTCACATGTTAAAACGGTAGTATCACAGTCAAGAGTAGAGTTAGTTGTTTTACAGCAATCAGGAAAATCATTTACACAGGTAAGTTCAAAATCTAAATTAGTACACGACGCATTACCGCCACTTGTACAAAATACCTTATCACTTGAACAAAATGGAGTACTTGTAGATCCTGCTTGTCCTGAGGATGAAGAGACTTGACCTGAAATACAAGCAGGGGAAATAGCAGGGTTGCAATCAAGATTAAAATTAACTGACTTACAACATTCAATTACATCCTGAAATGCTGGCAAACATGTTGGTGTAAGTGTAGTATCTGCTGGACAAGAAGGTACAAATCCACTTGGGCAAGAAGCTGCTCCATTTACACATGTTAAGGTTGATTGAGAACAGACTGGTAATCTTGTCTGGAACAAGATACAAATTATCAAAATAATAGAAAGTACAAGGTTATAAAACATAATCTAGTCCAGTTTAATATTATCAAATAACTCAGATATTACTTTTTTCTTAGGCAATAAACTTTATCACTTAGATCAATAAACCCATCTCTTAAATTCCTACATACAAGCTTTCCTCCTTCACAAAGAGGCTCATTTTCAGAATTTAAACATGTAGGCTTAAATTTCCTTGAACAAATTGCCTGATTTTCCTGGCAGCTTGGTGTACGTTTTTGGCTTTTTATCTCAAAGGAACATATACATTTACATTGTGTTTTATCTTCTCTGCAAGGTTCAAATCTTTTTCTATGAACAGGGCAAAGCTCTTCTTGATCACAACTATCAATAGTAAGCACGATTCTTGAAGACGGTGAGGTATTGCAAAACGCACTTCCTTCATTAAAAAATCTTCTTCCTATATCTGTACAACCTTGCCCAGAAAATATACCTGTAAGCCCAAGCTCAGAACCACAAATTGGAACAAGTCCTGATGAACAGGCAGGTGTTCCGAAATTGCATTGTATCTGTCCGCTTGAACAATGTGGCAAACTTCCAGAAGAGGAACCTGAACTGCCAGAAGATGAAAACCCTCCCGAGCTTGATGAACTAGAACTACTTGAAGAACTTCCTCCGTTAGAACTTGTTGAACTTACACATCCAGCATCCTCTGGGTAGAACGAGGTTCCTGCTTTACAACCTGGTACATACCCTTCGCCTGGTAAAAATCTACATTCTGCTATTCCACTTCTTCCATTTATGCATATAGCACTTGCATTTAAAGGACAGGACACGCTGCCACTTGTACATTGTATTGAAGATCCTGAAGAAGAGCTTGAGGATGTTGAAGATCCTCCTGAACTTGACGAGCTAGAGCTGCTTGAAGAATTTCCCCCGCTAGAACTTGTTGAGCTAACACATGTAGCATCCTCTGGGTAGAACGAGATTCTTGCTCTGCAACCTGGGACATATCCTTCACCTGGTAAAAATCTACATTCTGCTATTCCTTCCCTCCCATTTGTGCAAACAGCAGTTGTGTTTACAGGACAAGTTATGTTGCCGTTTATACACTGTATTCCTTGTTGAGCAATTGAGGGCAAGATAAAAATTAAAACTAAAATCAAACTAATAAATGATTTCAATAAATTATCTTTTGTTCTTTTATTCATAATTCTAAAATCAATCTCATTTTAAACTATGTAGAAAACCATTATTTAAGGAGTACTTGGGGATACATTGAAAACAACTCTCTTTTACTTATAGAAAAATAACAAAACCGTAAATAAGACTGCATTGAAAAAACAGCTTAATAAATTCTTTATCTTCTAAGCTAGCTCAATATTAAAAATGTTTTATATTAAAGTGAAAGGAAACCATAGGGAATTTGTACTTTTATTAGCCAAAAGCGTATTGTTCTATAAATTTTCTATGTTCTATTCCTTTGTATAAGTATGGATTTCTTAGAAACACAATTAGACATGGAAGCTTTTGATGCAGCAATAGAGAAAGTTAACTACTACAGTTTTATTCCTTCCTTTATAAAGGGAGGTAGTGCTACTCCTGAGCCTTCTTGTCCTCACGCAATAACTAAAGAATTCGTTACTTCTGCTCATGTAGTAGATGGCTGGACCACTGTTATAAATGGCAGACTAAATATACCTTCACTTTGCACAGCAAATTAGTTTAATCTGATTTTAATCACCTACCAAATAACATAAAGTTATATCCCTAAATTTATTGAGTTTCCCCTTTTTTATATAATCCTTAACTTTCCCATAAGAAAAGGCCTATATAAGAACTCTATCTCTAGTCGAAATCTAGTAGTAGTAATAGTTCGGTTAGTAAAGGAAAATTTTATGGAAAATGGATACGGTAAAACAGTAAATGGATTATTAAGCAAGTTTAAAATTTTTCAGGCCCTTTCTGAAAATATTGCAAATGTTAATACAGTAGGTTATAAAAGAAAAATACCGGAGTCACTTACTTTTCAATCCACACTAAAGAATCTAATTCTCCGCGATGACACACAAGGAGCACTTAAAAAAACAGGCAAGGTATTTGATCTTGCACTTGAAGGAAATGCTTTCTTCAAAGTTGATACAGGATCCGGTTTAGCTACAACAAGAAACGGAAGATTTAATTTAAACGCAGAAGGTGAGCTTGTTTCAATAGATGGCCATAAATTAATAATTGTTGAAAAAACAGATAAATCAATTAATCTTGCACTGGAAAATGACATCGAAATTAATGAAGAAGGTGTGATTTTTGCAGGAAATGAAAGATTCGGAAGAATTGCTCTTGAGATCCAAGACAATAATCCGGTTAAAGTTCGCCAAGGATATGTTGAAGGTTCAAATGTAAATCTTATTAATGAAATGGCTGCTTTAACAATGGCTTTTCGTTCAATTGAAGCTAGCGAAAAACTTCTTGGAATGGAAGCTTCGGTAGATAGAGACTTAATTGAAAAGTACGGAAGAAACGTTTAAGACAAAGGAGTAAAAGATGTACACCAAATTAGGAAATCAAGTTTTAAGGACAACTCAAGCAGGTTCTGAAGCACTTGCAAACATTGTCGACAACATTTCTAATATCAAAACTCTTGGTTATAAAAAACAAGAAACAAGTTTTGTTGAAACTTTAAATGGTGAGATTTCAAAACATCAAAACTCTGACTTCTCCCAAGGCCTTTTAAGCAGAACCGGTCAAGAATTTGATTTTGCAATTGACGGCAAGGGATTCTTTGAGGTGGAACTTCCTAGTGGACAAAGAGGTTATACAAGAGTAGGTGCTTTTTCTTTAAGTGCTGACGGAGAACTAGTTACTGCTGAAGGACATAAAGTTCTTCCAAGAATAGAACAAACTTCTATACCAAAACTTATAAATTCACAAGGCGGATTAAATCTTCAAGTTTCAAAACCAAAGCTTATTATTCCTGCACATCTTACTCCTGAAGTAGATGAGGGAGGAAATATTTACGGACTAAATGAACAAACAGGAGAAAAAACTAAGTTTGGCAAAATAAGTGTGGTTGCATTCAATAATCCATCTGGTTTAAAGCCTATGGATAGAGGATATTACCTTGAAACAAAAGATTCAGGCGCTCCACAAGAAATTGAAACAGGCATTAATGCTAAAACACAAGTTAAGCAAGGTTTTGTTGAACAAAGCAATGTAGATATGGCATCAGAGTTTATGAACTTAGCTCAGATGAAAAACGTGCTTACAGCACAATTAAAGGTGCTGAAAGCAATTGACAAAATCTATGAAAACATCCACTTCACAATTTCTAGATCAACTTAATTTTAAGGAGAGAAAATGTTTAAACAATTAATCAGCACAATTACAGGATCACTCACACAGTCTTCATTTACAAGCCCTGGGGCAAATGGAATAAACATTCCTCCTCGTGCTGTTGCAAAAAACTTTTTTAATAATGTTTTGTCTTCGCTTGGAGCACAGCAAGGATTTTATGGCGCTCCAGGTACTCCACAAGCAGGTATTGGAAACGGAACAGGATTTAATCAAGGGTTTAATCAAGGATTTGGAGTTCAAAATTTTGGGGCTGTAAATGCATTTAGATCTGCTCAAGGCCAAGGTAAAAAAAGGGGAAGAGCTTTAGCACCAGGATCATTTGTAAATAATATTTCAACTGCTCCTCTTCAAAATAACCAAGGTTTTGCCCCACAACAATTTGGCGGAGCGCCTCTTCAAGGATTTGCAGGACAAGGTGGATTTACTGCTCCTGGAGCTATTCCAGGACAATTTGGAGGAGGGTCTATTGGATTTCAAAATACTCAGGCACTTCAACAAACAAATTCCAAAGGAGGATTTCTTCCTCTTCTTATAATGCCTTTTATTGGTTTAGTCACTATGATTGGATCAATATTTAAAATAAAGAAATTCAGCAATTCATTTAAGCCAGTAGAAATAGATACAAACACTGGTTACAACCAATATCAATCTTATCTGGATGAGTTATATACCGGCCGAGGAAGTTTTGATGTTGAACCTGAATTTGATTTAGAAAGAAATAATTTTGATGGATTTGATTACGAACAAGTACAAGATTTTTAACCAACTCTTAATTTAATATATAAAAAGCTTATCTATCTTAGAGATTTCCCTTATGAAATGAAAATGTTTTTAATTATTCCAGCTATTTCAAAACTGTCTCTTAACCAAATTTGTTCAGAATGCCAGAAGCTTACCGATAAAGCTAATTAGGGGATTAAATTATGTCTCACTACGATTTTAATGTAATTAAAGGCCTAGCAGATGCTTCTGTTAGACGTCAGGAAATTCTTTCAAACAATCTGGCCAATATAGAGACACCTAACTATGTAAGGCAAGACTTGGATTTTGGTCAACTCTTGACTAATTTGCAAAATAATAAATCACCTTTTGACTCAAATAAATCCATAGTTTCGAAATCCCAGTATAGGGACTACTCAAATCCAGTAACGCTGGAATCCGAGATTTCAAAACTTTATGATAACCACTTGCGTTATCTGATTTTGACAAAGTCAGTAGGACATCATTTTGAACACATGAAAAAAGCACTTGAAGTTAGAGGACAATAAAAGGAGTAAAAGACAATGACATTCTTTGATTTATTAAACACTGCAGCCAATGGTCTAGAAGCTCAAAGAGCAAGGATGAATATTGTATCTGAAAACATTGCAAATGCACATACTCCGGGATATAAAAGAAAAATGGCGGTTTTTGGACAAAAAACTGCAGATCCATTTTCTGTTGTAATGGCAAGAGAGCTTGGAGTTAAAGAATCACAACTGTCAAATTTTTTATCTGGAAATACTCCTGCACAGGGAATACATATAGCAAAAGTATTAGAGGATAAAACTCCGGGAACCAAAGTATACATGCCAGGACATCCAACTGCCGATAAAGACGGATATGTAGAAATGTCAAACGTAGACTCACTTCAAGAAATGGTAGAAATGATGTATGCAACAAGAAATTATAAAGCAAATCTCTCAATAGTTGAAATGGCAAAATCTGCAGCAAGAGAAACTCTAAATATAGGTAAACCAGGAGGCTAGTTTTAAGTAGTGCAACCACATAGTTACATTCCAAAAAACACAGGACTATCCTCAGCACTAGAAAGAATTGCTGAACTTAATAGCCATGTTAAGTCTCTTGAAAATAGAGTTGAAACTTTTGAAAAAGTAGGTTCTTTCACAAGTGTTTTAAAAGATGTTTCTAGTAAAATAATTCAAAACTCCATAGGGCCAATAATTGAAAAAACTGCAAAAGAAAATAATGTTGATCCAAAACTAGTAAAAGCAATTATTCAGCAGGAATCAGGATTTAATCCAAATGCTGTTTCTAAATCTGGTGCGGTTGGTCTTATGCAGCTTTTACCTTCCACTGCAAAAGCAATGGGAGTTAAGGATCTATTAAATCCTATAGAAAATATAAGGGCTGGCACTAAATATCTATCTTCTTTACTAAACCGTTACCAAGGTAATGTAACTTTAGCACTGTCTGCATATAACGCTGGACCAGGAAATGTAGACAAATATAACGGAATGCCACCGTTTGCAGAAACACAAAATTACGTAAAAGGAGTTTTAGATAAGATCGAAAGTTAATAGGGCCAAGGAGGAAAAAAAATGACACAATTTGGATTACATAACTATCACGGAGTACCGCAGATGCCGCAGATCCCTAATGTACCAGCATTAAAGGGACAGATATCAACTGGCGGCGGTGAGTTTAAAGATGTACTTGCCGGCATGTTAGGTAAAGTTAATACGATGATGAATAGGTCAGAAGAATTAACTGTAGAAGCTGTTACAACTGGCAAAGTTGACTTGCATGAAGTAATGATTGCAATGGCAGAAGAAGAAATAGCACTTGGGATAACAACCCAGGTTGCTGGTAAATTCATTGGAACAGTTGAAAAATTAACACAAATGCAAGTTTAAGGTTAATTACATAAAACTCAGGGTAAAGTTATATATATGGCAACAGAACAAACTCAACTTGGCTCACAAAATGTCCAGCAAACCTTGTCCAATTTAGGACAAAACAAGCGCATGGTTATGGTTGGTGCAGTTTTTATTACAGTAATTATTGCCATGATTATAGTAATATTTGCTTGGACTAAAGGAACAAGTAAAGGTAGTGTACTCAGCTTGGTTAAAGGGATTGACCAAGGTAGAGCTTTTGAAATTGTATCAAAACTAGAAAGTAATGACATTGAAAGCACTATTGTAGACGGAGATACCCCTGGAAAAGTAACTGTCAATGTCCATGAAAAAACTTTTGATAAAGCTGCTCTTTTACTTGCAAGAAGTGATCTTTTGCAAGAAGATGGTTATAGTTTATTTGATAAAAGTGACTGGGCATCATCTGACTATGAAAAAAGAGTAAAGATGGGAAGAGCAATAAACGGAGATCTATCAAGAATCGTAAGCAGAATGTCAGGAATCAAATGGGCAACAGTTAGAATTAACGTTCCTGAACAACAACTTTTCAGTCAATTTCAAGCTCCTACTACTGCAACAGTTCAGTTAGAGTTAACAGAGAGTCAAACAAAGCTTCCAAGAAACCAAGTAAAAAGCATTATAAATTTGCTTGTAGGATATGTTCCTAATCTTCAAAAAGATAGCATTTCAATTGTAGACACAAGCGGTGAGACTTACTCCACAGTGGATACAGAAGAAGTAGTAGCAAGCGATATGTTAGAAGAAACTGAAAAAGTAAATCAAGTTGTTCAAAAAAGAATTGAAGATTACTTGCAAAGAATTGTTGGTACTAATAACTTTATTGTTAGAGTCAGTTCTGAAATAAGTAGAAAAAAGGTTGAGGAAAGTGCAACTACTTTTGCAGAAGGTGTTGTAGGACAAGAACAAATTGGAGATGAAATATTAGGTGGAGCACCAGGAACAGATATTGCTGCAGCTGGACCTGCCGTACCCGGAGATGGATCAAAAAGCTATACAAGATCAAATAAAGTAATTCAAAGATACCCAAGTTTTAAACAAAAAACCACCAGCACTCCTCCTGGCACAATAAGTAGAGTTGCTGTTGCTGTTGCTATAAACGGCGGTCTTCCTCCGACTATTTCAATGAAAGAATTAAGAGAAGGGGTAGCTGCTATAACAAGCCCAAGTACAACTGTTGAAGATATTAAAATTACTGTAA
Source organism: Candidatus Melainabacteria bacterium (assembly GCA_016178265.1). Taxonomy (GTDB): domain Bacteria; phylum Cyanobacteriota; class Vampirovibrionia; order 2-02-FULL-35-15; family 2-02-FULL-35-15; genus JACOTS01. The sequence goes on from JACOTS010000145.1 coordinate 15,447, forward strand.
CGGAATTCGCTTCACCCTCAGTTGTCTCCAAATCAAAAGGAATTAAACAAAATTTTGCTACTCAAGACTCCAATTTCGTAGGTCAAACAACAAACTTAATGCAGGATTCAATAGGTCAATTACTAGGTATCTTTAAAAGGATGCCTCTTTGGGGAAATATCGCAGTTATAATTATCGGGCTTCTTATTGTATTTAATTCAATAGGTCTTTTGTTTAGACCGCCTGCACAACCTCAACAAAGTACTATTGCTCAAATTAATAGCAGAATGCACGGTGCTCCTCAACAAATGCAAACCCCACAAATAGCCGGAAGACAAACACAAGCTATGCAACAACAAGCAATGTTTGAAGAAGAACAAGAGCCTCAAAAAATAGCAAGTGAAGAAAAAGCTGATTTAGCCGGAGTACTTTCCGGACTTCAAGAAGCTGCTGCTAAACAACCACAAGCCCTTGCAAACAAGCTTGAAATCTGGCTTGAAGAAGGCTCTACAGCAAATAGAGCTTAAAAATAGGTCAAATTCTTTAGAAGATAATAAGTTTTAATTAATTTCATCTCCACTAAATAGTTGTACTAAGCTATTTCTCTTGCCGTTTAACCCCTTAAGCGGGCATAAAACATATATAAATATTGCTATGAAACATACTTCTTCCAAAAAAGACGTTAAACTACTCACTTTATTTCTTTTGCTAAGAACAATGCCAAAAGAACAACAAAGCTTGCTTACTTCACACTTTAGCGCAGAAGTCATAAATAAACTAAAACAACTAGAAGCACAAACGGGAGATAGCAGCGTAGAACAGCTTGACTGGACTCCTTTTTATCAATCATGGCCTGAACTCAAAAAAATACTTAGTGAATGCAATCAAGATTATAAGCAAGAGAACCTTGCAAAAGTTGCAGGAGAACAAAGACCGCTTATAAAAGAATACATGCTTGTTAAAATGGGGCTGCAAAAGAAAGGTCCTCCAATAACACTTACCCCTGATATTATCCAAATCATAGATCACTACCTTATAAGCCGCAAATAAATCATGTTAATAAAAAAACAAAAGCTTGCAAAAATAAAGACACTTCACTCCTCAGGTGTTATAGAGACTATGGATACTTTACAGGAATCTCCACAAGCAAGAGCTATTAAAGTAGAAATTCACAAAGCAAAACAAGAGGCCAGTGAAATTAAAAGTAAAGCACAAAAAGTGCTAAAAGATGCAGAAGAAAAACTTGAGGTAGCTAGCCTAGAAGCAAGAGAAATAGTTAACAATGCAAATAAGCAAGCTGTTGAGATTAAAAAGAAAGCATATACTGAGGCGAGGCAAAAAGCATATGCTGAAGCAAATGCAGTCAAAGAACAAGCAAAAGAGTTAATGAAAGAACTATATGAAGTAAAAAGAGAAGCTCTTTATCAGGCACACTCGCAAATAATTAATGTTGCACTTGATCTTGCAGAGAAGATATTAAGGCATCAAGCAAACATAGATACAAACACACTTAAAACACAAGTTACAGAAGCAATTAAAAAAGCTACAACTGAAACCGATCACGTAAAAGTTTATGTATGCCCTGAAGACCTGCCCCCGCTAAAAAACTTAATTCCAGAGATAAAACTTTTATTCCCATCAGGAATTGAAATAATTCCTTTTGCTGGTGAAAACATTGACAAAGGAAGCTGCATTGTCGAAACAAAATCAGGACAATTAGATGCAACATTTGCAACCCAATTGGAAACATTGGCAAATATTGTTTCCTATCTTGAAGTAGGGGAACCAGACGTAAATAAATCTATCGAGGACTCTACTTCCATAGGTGAACAAAAAGTACAAGAAACTTTGGAAGAATTTCCCGATAATACAGTAGATTTTTCAGAAGAGCTTGAAATTCAAGGTGGACCCCTTACACAAGAGGAACCTGAGCAACCTATAGTAGAAATAAAAGAAGAAAAAGAACAAGCTTTTGATTTAGAAGCAAGATTAGAAGAAGAATTTTTACCTCCTTCTACAAGCAAGCCCCCTCAAGAAAAAGTATTTGACCTAGCATCAAGGCTTGAAGAAGAAGCTTTACCTCCTTCTCCTATTGAACAGGTCACTAAACCACCTGTTACAAATGAAATTAGCACACAAATAGAATACATTGAAGAACCCATAATCGAATCTCCTAAAGAAGAAGACACAAAGCCTTCAGAAACAAAGACAAAATATCTCCCTGATTCAAGTGGAAAAAAGAAACTCCAAATCAGTACAAAAGAAGACTTGGAAGAAGAAGGTGATTTTGAAGAGCTAGAAGAAGATAAAGAAGATCAAATCAAAACATCAGGCATACTAAAACCTAAAAAAGGGAATGACAAATCAAGTGAAGTAGCCTCAATTGCAGAAGAAGTTGAGAAAAATCCTGAATGGAAGGGTTTGCTTCAAGATGATGATGAATAACCCTAAAGTAGTGATCCCTTCCCGGCAATTTGAATATCAGGATCAACAACTACAGTAGAAATAACCTCACCCACTCCTGGTGTGTCCAGTACTATATCTATTGCACTTTTAATTTGCTCGGTATTTTCTGCTTTGCCAGAAATAGTTACTCTGGGACCAACAGTACTTACATTTAAATTTAATACTGCTGTATTTGGGTTTTTAGCAAGGGCTTGTTTGATTTTATGTGTAAGTTCAGACTCAAGAATAGAAGTCCCCTCTTGATAACCATTTGAGCGGTAAATTACACCCTTGTTTTCTAAATCTTCTTGGTTTTTATTACTAGTAAAAGAAATCTGGTCTTGAGGTTTTCCCACCTCAAGCAAATAATAATTTGCAGATGCTCCAATAACTGCTACTGAAAGTAAAATTGATATTGTTCTTATGTACAGTCCCATATTACTTATATATTCCCAATAGACGGTTAACAAATGGTTACAGTTCCTAGTACATTTCTTAATTCTCTTGCAGAGATTAATATTAATCAACCCTAATACTTTGCCTTATTAACAAAAAATAAGTCCTAAGTTAAAGTCTTAAAATGCACTATGTAGAGTTTGAATGGGATAGCAATAATGAACTGAAAGTTACTCTCAGAGCTAGTCTTGAAGAAATAGAATCTGCTTTTTATGACCCAAAGAAGAAAATAATTAAAACCATAGATTCTTTATCAGATGTTCCAACTTTTAACTCTGAAAAAGATTTCTCTAAGATCCAAAAAAGATTAAGAATGACTGACAGAAGAAAATAACATGTTTAATACATAAAGCCATATTGCAAGTAAAAGTAAAGCTTTGTTACTATCTTACAAAAAAAAAAAAGAAAAAAATTAAACCTATTAATTCTTTATCAGATGTTCCAACTTTTAACTCTGAAGAGGAAGAAAGAGAATTCTGGGAAACACATGATTTAAGTAATGAGCTTACTGAAAAGTTATATAATCCTAAAGTTAATAAAGATTTCTCTAA
>JACOTS010000133.1 GCA_016178265.1 Candidatus Melainabacteria bacterium
CTAACAAGCGGCATATTAACAGGATGTACACCAGATTGAATTAATTTAGAAACAAAAGAAACAGATTGTTCTTTAGATCTAGTTACCAGAACATTTTTTGCAAATAGCGGCTTAGTTTCATACCAATTTAAAATATCCCTGTAATTTACTACCTCGCCAATAATAATTAAAGAAGGTGGTTTTATATTCATTTCCATTAGATCATTGTTAACCTTGCCAAGCCTGGTTACAAAGGTGCTTTGTCTACTTGTTGTTCCTAAATAAATAATTGCAATGGGTGTTTTTGGATCTCTTCCAAGCTCAAGAAGTTTATCAATAATACCAGGAAGTTTTTTTACCCCCATAAGCAAAACAAGTGTCCCATTTCTTGCATCAAAGTTTTCCCACTTAATATTTCTTAGAGGATCATCTGCTTCTCCTTGTGCAGCAATTACCGTAAAAGAACTAGAGCAATCTCTATGAGTCAGCGGAATACCTGCATAAGAAGGGACTGCTGTGACACTTGAAACCCCAGGGATAATTTCAATATTAATTCTTTCTTTTCTTAAATAAACCGCTTCTTCACCAAGTCTGCCAAAAACCGACGGATCTCCACCCTTAAGCCTGCAGATCACTTTATATTCTTTTGCTAAATCTACCAATAAGCTATTTATCTCATTTTGTTCTAATGATTTTGCAGGGTTATATCCTACCCTTCCACCATAAATCATTTTTACTTCAGGATTTAAATTAATTACAAGCTCTAATATTTCATTTGAGACTAAATTATCATAGACTACTACATCAGCTATACTTAAAATTTCTTTGGCTTTTAAGGTAATAAGTCCAGGATCCCCGGGTCCTGCTCCTGTTATATAGATAGTAGATTGAGTCTTCTTGGGATTAATCATAATAAAACATTATCATATGCCAAAAGATGATGAATTTTGATGTTTTCCACTGATTTCTTCCAATATTTCTTTGCCACCATTTTGTAATAACTTTTCAGCAAGACTTATTCCTAATTTCTCACAAGAATCTTTATTCAATTCCCCATCCAACTTGTACTTAATAAGTTTTCTTCCATCAAGACTTGCAATCAATCCAGTTAAAGTAATTTTTCCGTTTTTTATCTCAGAATAAGCACCTATTGGAACCTGACACCCACCTTGAAGCTTTTCTAAAAATTTTCTTTCTGTTACTGAAATTAAGTAAGTTTCATTGTCATTCAATTGACTAATAATTTCACTAACTTCACTATCTTCTTTTCTGTGCTCTATAGCAAGAGACCCTTGTCCGACTGCCGGCAAGATGATTTCAGGAGAAAATTCCTCCGTAATGAGAAAATCTAATTGAAGCCTTTTAACACCAGCATAAGCAAGTACAATACCATCATATTGACCTGATTGAAGCTTCCTCACACGTGTCTCCAAGTTTCCTCTTAAATCCACATATTCAAAATCACTCTTTAAAGCTTTTAATTGAGCAATCCTACGAAGGCTTGATGTTCCAATTTTTGCATCAGTAGGAAATTCTAGAAACTTCATTTTTCTATTAGAAAGAAACACATCAATTGGTTTTTCACGCTTAGTAACAGCACCTATTGTTAGCCCATCAGGAAGTTTTGTTGGAAGATCTTTTAAACTATGAACTGCAATATCAATATCATTTCTAAGCAGTGCATCTTCTATTTCTTTTGTAAAAACACCTTTGTCACCAATTTTTGATAATGCAACATCAGTAATATGATCACCTGTTGTTTTTATTTCTTTTAAAGAAACCCTGATAGCCGGAAAGAGTCCTTGAATGAGGTTTTTAACATAGTTAGCCTGCCATAAAGCAAGTCTACTTTTACGAGTGCCAACTGTAATTTTAGTTTTCATACCTCAGCCCTCGTACTTCCTACATCATCAACAATAATTTCATCTTTTTTATCCCACGCAGGATCAACAATGCATAAAAACTCAAGATCATTATCTCCTATATTCTCAATAAATTGCATTGAACCTGGAGGAATATAAATTGCTTGCTTTGCACTTACTTGATCTGATTCATTATCAATATGCATTAACCCTTTACCGCTAATTATGTAATAAACCTCAGAGGTTTTTAAAATATGCGGGCTAGTTTTTTTTCCTTTAAATACTGTTGCATGTGCAAGGCTATACCTAAACTCCACATCCTGTTTACCTGCATGCAAAAGCTCTTTCAATATGCTGCCATCACCTGCTATAAATTCACTACAATCATTTAAGTCTTTAATAAGCATTGGTTAATAAAGACTAAACAGTTCTCTTAAAAATTTTTCTTTTTCAGCCCGACTCAACTGGGAATCTTTCAGATTAGTTAAAGGAACATGCAAAACAGAATTAATAATATTAGAAACAATATATTCCACTTCTTGTCTATTAAAAGTCTCTTTATCTTTTCCTAATTTATCTAGCTTTGCAAGCTTTTCAACTTCTATTTTATCTTTTAGTTCTTTTATAACTTTATCCATTGTTTGCTTATCAATCCTGCTTTCAAACTCTTGTATCTCAGAAGAAATAATTTTACTCGCATTGTCAAGATCTTCATTTCTGGTAAGTGTTGTTTTATTATAGATCGATTGAATACTATCAATGTCTATTAATTTTATATTAGGAAGCCTACCGAATTCAGGATCAATATTTCTTGGCATTGACACATCAAAGATATACAACATTTTTGATGCAGATTTTCTTTGTCTTTGAAATTCTTCTGCAAGCAATATAAAATGCGGTGCAGAAGCAGCCGCTATAAGGATATCAACATCATTTAAAATTTCATATACATTGTCAAAGGGAAAAGATTTGTCCACTTTATATTTCTTAGAAAACTCAATCACTCTATGGGGAGACCTATTTAGAACAATTGTTTCTCTCGCTCCACCAATTTTTACAATATGTTCCAATGCAAGCTTAGCCATTTGACCAGCACCTAAAACCATTACACTTTTAGTTTTAATTGGGCCGCATATATTATTTGCCAAATCAACTGTTACAGAGCTCACTGATTGGGAATTGTGGGAAATGTTAGTACTTTGATGTATATTTTTCGCACATTTGATAGCATTTTGAAAAAGCTTTTCAAGCAAATTGTTTAACGTAGAATTTGTTTGAGCCATAGTAAATGCTTGTTTCATCTGGGACAGAATCTGTCTTTCACCCAGAACAAGACTTTCCAGTCCTGCTGCAAGCCTAAAAATATGGCTTACAACATCACACCCATTATATAAAACGCTATATTCTTCAACAATCCTTTTTTCCAAACAAAGAAACTCATTAAAAAATCTATACAGCTTATCTAAAACCTGTGTTGTGTTATCCGTTGTAAAGTAGATTTCTGTTCTATTACATGTGCTCAAAATAACAAAAGCATCTAATTTGAATTTAGATTTCAGGGACTTCACAGCTTGTTCTAAAACATATTCTTGAATTGCAAACCTTTCTCTTATAACTATTGGTGCAGTATTATGATTTATTGTAAGTAAATAAAGTATTTGAATACTTTTATCAGTTAACTTATTCTCAAATGTTAAAAACTCATTTTGAAGTGATATTTGTGATTTTTCCTGTGCTGTCTGCATAATATCTGCGTTAAATTTTAACAAAACACTCGAATCAAAATGTAATTCTTAAGTACTATATATAAAGCAAAGTAAACGTAGGTTTAATTTGCCAGTTTAGTATTATAGAATGTAAGGACAAATCAATGAAATCTACTGTATCACACTCATTTAAAATAGTATCCAAATTTAAGCCTGATGGCGATCAGCCAAAAGCAATTAAAGAATTAAAAGCAGGTATTGAGAATGGCTTGCAATACCAAACTTTACTTGGGGTTACAGGTTCAGGAAAAACATTTACAATTGCAAATTTAATTAATGAGATTCAAAAACCAGCACTTGTTATTGCTCATAACAAAACACTTGCTGCACAACTTTGTAATGAGTTTCGTGAGTTTTTGCCTGAAAATGCTGTTGAGTATTTTATAAGTTACTATGACTACTACCAACCAGAATCATACATCCCACAAACAGATACCTATATAGAAAAAGTTGCAAGCATTAATGATGAAATAGATAGGCTTAGACACTCTACAACAAGATCTCTTTTTGAAAGAAATGATGTTTTAGTTGTTGCATCAGTAAGTTGCATTTATGGCCTTGGCATACCAGAGCTTTATTATGAATCTGCAATCACTATAAAAAAAGGGCAAAATATTGATCGTGATAATTTACTTAGACTACTTGTAGGAATTTATTATGAGAGAAACGATTTGGAATTAACCAGAGGAAAGTTTAGGGCTAGAGGTGAAATAGTTGATTTATTCCCCATATACGAAGAGGAAGTAATTAGAATTGAGTTTTTTGGAGATACTATAGAAAATATGGTTATAGTCGATCCTATAACAGGAGAAATTAAAGACAAAGTTGAAGAGGTAAAGATTTATCCTGCAAAACACTATGTGGCTGATGAAGAAAGTATTGAAGAAGCTTGTGAAAAAATAAACGAAGAACTCAAAGAAAGACACGAAGAATTAAAAAAACAAGGGAAAAATGTTGAAGCACAAAGACTATGGCAAAGAACAAAATTTGATATTGAAATGCTTAAAGAAACCGGCTATTGTACAGGAGTGGAAAATTATTCAAGAATTTTAGAAAATAGAAATCCAGGAGACCCCCCACAGGTACTTATAGATTATTTCAATAGAAAATACGGGAAAAATGGCTGGGTATGTATTATAGATGAATCTCATGTAAGTATTCCACAGCTTGGCGGAATGTATCACGGTGATGCTTCAAGAAAAGATACTTTAATTGAATATGGCTTTAGATTGCCTTGTGCAAAAGACAATCGGCCTTTAAAACCTGCTGAATTCTGGGCAAGAGTTCCACAAGCAATTTTTGTCAGTGCTACACCAGGTCCTTATGAACTTGAGATAAGTCAGCAAATTGTAGAACAAATAGTAAGACCTACGGGACTTGTTGATCCCGAGGTAGAAGTTAGAGGGATTCAAGGGCAAATTGATGATTTGATTAATGAAATTAAATTAAGAACAGAAAAAAAAGAACGTGTTTTAATTTCAACGCTTACAAAAAAAATGGCTGAAGATTTAACATCTTATCTTGCAGGTATGAATATAAAGGTAAGATGGTTACACAGTGATATAGATGCATTAGAGAGAATTGAAATCTTAAGGGATTTAAGGCTTGGAGAATTTGATGTCCTTGTAGGAGTCAATCTCTTAAGAGAAGGATTAGATCTTCCAGAGGTATCGCTAGTTTGCATTATGGATGCGGATAAAGAAGGATTCTTAAGAGCAGAGAGAGCATTAATTCAAATGATTGGAAGAGCTGCAAGAAATGCAGCAGGTAAAGTCATTTTGTATGCTGACAGAATTACAGAATCAATGAAAAAAGCTATATTCGAAACTGAAAGAAGAAGACAATTGCAAATAGAATACAATAAAAAACACAACATTACCCCTAGAACAATTGTCAAAGGACATTCAAATCCAATTCTTGATTCACTTAGAACCAACAAGGATGCAGAAGAAATTATTGCAGAAGAGCTGGCTCATGAAAAAGCAAAACTAAAAGACTTACCAAAAATAATAAAGAAAATTGAAAATGAAATGAAAAATGCAGCTCTTTTACTTGATTTTGAAAAGGCAACTAAGCTTCGAGATCAGCTATACGCTTTAAGGGAAAAAGCAGCGAAAAAGAAAAAATAGTGCTTGCATGTTAAAATTCTAGATTATGATGGAATTCTTTAGAAACAATGCAAAAATTTTCGTTCTTATAATGCTTATATCATTCTTAATGGCATCTGTAATTCCTTTTCTTTCAATATTTTTTACACCGAATAATTAACATGACTAGAAAACACTTTAAAACTTCTCTCATTTTTTGTGTGCTATTTAGCTTTCTAATGACATTTTTATTACCTGCAGACTGTAAAACTACAAAGAAAAGAAAATTAAGAGAAATACAAGAAAAACAAGAAAATTTGCAAAAGAAGATTAAAGAAACCAAAGAAAAAGAAAAAGTTGCAATAAACAGATTAACTCAGATACAAAGACGATTACAAAATACGCAAGATGAACTTAGAAAAAGCAAATTCAAGCTAGAGTCCACTCAAACCAATCTTCAAGAAATAGAAGAAGAACTAGCAAATGTAAAACATAATTTTTTACTTTTACAAGTTAATTCAAAAGATAGAATCAGGCAAATATATCAAGGACAAAGATTAAAAATGCTGGAAATCCTTCTACAATCACCAAGTGTAACTGATTTTTTAGACAATCTTTATTATCAAAAATTACTTGTTGCAAATGACCGAAGATTGCTTGAAGAAATGGAACAAAAGTCTAAAGAAATAGAAGCTTACAAAGACAAGTTAGCTGAACAAAAAGAAGAAATTGCAATAATTATAAATAGAATCGATGATCAAAAAAAATTAATTGCCAATGAACATTCAATTCAATCCAACTTGGTTGATAAACTAAGAACGGAAAGAGAATCATATGAGAGAGCCGAAAGAGAACTTGAGAAAAACTCAAACAGTTTAATTGCTGAAATTAATAGGCTAGTAGGAACATTTGCATCTACAGGCGGCGGCAGAGGAACAGGACAATTTTCATATCCTGTACATGCAAGAATTTCATCACCATTTGGGCCTAGAAGGCATCCAATTCATAAAGTTATTAGTTTTCACAGTGGAATTGATTTAGCTGCTCCAAATGGAACACCTATTATGGCATCGGATAGCGGGGTTGTAATCTTTAATGGTTGGTATGGAGGTTACGGTAAAGTAGTGATTGTAGACCATGGCAAAGATTACACCACATTATATGCCCACCTAAGCAAGGCAATAGCAAATAAAGGGAAAAGTATTGGCAAAGGCGAAGTAGTAGGCTACGAAGGACAAACAGGGTATTCTACAGGCCCTCATTTGCATTTTGAAGTTAGGAAATATGGAAAACCACAAAATCCACTAAATTTTTTACAATAACAAAATGGCATTAAAAAATCCTGAAACAAAAGATATTAAACGCTTACCAGAGTGGCTAAAGCGCAATGTTCTTTTAAATGAGAAATCTAGAAATATTTATTCTCTGATTAAAGAATTTAACTTAAACACTGTATGTCAAAGTGCACGTTGTCCAAATAGAGATGAGTGCTTTTCAAGCGGAACTGCAACATTTATGATCTTAGGCAATACATGCACTCGTGGTTGCACATTTTGCAGTGTTCCAAAAGGAAAGCCATCGGAACTACCCAACAAATTAGAACCGATGAATGTTGCAACTGCTGCACAAATAATGAATTTAAAACATATAGTAATAACCTCAGTGAATAGAGACGATCTTCCTGATCAAGGATCTGCGCATTTTGCACAAACAATAAATGAACTGAAAAATAAAACTCCAAACGGACTCATTGAAGTACTAACCCCTGATTTTAAAGGTGATAGAACTTGTATTAAAACTGTTGTTGATGCAGGTCCTGATATTTACAACCATAACCTTGAAACAGTACCAAGACTTTATAAAACTGTAAGACCTGGTGCCATATATGAGCGTTCACTAGAGCTGTTAAAATATGTCAAAAAACTAAATGAAAAAATTATTACTAAATCAGGAATTATGCTTGGACTTGGAGAAACATATGATGAAATCAAGCAAGTGATGCACGATCTTGTAGAACATAATTGTGACTATTTGACTTTAGGACAATATATGCAACCAAGCATAAACAGCATTTCAGTAAAAAGATATGTTTTACCAGAGGAATTTGAAGATTTTAAAGAAGTCGCTTACAGCACTGGCTTTAAAAAAGTTTTTAGTGGTCCTCTTGTTAGAAGTTCTTACCATGCAGAAAAACTTCATAACTTATAACCTCATTAACAAATTATTTTGTTACAATCTATTCATATGCACAAAGCTTTAAAAAATTCTCTTGCACTACTTGTGATTATTCTTTCACTGTTTAGCTATGGTATTTCAATTCCAAAAGATGAGGTTAAAAGCAATACACCAAAAGCAGAAATTGAAGATCTAAATATTAATACCTCAGGTGAAATAAAAGAAACATACTTAGTTGCAAAAGTTCTCAAAGTCATTGCAGATATAGAAGAAGATTTGCCAGGTGGCAATAAACAAAGAGTGCAACATCTTTTATTAAAAGTTCTTTCAGGAAATGATAAAGGAAAAGAGAGAGTATCAGTAAATGTAGTGCCTGATAATCCAGCATTTGCAATTGTAGGAAATGTGGGGAAAAAATACCTTGTAACTAAAATTGAAAGTACAGATGATGGAAAAGAAGATTATTTTATAGTTGATTACTATCGCCAGTCATTTGTTTTCTTTTTAATAGGTTTATTTTTTATAGTGGTAATTGCAGTTGCTAAA
>JACOTS010000134.1 GCA_016178265.1 Candidatus Melainabacteria bacterium
TATAGTACTTACCTATGTTATTTAATAAAGCCGAGCAGTCTTCCTCAAGTAAAAACTATAAAGAAAGACTTTGAGAGGCAGTCTTTGGAAACCCAGCCCTTAAAAAGGGCTGGGGGATTATAAATAAAGTATCAAACTGCTCGAAAGGGGTGTACTGCTGAGTGTATGAAATGTTAAAAACTACTCTATTTTGCTAAGTGATTTTTGAGATAGCTTCAAGCGAGCGTTATAATAATCACATGGTTTTAAGAATAAATGGAAAAATACCAGTGCTTGTAATTGCCTTGGAAACTCCCTCCGGGCAGTTTGAACTTGCAAAAAACAGAATTCTAAGTCAAAAAATCGCTCCAAATATAGGAGATTTAGAAGTTACAGAGTATGGTTATCCACCAAGCATTGAAAATGTTGATTTCAGCACCGGTGTGGCTAAAGAGCAAATAGATGAAGAATATCTTCCAGCTTTAGAAAGAGGTTATTTATTAATTGATGGAGAATCTCTTCCAAATACAAGAGCTGCTATTGAAAAAGAAATAGATGCAAAATTAGGGGAAGCAGCAAAAGCTAGATTTATTGCTATAAACACTTTTAGCAGGAATTAATTCCCTAGCCATTTGCTAAATCTAGAAGCAAGATCTAAAACAAAATCCAGAGAAAATATCCCTTTTTGGTTTCTTGTAGAATTATTTGTGTTCCCTAATTTGTTTTTTTCAGCAAACCATTTCATAAACTCTTCTACATTGCCTTTGTACTTCTCTACAAGTATTTTCTTAAAGAGCATAGGTTCAGACCCTGCTTTAAATATTTCAATTTTATAAGGGGTATCTAAGACATGCTCACATTTAATGGTTATTTCTTCACCGCCTGCTTTTTTAACTTTTACGTCAACATCTCTTTTATCTGGATCTAGATTATCTAAGCCTTGAATTGAAATCATATCAGTTGGATCAAATTTTGTTCTATCACTTGGATTTTTAAAAGTAAGATAAAGAAGACCTTGTTCAATGGCATTTTCCCTGTGAATAGGTGCATAGCTCTCTGCAATGGCAATCCTGGTTCTTAAATGTCTTGGAATAAAGGCTGCTGCTTCTCTGGAGCTACCTGAGCCAAAGAGCTTTCCGCCAACCATTATAGAACCGTTATGCTTTCCTTTGTATTCTTTGGCAAGGTTATAGTAGTGCTGTGGATCTTTCCCTTCCCTTAGAGCAATACTTTCAAAAAAGCCATGCTCAAGCTCAAGGAGATTTCCTCTTTTAGGAATATATTTTTGTCCTGCTTTAGATAAGTCGTCAGTGGTTACGTTGTCTCCTAGTACAAGTAAAACAGGCAGATTTTCAATCTTGCCTGGTGTATCATACATATCGCCTGGAAGAGGTGCAATTGTACTACCGTCATATTTAACTTCTATGTCTTTTGCTTTATCTTTTGGGGCAGGAAGAACAAAAGCAGGCCTTACGCCAGAGGGATCATTAAAGTTATTTGACACAACAGGAGTGAGTCTTGCCTCAGCAGTTGGGTTTGAAAGCTTTAGCTTAACTGTTTTTCCACCTTCATCTTTTGTAATAAATGCTCTTTCTTTCGGATCATATGCATCTAATCTGCCGCAAGCAGCAAGATAAACTACAACTCCTGGTGCAGCAAGATAAACTTGATCTATATCGCTACCGGATCTTCCGGTGAAATTTCTATTAAATGATCTGACAGATGCAGTATCAGGGTTAGGCGCAAATCCCATACCAATACAAGGACCACAAGCACTGTCAAGTAAAATAAGGTGCCCTTCCCTAATAAAATCCTGAATAGTTTTATTTTCTTGGACAGAAAGCCACCCATCACGAGAACCATAGGTGACACTTACAGGCACAGAATTTACCCTATCTACTTTATGTTTTGCAAGCTGAACATTAGCCCAAAGAGCTGCTTCTATATCGTCTTTGCCAGAGTGGGTGCAACTGCCTATACTTCCTGAACCAATGTCCAGACTAAGATTTCTCTTGTCATATTTCTTTTTCATGTCTAACTCTTGCATTGCAAAATTGATTAAAGTTTGATCCGGAGTTCTTCTTAGCACTTGTTTTGAATTTGCTTTAACTAATTTTTCTACTTTTGATTTATCAACTTTCCCTTCTGTTAAAAAATCTGTGTGATGTGCCAAGAGATCCTCATTTATGAATTTAAGTACAAGAGGAATCTCATCCAAATAAAAAACATTTTTAGGATTACCAGGTAAAGCTAAAGCAGGATGAAGCTCTTCTGACAAATTGTACTCAAGTACCTTGTCATAGTATTTTTTAGGATCTTTTTTAACTTCAGAATCAGGATTGAAATCATCAAGATGTGCTCTAACCCAATTGGCAAGCTCTTTTCTATCCCTTGACTCTAAATATTCTGCTACTTGTTCATCTGGAGGGAAAAGCCCTGTTCCCATACCCCCGTCAACCAGTGAATTAGTAATAGAACTCCTTCCAACAACAGAAACCGAATGAACACCTTCTCCAAAAAATTCAATATAACTCCCATTCCCCTCATTTCCAAAAAGCCTTATTATATCCCTGTTTAAAAGCTGAACAATTTGTTTTGGTTCTATTCCAAGAGGAAGTGATCCTTTAAGATGAACACCAATAATTGGATTTCTGTCAACAGGCATAGGGAGATCAGCAACAAGAGATTTTGCTATGCTCCATCCGCCTTTTCCAATTGCAAACATTCCCATTCCGCCGCCTGTTGGGGTGTGTGAGTCAGCACCAAATAATATTCCACCTGGAATATCAAAATATTCATCACTTACACGGTGACATATTCCATTGCCTGGAAGTGAAAAGATAATCCCTCTTTTGCTTGCACTTGTCCCTAAGAACTTAATTCCTTCTTTATCCTGAATAATAGCAGCTTCCATGCCATGATCAACTTTTATATTGTGGTCGTAGTATAAAACAGTAAGAGTATTTGTTTGTTCTTTTCCAAGCATGTTAAATAAAAGCTCAGCTTGAAGCAAAAGAAGCTTTCCTGTAGCATCTTGAATAAGCAAAAGATCTGGTTTTAGATAAACAATAGAATCTTTTTTATTTGGATCTCCTGCCTGCAAGTGGGCATACCATATTTTTTCCGTTGCTGTAAGAGGTCTTTTAACGGACTTGGCATGGCTAGATTCGCTAAAGACAGGTGGTCTTGCGTTCTTTACCTTCACAACAAAATTATTATCCTCTGGTGTGTTTGGATAACCTTGAAGCTCTTTTCTTGGGTCATAGACAATTGGTTTCGGAGGATTTGAAATAATAGGCAAAGAAAGTGAAACTTTCATTTTTTTGTCCTTTTTGTTTTTAGCTGTTTCACTATTGTACATGGCTTCTCCTAAGATTTAGATGATCATACATTTATTTTACAAGACATTTGCCAGCTAATTTGTCAGTCACAATATAAAGGTTTTTATGTAATTGCAGTGCACTTCCTGGCACATTTTTTATATCTATATTTTTGTTAAATGCAAGGTCTAAAGATCTAGATTTTTCCTCTCCATAAGCAAGAAGGATAGCTTTTTTAGCACCAAGTATATCTTTTATTCCAAGCGTAACTCCTTTTTTGAAAGACTTCTTGATCCCCCCCTTTTTTTCTTTAATTCTTTTTTTAATATTTCTTGCTGTTTTTGGATGCAACTTTACGACATGTACTGATGAGTTAAGGAAAGCCTTTCCTTTTGTGTTATATGCAATATGCGGATCATAGTGAGGACCTATTCCTAAAGTAACAAGATCTATCCCTTTGTTTTTGCTTATAAATTTTTTTAAGTTGCTAATTGTTTTTTTTAAATTTTGGTTGCCATTGATTAAACAAACATTTTTTGCTTTAACAATCTTAAATAAATCCCTTAGCTCATAATTTAGTTCAAAATTAAAACTAAGGGAAGAAGTTGGTTTAGCTCCAACTATTTCATCTATTTGTAATACTTTTACTTGTCTCCAAAAATGAGGATTCTTTTTAGCATCGTTTGATATAAGCTTATGTAGTCCATCTGTTGTTCTTCCTGCAGCAAGAGCTAAAAGAGATGCAGGTTTTTTCTTTATCTGAGCCTTTATGTACTTAAAAGCAATGTTATTTCCTGTCTTTTTGCTTTTCACTGTAGATAATTTGTATTTTTTGCGTGACATATGAAAATATTTTAATTATACTTTTTATGAGGAATAGATGCGGTACCAAGTTAAAGGAAAAATAAGCTTTTTGTCCGATTTATTCGGCAAAAAGCGTCGAGGATAAGGAGCGAGTTGAGCGTTAGCGCGAAACGAGCGTTATAGATGATCGAAATTTTAAGAAATAAAGTTATTGTATCTGTTCAAGCACAGGATAATGAACCATTAAATAAACCAGAGCACCTTCTTGCAATAAGCGAATCTGTTATTAATGGAGGAGCTGGTGGGCTTAGGCTTTGTGGAGAAGGAAATATTAAGTTTATAAAGGACAAAGTTAATGTTCCAATAATTGGACTTACAAAAATACAACCAACCCCAATAAATTTTTTAGATGTGGTTTTTATCACAACCTCATTAAAGGATGCAAGGAAACTTTTGGATTTAGGGATTGAATGCATTGCAATTGATGGAACAGGCAGATTGCGCTTGGATGGCTCAACACTTGACGATCAAATTAAACTAATTAAAAAAGAAAAAAGACTGGTTATGGCAGATGTTGCTACTTTTGAGGATGGAATGAGTGCAGCAGAAAAAGGAGCAGATCTAATTTCTACTACCTTATCAGGTTATACAAAAGAAACTAGATATAAAGCAAATGAAGGACCGGATTTTAAGCTTTTAGAAGAACTCATGGAAGAATGTCCTGTGCCCGTGATATTAGAAGGACGTATTTGGAATCCTGAAGATGTTAAAACTGCTTTTGAAATAGGAGCTTTTGCTGTAATTATTGGTACTGCAATAACCCGTCCCCATTTAATTACAAAGAGATTTGTTAGTTTGGTGCCGCAAACTTAAAATCCAAGCAGCAAGAATCATTGGATTTGAACCAGATGACAATTTTCTTTTCATTTCAGCTTCTTTTCCAATGGTTTTTGCAATTGCAATAAGATCTTGGTTGATTCTATCAAGAGATCTAAATCGTATCTTTCTACTGTCTATTTCTTGTGTGAATACTCTAGAGGTAGCTACTTTTACCCTTCTTTGGTTCCCTTTAAGTACAAAGATTCTTTTAAGCTCATTTGCAAAATCTCCATAGTTTCTTGATGTTTCTAGGTCATCAGGCTTTCTTTCTGTGCTTTGACTTCGTCTCCTGTAAGCTTGCTGCAATTTTTTAGCTGCAAAATAAAGAGCCTCAATTTGTGCACTTGGACTGTATACTAATGCTCTTGCAACCTCATTTTTTTCAAACAAAAAAGAAAGAGAGCTTATAAACTCATTTAAATTTTCCTTGTTTCCTTTTGTAGCTTTATAAGCTGATACAATCGCAGATTTATATAATCTGTCGTTGTAGGTCTTAAGATCCGATCTTTCTAATAAAGATAAATTATTTATTCTTTTAATTGCTTCATAAGTTGTTATGGACTCACCTGCGATTTCATTTCTTATTAAAGGAATGCAGCCACAACCATGTTTTAAACCTTCAAGTTCAAGACTTACCCTTTCATGATCGATAGGGTCAGAACTTCTTCTAGTTACTTTTTGGGGATTAGACAGTGGAAAAAGTTCTAATTGGGTACCAGCTACACTTTTTGTGGATAAAGTCATAATATGTGGCTCTATAGTAGCAAGGGTAAAAACATATAGAGAATTTTTAAGTGTTTTTTAATTTTTGGACTGCTATTTGTTCTTCTTTGGCTTAAATCCTTTAGATAGCCTCCTTTGAGCCCGATTTGTACCTTGGGAAGGACCACCCTCGGCAAGCCCCTTTAACATGTCACCAGGATTTAATCCGCCGCCTTGAAACATTCCCATAAGGGGCTTTATTTTATCCATTACTTTTTTTGTTTGTCTAAACTCACTTATTAACTTATCAACATCCTGCATTTTTAAACCAGCACCTCTTGTAATTCTTGCTTTTCTTCCAGAGTTTAAAAGATCAGGATTTCTTCTTTCCCGAATTGTCATGCTTTGAATGAGAGGCCTAAACCTTCTAATTTTTGATTCCCCTTCTTGAAGCATCTTGTTTTGCATGTCTTTGTTTAAACCAACGCCTGCTTGATTTAACATTCCCCCCATACCAAGCATATTAAAAATGCTTGAAAAATCACCTAGTTTTGACATCATTCCTTGAGCCTGAAGGAAAGTTTCAAAGTTAAATTCTTTTAACAAATTTTTTTCTATTTCTTTTGCTTCTTCTTCCTTTATTTTTTCTTGTGCTTGCTCTATAAAGGTAAGCACATCCCCCATCCCTAATATTCTTGAAGCAATTCTTTCAGGATAAAAAACCTGCAGAGCATCCATTTTTTCTCCAATGCCTGCAAACTTAATTGGTTTTTTTGTCTCTTCAACAACAGATAAAGCAGCACCACCTCTTGCATCACCGTCAAGCTTTGTAAGGATGATCCCTGTAATTCCAATTTGAGTATTAAATGCTTGTGCAATAGATGCAGCATCCTGTCCAATCATAGAATCTATGACAAGAAGTTTTTCAACTGGATTTGTGATTTTTTCTACCAGTAACAGTTCTGCCATAAGTTCTGTGTCAATTTGAAGCCTTCCAGCAGTGTCTAGAATTATTACATCGTGATTATTATTTTTAGCAAACTCAAGAGAATTTTTAGCAAGGTCAATGGGGCCTTTGTCACTGGTCACTGGTCCGTTAGAAATATAGACCGGAATTTCTATTTGTTTACCTAATGCTTGCAGCTGTTCAATAGCAGCAGGTCTTTTTAAATCCAAAGGAACAAGAAGAGGATTTTTCCCTTGTTTTTTAAGATATTGAGCTAGCTTTGCAGCACTGGTTGTTTTTCCTGCGCCTTGTAAACCAAGTAAAAGTATTATATTTGGAAGAGGTGAAACCTGAAGATTTAATTGTGTTTCGTTACTTCCAAGCAAAAGGACTAGCTCATCATGCACAATCTTGATGAATTGATCGCAAGGGGAAACCCCCTTTATAACAGCTTCTCCAAGAGCTTTTTCTTTTACATGACCTGTGAAGGTTTTAATTGCTTTTAAGCTTACATCAGCATCAATTAATGAACGTTTTACTTCCCTAATGGCATCCTCAATGTTTTCTTCAGTTATTTGAGATTTTCCTCGAAGGGAGGTAAAAACATTTTGCAAATTGTCGCTTAGAGTATTAAACACAAGCTAGCCTTTCCACCTCTATTTTATGCTTAAGTACAGTTTCTTTGTTTAGATGTCCTTGTATATTTTCCCAAGGAAGCTTTGTGTTTTTATCCCATGTTTTAAACACATAGTGATCAATATCAACATTTTCTTCTTTAAATACTTTGTTAAAGCTTCCTAGTGTAAAACCATATCTATAAGCTTTTTCCAAACATTTTGCAAGGGTTCTGTCCCCCCTGGATAAAAGAGCTTGTATTAAAGCCCACTTATAGCTTTCTGGCTTAAAAGCTATTCCTGTTTTATGCAGTTCTCTGGATAAAAACTTTAGTTTTTTGTCTGATTCTTTATCTACACCGTACCATTGAAACGGGGTAGAAGCTTTGGGTACAAATATAGAGCACCCCCATGTTAACCCCTTGCCTTTATTAGTGGTTTTAATGTGCTTAAGAAACCTAACAGTTTCCAATAAATCATCCTCTGTCTCATAAGGCAATCCAACCATTCCATAAAGCTTTATTGAGCTTATGCCAGCGTTATAAATAGTTTGTATTGAATTAACTATGGTGACAGACTTGGCACCAAGCTTATAAAGTCCTCCCGCAAGGTTTTGAGAAATTGTGTCTGCTCTAACAGATGCAATTTGAACCTGCAGTTCAGAGGTCCCTTTTTTTGATAAGAGATAATTTATTAAAGATTCAAATTCAGGATGTTGGGTAATTGAAGGACCTAATAGACCTATTTTATTTGTATGTTTTAATCCAAGCTCAATGACAGGAATTAACTTCTCTTTTAGATCAGGTGTTCTGAAAGGAAGAGATCCATAGCTTGCAAGACAAAATCTGCAAAGCTCAGGGCAACTCCTGACCACCTCCACAATAAAGGTATTAGGCCATATGGAATTCTCTGTAAGGATAGATGAGTAAGAAAGTAAATCTTTTGAAACTTCTTTTTTAATAAGTTTATTGCTCATGCTTGGAATATATATGAAAGGAAGCTCAGAGAGTCTAAACAATTTTTCCTTTCTTCTAAGATCTTTTATTTCATACAAGACATCCAGGAAATCTTCGTATATTGTTTCAAGATCCCCAATCAAAAAGAAGTCCAAGAAAGCTGCAAAAGGCTCTGGATTTGCACTTGGAACCACACCACCTGCAAATATAAGAGGATCAAAATCTTTCCTTTCGTCTGAATAAATAGGAATCTGATTCTTTTCAAGCATCTCAAGAATGTTTTTGTAATCCAGTTCCCAGCTAAATGAAAATCCTATATATGAAGGGTTGTCTGAATTCTTTTCCTGAATATCTGTAAAATAACGAATAGTGTTTATATTTTTACTTTGGTTTAAATATTTCCAGGCAGTTTGATAGCCTAAACTTGCCATACCTATTGAATAGCTGTTAGGAAAAGCAATTGCAAGCGTTAATGCATCTCTGTTTTTTACAGGAACATCTATTAAAAATTTCTCTTTGTTAAATAAGTTCATGATATCGTTATTAATTGTAATCCATTGTGAGCGAGCCGGTTTTGCAATAAGCAAATGCAAGAAGAAAGCAAGAAAAATCCAATACAGTCAGAGCTTATTTACGAAATATACGATAAGCTAAACAAAGAATATTTTGAGGGACAGCTGTCCTATATAAGGATACTTTGGAGCGACTCTTTTGGGCACGGGAAATATTTTAAGCAATTTGGAGATTTTATTGCACTTCCTGGAAAACGTCCTGTCATAAGGCTTTCTAGGCATTTATGTGATGAGCCAAAAAAAATAGCCCCTGTTTTATATCATGAGATGGTGCATTTTTGGCTTTATGCAAATAAAAAGCCTTGGGGTCATACCAAGGCTTTTAAGAAAAAACTTAAAGAATTCAAGATGAAATAGTTATCTGTTTTCATGAAAAACAGATTTTCTTACCCTTGAAAATTGATCTGTCTGACGCCCTTTGGCTACTACATTCCTTTGTTTTAACATTGAGGTAGGTATTTCATGAGGATCAATGCGGTGTCCATGATCTTGAGGAGTAACATCCTTTAAAGAATGTACGTAAGGGAATACTCTGCTTGTAATATTTGCACCATTAAATGATAGGCTAAAACTCATAATAAATTCTCCTTCCTTAATTACCAATATAAAATTGTTTTTGATACTATCATATAGCAAAGAGAAATTAGTTAAGAATTATATTAGATTTTTTTAAGCTTAAGCTTCGCTGGTTTTGCAAAGTACGCTAAGATTACTTCTTTCTTGTTTTGGATATAATAAACATTGAGGAAAATGTAATGGCAGACGCAAAGGATCCAAAAGAATATTTAATAGTTGCACTAGATGTACAGTCTAAGAAAGAGGCACTAGAGATTGTTAATAAACTGAGATCAGATGTTTCTTATTTTAAGGTTGGTCTTACTCTTTTTGCTGGTGAGGGCCCTAAAATAATCGATGAAATTAAAAAATTAGGATGCAAGGTATTTCTTGATGGAAAATTTTTAGATATACCACATCAAGTATCAGGAGCAGTATCAAGCTTAGTTCATCATAAAGTTGATATGATGAATGTGCATTTAACAGGTGGAATGCAAATGCTTCATGATGCAAAACAAGCAATTATAAATACTGCTACAAAGTTAAATATACCTCCCCCAAAACTTTTAGGAGTTACTGCGCTGACAAGCATCAATGAGGAAATCCTGCAAGAAAATTTGCAGATTAAAGCACAAATAGATGAATATGTTTTAAACAGAGCTAAAATTGCAAAAGAAGCAGGGCTTGATGGCATAGTTTGTTCTCCAAAAGAAGCTTCACTTGTAAGAAAAGAGCTAGGCAAAGATTTTTTAATTGTTACACCTGGGGTAAGGCCTAAGTGGGCAGAAAAAAATGATCAAAAACGAATATCAACACCAAAAGAGGCAGTTAAAAACGGTGCTAATTTTGTTGTTATTGGAAGACCAATTACAGATGCAAAAGATCCTCTGGATGCAGCAAGGAAAATATTAGATGAGATTAGTCAAGCAAAACAGGTTTAAAAAATATAGTGGATTATAATGTATAATTTAAATGCAAAAAAATGAAAGAAACAAAGGATTTATATGAAATATTAGGTATTAACCGCTCTGCTACAGCGCAAGAGGTAAAAAAGGCATATAAGCAACTTGCCAGGAAATATCATCCTGATAATAAAGAAACAGGGAATGAGGATAAGTTTAAAGAAGTTAGCTTGGCATACGAAGTTTTACAGGATCCTAAAAAAAGAGCTGTATATGATGAGTATGGAATTGAAGGCTTAAGAGGCGGTGCATCCGGAGCTAGTGGTTTTGATTTTGGTTTTACTGATTTAAGTGATATATTTGCTGAGTTTTTTGGAGGCGGTTTTGCAGGTGCAAGGCAAAGGCATGCTGGACCACAGAGGGGTTTGGATGTTAGGTATGATTTAGAAATAAATTTTCTAGAAGCAATTAAAGGATGTACTAGAAAAGTTACTTTAGATATATTGGATGGATGCAATAAATGTAAAGGAAGTGGTGTCACAGAAGGATCAAAACTAGTTACTTGTACAAGTTGTAATGGCATGGGAGAAGTAAAAAAAGTGTCCGAGTCTTTCTTTGGGCACGTAACTAGAATAGCTACTTGCCCTACTTGTGAAGGACAAGGGCAAATTCCAGAAGAAAAATGTTCAGAATGTTTAGGAGAAGGAAGAAAGAAAGCAAAAAGAAATGTAGATGTGAAAGTCCCTTGTGGAGTGGATGACGGTGCAAGACTTCGTTGGGGAGGGAAAGGGGAAGCAGGAGTTAGAGGTGGTCCACCAGGAGATTTATATGTAATTCTTCATGTAAAAGATCATGAGATTTTCCAAAGAGAAGGATTAAATATTTTAGTTAGACAACATGTTTCATTTACTCAAGCAGCACTTGGCGGAATAATTAATGTTCCAAGTACTGAAGGAGAAAAAAAACTTACTATTCCAAGTGGAATTCAATCTGGGACAATTTTAACTATGCCTGGCCTTGGGGCACCCAAATTAAATAATCCTTCAAGAAAAGGAGACCAACTTATTGAAATTATTATTGCAACACCTACAAAGCTATCACCTGAAGAGAAAAAGATATTTGAGCAATTAGCAAATATAGAACAGCAAAGACAGGATAAAAAGTTTGGAATTTTATAAAAACGATATATTATCTCTGAATTCTAAAAGAATTCTATAGTCTTTTAGCTTCTACCCGCTTATTTGCTATAGTCAAAAGGACATGTCAAATAATATTTCAAGTATATATAATGCACTTTTAACAGCAAAAACAGTTTTACCTAGAACTGTTGCAAATAGACTTCCGCTTTTGGTTCAGCCACAAGATGAAATTGTTTATGAAGGGTTTGATAGACATGACTTTCCTAGATTTGGAGGAGATGTTCAATATTCTATAGGTCAGGGTGCAAAACTCAAGTGCATTGGTTGGTGTTATGGAAAATATAAGGGAGATAGCTTTGTTAAGACCAGAAACCCATTTGGAAAAATTCACTATATTTTTGAAGGAGAATTAATTGACAACAGCACATTTAAACCACATAAAGGTCAAGATAAAGAAACAGAAAGAATGATTATTCCTTTTAATGATGATTTAGATGATAGCGAAAGACTATGTAGAAATGAGTTAGAGTTGCCGGAAGATGAAATATTTAGAGGTGAATTAGATTATCCAGATGCAGAAGATATTGCAAGAAGAGATTTGCTTAGGGAAGAAATTGTTTCATTTTCAGCATCTAGAACACCTGCAGGAAATGATACTCATGAAACATATGAATATACCGGGACATATGAAGATGACAGCGGTGTATATAAAACAGTTAATGCAAGGATTGCTATAGATGAAGAGGTTTTAATTGAAAGAGTTTTGAAAGCTGATAAGCACAGCGATGTAAGCGTGGATCATAAGCCACAAATTAATTACTATTGGACTTTGGTTAGGCATAATCAAGAAGAGAAAACAAACACCCCTTTTATATCTGTGACACAAACCAGAAAAGCCGCATAGCTTATAATATGTACTATGCCTGACATAAAATCTGAATATCTAGAAGCCTCAAAAAAAATAGAATCTGCCCTCTATGAAGTAAAAAAAATTATTGTTGGTCAGGATGCTATTTTAGAAAGAATATTTGTTGCACTTCTTGCAGGTGGGCATATTCTTCTTGAAGGTCCGCCAGGACTTGCAAAAACACTTATTTTAAAGACTTTTTCTGAGGTTCTCGATTTAAGTTTTCAAAGAGTTCAATTTACCCCGGATCTTTTGCCATCTGATTTAATTGGCACACAGATATATAATCAAAAAACAAGTGATTTTGAGACAATTTTAGGTCCACTTTTTGCAAACCTGGTTTTGGCAGATGAAATAAATAGAGCCCCTGCAAAGGTACAAAGTGCCCTTTTAGAAGCGATGCAAGAAAAGCAGGTTACAATAGCGAAAAATTCATACCCGATTGAAGAGCCATTTATAGTGCTTGCTACCCAAAATCCAATTGAATCCGAAGGAACTTATCAACTTCCTGAAGCACAAATTGACAGATTTATGTTTAAGCTTTTAATTAGTTACCCAAACTCAAAAGAAGAGATTGCAATAATAAACAGGTTTTGTACAGAGAAATTACCAGGGCTTAAAAAAGCAATTGCAAAAAGTGAACTGTTGAAATTTCAACAATTAACAAAAGAAGTTTATGTAGATCCAAGCATAATTGCTTTTGTTGCAGACTTAACTTCTGCAACTAGATTCCCAAAAGATTTTAATTTAGAGAAAGTATCTGAGTATATTAGTTATGGTGCTTCTCCAAGAGCATCATTAAATCTAACGCAAGCAGCAAAAGCACTTGCCTTAATTAAAGGCAGGGATTATGTAAAAGAAGAAGATATCGAAAGTGTAACATTTGATGTTTTAAGGCATAGAATAAATCTAAGCTATGAAGGGATAATGGCGAAAGAAACACCTGAAACAATACTCACACACCTGCTTCATAAAATTAAACCTAAAAAAGTTATCCACGCTAAATAAACCTCTTAAATCTGCTTATTTTGGTAGTATTATCTGCTTTTAATGAATAGTAGGGCTATCCATTGGCTCATTAAGGCGCTTTTGATGCACACTTAACCTTCTTGGGTAATATAACTATGGTGCAACTTTGAGTCAATATTCTTAATTTAAGAATGAGGAAGGGATATGAAAAACTTAATTTGGATTTTAATTCTGGCCGTATTGATGTTAAATATGATATTTATAAATCATACTTTAGCAAAGGAAGAGCCAGCAGCATTATGTGATTCTAAGGGAAATGCTGTTTGTAGAAATAAAGGCACTCTTGAATGTCCTCCTGAGCACCCATATTTAAAATGTTTTGGTCTTTTTGCTGCATGCACAGATCAATTAAAGGGTGGAACCGGAGTAAATCCAGTTTGCAAGCTTCCTGCTACTAGTAATTAAACTTTAAAAATGTAAATTGATAACATAAGTTAACTTATGTGAATAATAAGTGTATAGAGTTACTAATAAATTTTAAGGAGAAAAAACAATGAAATTATTTCGCCGCTCATTGTCCATCGTTTTAATTTTTGGACTGATCTTCTGCATGGCCTTCTTATTAAATTTTACAATTGCCCAGGAAGATACTGGTTATTATGCACCTGATTATCCAACAACAGACAGTAATCCTGGACATGTTGGTGATCATGGAGATGGTAGCGATTCAAGTCATGATGGCCGCGGTGATACTGATACTGATGGCGGTGGTGATACTGATACTGACGGCGGTGGTGATACTGATACTGATGGTGGTGGAGGATTCCCTGGCGGAGGTGGACTTCCCGGTGGCGGTGGACTTCCCGGCGGCGGTGGATTCCCTGGCGGTGGTGGACTTCCCGGTGGCGGCGGATTACCTGGCGGCGGTGGCGGACTTCCTCCTGGCGGTGGTGGCCCAATTCCAACTGGCTGTGTAAGTGATTCAGAGTGTAGTCCAGATTGTTGTGTAACTGGTGTATGTGTACCATGTGGTGGACCTGGAGGTACTGGTCCTAGTGGACCAACTTGTGGAGATGGAATTTGTGAATCAGGAGAAGATGCAACCATGTGCCCAGGTGATTGTGAGACCTGTGGAAACGGATCATGCGGACCTGCTGAAAACCCGTGTACTTGTGAAGCTGATTGTGGATCTCCTTGCAGTACTGTAAGCGCAGGGACATGCGATCCTTCTACTTGCACAGGTTGTAATGAATGTCAGACTGTAGATTATCCTGATGCGTGTGGTGGTACATGTCCTATGCAACAATGTGTACCTATTACCCCACCAGCTTGTGGAGGCGGTGATTATAATACCTGCACAACAGAAACATTAGATTATACTACGTGTACTTGTGTATCTAATACTTATGGAACCCCTGAAACTTGTCCAAATGGTACAACATGTTGCTCAGCAGGTGGTGTAAGTTGTTGTCCTTCAGATCCTGTTACTACCTCTGGTGGATTTGGAACACAAGGAGGAGGCGGCGGTGGCGATCCTTGTGCAAGCGTATGTTCCGGAAGTGCATTTAGTAGAGCATGTCAAAGGTGCCTTGCTGCTCCATAGTAATTAATTGCTGTTTGTAGTACACCATTAGGTGCTATGAGTGCTGCGTGTTTTGAGTGTTTGGGATTATAAACCAGTTGTCAAAGTAACTGAAGTAAGATACCTTATAATTTACTAAGGTATCTTTTTCTTTTTGGAGGAGGCTAGTGAAAATATTCTCACATGCACCAATTGTTCGTAGAGACTTTATAAGAATAGGCACACTTGGTGCACTTGGTATGTTAATTCCAGAGACTATAATGCCTCTTAAGAATGCATTTGGAGCTGAAGAAAGTAGCTCAGCTACTATAGATAGAAAAAAGAACTATAGAATTGTTGAAGCAGAAAGTAGCAAAGGAACAAAACCTATTGTAATTGTCTGGCTTCAAGGAGGACTTAGCCATCTGGATACATTTTCACCTGTTCCTGAAATGCCCTCTGAAATGAGAGGACCTTTTAAACAAATATCAACAAAAATACCTGGACTCTATGTTTCTGAAACTATTCCAAATACTGCAAATGTAATGCATCACGTGGCACTTCTTAGAAATATTTACCATACACAAGGGGATCATAATCTTGCTGCAAATAGGGTTTTTGCAGGGGTGGATGACCAGACCCCTACATTTGATCCTAAGTACAAACCTTTTATTGCAATGCTTGGAAATTATTTAAGCAGTGACTCTGTTGGTTATATGATAATAAACCCTAATACTTATTCAGTTACAAAAAGTACCTCACCTGACGATGCTCTTGTAATAGAAAGACATAAATGGATGAAAGCTTATAACTCACCTTTTGGAGATACTGTTGATCCTGAAAGAATCAATAGAAGAGCAGGTCTTAGAGCCCAACTCTCTGATGGCTGGAATCTGGCAGGAGAAAAAGGAAAAAGATTGGATGAGCTAATGGACAAAGGAAGAAAAGTCCTTACTGGTGATTTAAGTAAAGCATTTGATTTGAAAGGTGTTTCAGAGAAAGAAAAAGAAAGATACGGGAAAAGTGAGTTTGGTGATGCAGGGATAATTGCAAAAAGACTTATTAGAGCTGGAGCACCTATTGTTCTTATAGATTATGGAAACTGGGATCATCATGAAAATATACAAGAAAGATTTAAATATGATATGCCGCCACTTGATTATTTGCTTTCTGCTTTAGTTGAAGATTTAAAGGATGAAGCAATAGTAGTGATAGCTTCTGAGTTTGGAAGAACCCCAAAAATCAACCATAAAAAAGGGCGAGATCACTGGCCTCAATCTAATTCGGTGGTAATTTGTGGTCCAAACATAAAGCCTGCTGTTTATGGAAAGCTTGATTCTCAAGGTAATGTTTTAGGTGAGAGGTTTAATGGGGCATATCTTGGTCCTACTATTTTAAAAGCTGCTGGTTACGAAATAAAAGAAGATAGAGGTGGTGCATTGAGTAATGAATGCTTGCCTTGCTATCCGATTTTTTAATTAGCTGCCAACAAAATTTCTTCTATATATCACAAATAAACTTCTTACATGTTACATACAAAAGTCTTATTCATTTGAAATAAGTCGTTTGGAGAATGAAATACAAAACTTACAAGTTACTTACATTTGCTACAAATAACTTTTTTTTGTAGACTACACACCTAGTGGGGAAAATTAGGTTTTTTATAAAACTCTTAAGAGGGGTTGGAGGAAATAGTTTATGCCAAGTATTACTTCTGTTAATCACACACTAGGAAATGGTAAAGGATTAGTTACACAAAATGATGTTACATCTGAAGATAAAGTAAGAGGCAGCTCAAAACAAAGTAATAAAGGGCTTTCAAGAGCAACGAGTTTTGTTGCAAAAGCTGTTGCATCACTGGCACTTCTTATGCCACTTATTGATGCTTCTAGTGTAGATGCTGCAAATAATCCTGAAAGAGAAAAAGCAGTAGCAAAGTTTGGCGATGATTCATGGGCTGCATTAAGAGATGCTTTAAAGCAAGATAAATTAAAAGATCTTCCAAATGCAAGATCACTTTGGAACAATATAAAAGCAGTTCTTCATGTATCAGATGATACAAAGATAGAAGCAGTTGATGCACTTAGAAAAGAGCTTATATCAACAGGGATTAAAAATTCAAATATACCTCCGGAAATAGTTCATGAGGCAATTTATACAACCTCAGTTGTGGCACAAAGCATAAATAAAGATCTTGCTGCTAACAATAAAAAGCTAGCTGAGCTTGATAAAAAGATGGCTGAACTGGCAACTAAATCAGAAGGAATTACAAAAAATGGTGGTCAGCTTTCAAAAGAAATGACTGATGAAAAAGCTAAATTCGATAGCGACAAAGCAACACTAATAGCTGAAAATAAAACACTGGAAGGAAGACTAGCAAAAATTATAGAGCCTGTAGTTCCATTTATGGGCAAAATTATAGTTGATGTTACCAAAGAAGGTGGTAAAGAAGAAAGATTTCTTGTCCGCCCATCTGAAGTAGGAAGATTTTATGGAGGAGATGACCTATTCGCTAGCGGCCCTAGCTATGAAAAAGTTAAAGTCTATAACAGCAATAACTTTGAAAATCTTGCTGCTTATACACTTGCACAAGCAGGGGAAAAAGGATTCTTTGAAAAAGTTGGAAGAGAACTCCTTACAAGTGGAAATGATGAAGCAAGAAGAGATGAATTTTTTAACATCTTTAAGTACACAGGATCGGATGTTACCCTTCCAAAAGATGTAACAGAAAAATCAAAAGAATGGATCTATGGAAGAAAACAAATGGAAGCCTTCAATAAGGGGGATGCAGCAGCAGCAGAACCAGCAAGCTCTAATACAGATATAGAGTTTGAGATTATAGAGCCTGACAATGCTAAAGATAAAGCTCCTGTAGACAAAGGAGTTAAGGACTCGCAACCGGTGCCTCCAGGAAGTACTGTTATTGTGCTTCCACCAGGAACTGAAATTGGAACTGCTAAAAAGCATCCAACACCTGATGTTCCTCGTGGTGCTAGCTATGGTTCAATTGAAGAGCTAAGAAAGATAAATGAGAAGCTTGTAAAACCTCTTCTTCCATACCCATACAGCAAATCAGCAAGTGATCAAGACTTTATTGCTGATAATGTTTTAATGCTTGCAAAGCATGGAGATGAGCTTGCACTTCCAGCTTGTGCGCAATGGTTTGCAATTAAGAGCTATTCGGAAGGTTCCAGCGGTGGAGGTTTCTTTAGCTCTGCTTCACCAGCAGATATGAAGATGCTTGAAGCACTTTCAATTATGGCTCAAAAAGATGAAGTTGCATTTACAGTACTTGAAAGATACATAGGATCATTTCCAAAACAATTTGAGAGAACCTTTCTTTATGGTACCTATGCTCTTTGGGACTCACCTCAAAAAAGAGCAGGGGCTGAGATGATAAAAGCACTCAATCTTCATAAAGATAATGCAAAAAATCTTGTTACTGCACTATCTAATAAAGAAACAAAACTTATTTGGCCTGAACCTATGTCAGATACTGATGTAGAACATGTAAATAAGCTAAGAGATGCAGGAAGAAGTGTAGCTTTAATGATCATGGCTTTTGATGATAAAGCACACAACTTTACTCCTTATCTTAGAGACATTGTAAAAAATGACTTTGCTAAAGATATGGAAAGATTTGTTTCTATGATTGGGGTAGCACTTGCAAAAGACAAAGAGTCTGTTGAACCTCTTTTGAATATTGCTATCGATGAAACAAAACCTATGGGAATGCGTGAGCTTGCTCTTGATGCGGTTCTTTATATTGACAGACCTGATCTTATTCCGGCTGCAATAAGAGAAAAAGAAGCAGAAGGATCTCCATTTACTGGAGCAAAACTTAGGCACTTCTTCCCTAATCTTATTGAAAGAACAAAGCCAGAAACTGAAACAGATTTCTGTGCTGCTATTGAAGGAAAAAATCCTTTTCAAGCAAGGATTAAAGCTCAATATGACAGGTGGCTTACACTTGAAAATGCAGCCATTGAAAGTGCAAAAGCAAAAGGTGGTGCGCCTGGAACAATTACCGATGCTCAGAAACTAGGGGCATTTATTGAACTTAGAGAACGTGAGCTTGGTGGAACAGGCATGGCACTTTCTGGAAGAGCAGGGGATGCAACATTTAGCAGTAAGTATGTTAAACCAATGGTTAACTACCTTAAAGATCACAGAGATATAAAGAAACCTCTTTATTGGGGAATTGCATACTCTATGATGGATGTGCTTGGTAAATCAAATGCTACCGAGGCAGCACCACTGCTTAGAGACATGGCAACTTATCCAGAGATTTATGTCCAAGATAATTCACGTGGACAAGGATTCTTTGGGTTTTTTGATGTGCTCTTTAATAATTTTGAGATGTCACTTATCAAAGCAAATGCAATTAAAAACTTAGGTGGTGTAGTTGACCTAAAAAATCCTGCATCTGATGAGGCAAAAGTGCTTCACTTAGTTGCACTTAAAGATTCTTCGCTTGACTACAGATGGATGGCACAAAAAGGGCAAAGAGAGCTTGCAAGAAGATATGACAGTGCAATGGCTGGTTTAAAACCAGGCGATGCAACATTTGATGAGCTTTCTAAAGCACGTGCTGCTCATGCCAGTGAAATGGTTGGGCAAATGCAGTATCATGCAGAGGGACGTGAATACGAAACCCAGATGCGCCTTTTTGATCTTAGAGAGCAGTTTATGCTTGCAAAAGGTGCTGATATGATGGGCGGAACAAAAGATCTTGTTATGCTTGCTCATGAAGCATCTAAGAAAGATGCTAAAGCACCTGTCATTCGTACAGTTATGCATGCTCTATTTTCAAATGGAAAAGGAGTGGATGAGATAAAAGCTCTTGGATTTCCAGCTGACGTTGCTGACAATGCATGCGCAATGTATAAGATGGTAAATGAACAAGAGTACTGGCTTGGCAAAAAAGAAGACAGGAAATTTACAGGTGAAGGAGTAGAAGTAGCAATAGTTGACGGTGGCTATGTATATCCTCTAGATATTAAAGGTTTTGAAGGACTAAAAGAACGTATTGTATATCCTGAAAAACTAGTTACATGGTCAGACCTTACAACTTGGCTTGACTTACATCCTACAATGGTAGCTTCTACTTTGCATAAAGCTGCACCAGCAAGTGCAAGTGATAAGATTCACTCTTATAGCTTCATGGCAAGTATTCCTGAAACACCGTTTAGACCATGGGGTACTCAGGATTCAGCGTTGTATGCGCTTGAAGATATTGCACAAAATAAAATAGCAGGCGAGTCGAATGTCGAGCTCATTAACTATTCATGGGGATATATTAACTTTATCCTTGCGAATGAAAAAATGAGATCTGACTTTATTGATATTGCTTCTGCATACATGGAAACGTTAAGTAAAATAAACACCATGCATACAGTTGCTGCAGGAAATGAGCATGGAGCATTCCCAGCATTTGTAAGATATGGTTCAGTTGGTGAGTTAAATGTGCTTGGGCTTAGAATGGACAGCAACAATAAATTCACAAAGCCTGATGGTGTGTTTTATGCATCAGCTATGGATAAGTATGCAGACAGGCTTGCTGAGTTTACATCTAAGCAAGATCCACTTCGAGCAGCAGAAGCAATAACAATGCTTAGCTTCCAAGGTGTTCATGTACTAGTTCCTTATCCTCTTGACGGAGCTTGGGATGTACAACCTGTAAATGGAACTTCATTTGCAGCACCTAATAACGAAGCAGTGCTTGCATGGGGTCTTAGTGCTCGAAAGAAACTAGGGCTTCCTGAACTCTCAGCTTCTGATTGGGAAACACTCCTTCAAAGGTCAAACAAACACTTTCCACAAAGGGAAAATTGGGAAGGTGGGAAATACTTTGATGCTACCCAATTTATGAAAGATGCAACAACCTTTAAAGCTGATGTTAAACAACCAGCGGTTGCAGAGGCTAATAAATAGCAGAAGACAAGCTGAACTTTAGGGTCAGGTTTAAGTTAAATCTGACCCTTTTAATTATTTGTAGGGTTAACATTGGTTTCTAATATTTGTTTAGGGAATGCTTAATTTATAAGGGTGTTTCTATGAAAGCTGTATTGTTGGCTTTAATTGTGTGCATGGGGCCTTACTCCTGTTCTTATGCTGCTACAGAGGACTCCTTAACAGGTTTTGTTAATAATTCTTTGCAAGGAATCACAGGAAGTGTAACATTTGAAAATACTGATTCTGCAACAGAAGGAGCATACGAATATTTTCTTAATGATTATCATTATCTAGACAGTGATGTTAAGTTGGATCTAGATCCCGCTTCTACAGAGAATTACCCAAAATAGCTTATTTCTTCTTTCCAGTGATTATGGGTTCTGCTACGCTAGCTGGGACCTTGTTTTTATACCGCTCGCCTCGTGCGAACACTCGGCTCGCTTGTAAAGTCACGACGCATTTTGCCAAGTGAATTGGACAAAATGCTATTTCTTTTTGCCAGTTATAATAGGCTCAGCTACGCTAGCTGGGACTTCTTCGTATGCGGCAAATTCCATAGTAAATGTCCCTTGACCTTTGGTTCTATTTCTTATGTCTGTTGCATATCCAAACATTTCAGATAAAGGCACCTTGCCGTTTACTTTTGAAAGTCCTCTTTCTGTAGTCATTCCTTCAACACGTCCGCGCCTTGAAGAAACATCCCCAATCACATCACCCATAAACTCTTCCGGGACCTCAATTTCAAGATTCATTACAGGTTCCAAAAGAGTTGGTTTTGCTTTCATAAAACCTTCTTTAAATGCCATAGAACCTGCAATCTGAAATGCCATATCTGAAGAATCTACATCATGGAAACTTCCATCATGAAGTGTAATTCTAAGATCAATTACAGGATACCCTGCAAGCACCCCACCTGCCATAGCTTCTTTAACTCCTTTTTCAACCGCAGGAATATATTCTTTTGGAATAATACCACCTACAATTTTGTTTACAAACTCAAATCCTGAGCTTCTTTCAAGCGGTTCCACGTCAATAACAACGTGACCATATTGACCACGACCGCCAGATTGCCTGATATATTTTCCTTCTTGAGTAACTCTGGCTTTGCAGGTTTCACGGTATGCAACTTGTGGTTTACCTACATTAGCCTCCACTTTAAACTCTCTTAAGAGCCTATCTACAAGAATTTCAAGATGAAGTTCTCCCATTCCTGAAATAATTGTTTGCCCTGTTTCATGATCCACATGCACTTTAAAGGTAGGATCTTCTTCTGCAAGTTTTTGAAGTGAAAGCCCAATTTTTTCTTGATCTGCCTTTGTTTTTGGTTCAATTGCAACCGATATAACAGGATCAGGGATATGAAGAGACTCAAGAATAATTGGCTTTTTCTCATCGCAAAGAGTATCTCCTGTAGAGGTATCTTTTAAACCAACTACAGCACAAATATCTCCTGCATATACTTCGTCTACTTCTTTTCTATCATCAGCCTGTAGTTTTACTATACGACTAATTCTTTCTTTTGCGTCCT
Source organism: Candidatus Melainabacteria bacterium (assembly GCA_016178265.1). Lineage (GTDB taxonomy): Bacteria > Cyanobacteriota > Vampirovibrionia > 2-02-FULL-35-15 > 2-02-FULL-35-15 > JACOTS01. Next base: position 22,289 of record JACOTS010000134.1, read on the forward strand.
TGCTTGCATTATAAATATAGCTTCCTGCCTTCAGGCAACCGCTATATACCCTAATAAAGGTCAGTCTTCCAACAAAAGGATCTGTCATTATTTTAAATGCAAGTGCTGCAAAAGGTTCATTATCATCTGACTTACGTTGTATTTCAGATCCATCTTTTAAAATCCCTTTTATAGCTTCAACCTCAGTTGGGTTTGGCAAGTAATCTACTACTGCATCAAGAAGCTGTTGAACACCTTTATTTTTAAAAGCAGATCCACATGTAATTGGAATTATCTGTAATTTGCATACAGCATTGTGAAGTGCTTGCTTGAGCTCAGGAACAGGAATTTCTTTACCCTCTAAATATCTGCTCATTAAATCATCATTGGTTTCAACTATGGCTTCTACAAGTTTTTCTCTTAATTCTTTTGCTTTGTCCATAAGCTCAGTAGGAACATCAACCGTGTCAAATTTTCTTCCCATCTTATCGGTTTCATCGTAGATGTATGCTTCCATCTCAAGAAGGTTTACGACACCTTTTAACTGATCTTCAGATCCTACCGGGATTTGAATTGGGTGTGCATTGACTTTAATTTCATTAATTACTTGACTTACAACCTTGAAAAAGTCGGCACCTGTTCTATCCAATTTGTTTACAAAAATAATCCTAGGTACTTTATATCTGTCAGCTTGTTTCCAAACAGTTTTTGTTTGAGGTTGTACCCCGCCTACGCCGCAAAGAACAATTACAACGCCGTCAAGCACTCTCATAGAACGCTCAACTTCAATGGTAAAGTCAACGTGACCAGGGGTATCAATTAAGTTTATATACTTATCTTTCCATGTGGTTGAAATAGCTGCAGCAGTTATGGTAATTCCTCTTTCTTTTTCTTGTGCCATCCAGTCTGTAACTGTAGTACCTTCATGGACCTCGCCAATCTTATGAACAAGTCCTGAGTAAAATAAAAACCTTTCTGTGGTTGTGGTCTTTCCTGCATCAATATGAGCAGCAATTCCCATGTTAATTGTTTTATCTAATGGTATTTGACGTGGCACAATGATCTCCTTTTTGTTTTTATAACGCTCGTTTCGCGCGAACGCTCAACTTGCTTTTCCCCTTCGACGCTTTTTGCTGAGTAAATCAGACAAAAAGCTTAGCTTTATAATAGGATACGGTATAACCCAATAAGTTTCCAAGATATTTTAAATTCTTTTAACATTAGAGATAGCAAATAGCATTTAACTATGTGCTATACGATATTATTATAGAAGTGTTTTTTGACTTCTTACAACTGCTTTTGCACTATGGAATAACCATAATTCCTGCCTTTTTAGTAGCTCTTTTAATCTCAGCAATACTTGTAGAGTTTATACCAGAATGGGTTTATGAACGAATATTAGGGTCAAACCAATTTTTATTTATTTTGCTTGCAAGTTTTGTCGGAGCATTAATACCTATATGTACATGTGGGATGATCCCACTTGCTGGAAAATTGCATAAAAAAGGAGCTTCGTGGCTTATAGTAGTTGCATTTTTAACAGCAGGCAATGCAAGTAGTATAACTTCATTAATTATGACCCTTGTAATGGGCACAGGAATTACATTTGGGAGGTTTGTTTTTGCAGTAATTTTTGGGCTTTTAGTTTCTTATATTTTTGTATTAATTTTTAAACCTAAAAGTTTGTTGTCAGAAAATGGTGGGCATTCTGATAATATAACAATTTCTAAAAAGGAAAAAATCACAAATGAGTTTGTAATCCTTGTAAAAAACTTTGGACCATGGGTGATTGCTGCTGTACTTATTGCAGCTTTTATCTCGCTCTTTTTGTCATATGAATTTGTAGTTAGCTTTGCAGGGGTTGGAAATACTTTTGCCCCGTTTGTGTTTGGTGTAGTTGGGTTCCCTTTTTATTTTTGCGCAGGAGCAGATATTCCAATTAGTAGTGCACTACTGGCAAAAGGTGCAGGGCTTGGAAGCATTTTATCCTTCATGACTGCCTCACCAGGGGTTAATCTTACAACTCTTCTTATTTATCAAAAATGGCTTGGGCTTAAAAACTCTATTATTTATTTAATTATTTCTGTTTTGATTTGTGGAATACTTGGAATGAGAGTTAACTTTTTTATGCTTCCAATTTCGCCATATCCGTTTTAGAGGGAGAACACGAGATCAAATGTTTTAATCTCTTTCTTTGCTCTTGTATTTATGTGCTTTTGCAGTAATTTAAGAGCTCCTCTTTTTGTTTCCATATCGCTATTTGTTTGTATAGTAGGTAAGCCAAGTATATCTAATATTCCATTGGAAATTGATATATGATCAATAGCAAGGCATTCATCGCATAAAAGTCCACCAAGGATACTTGAGTAGGGGTAAGTATCCTTGCTTTTAACGATTTCCTTGCTACATGCTACACAGGTTTCAAGCTGTGGTTTTAGTCCATGAAGGGACAAAAATTGAATAATAAATCTTATAGCTACTGTTTCGGGGGATTTGCTTGTTTGCAATTCATCAAGCATTGAATAAAGAAGTTCAAAGATATGATTGCTTTCTTCTTCTTCTTCTTGTGCAAAATTGTTAACTATATCCAAAAATAAAATTCCGTAAAATAAAAGATTAGAGCTAGATCTTAGTTTTGGAAAAGTAGTTATTTGTTCAATGTCACAAAGAGTGTCTAAATTTTTCCCTTTGGCAAATTGAAAAAAAGAGCAATACAAGAGGTCTGTTCTACCAGAAAATTTCCCACTTGGCTTTTTAGCTCCTTTTGCAATACACCTTACTAAACCGTTTTCTTTGGTATATATGTTAAGTATTTTATCTGCTTCAGATAAGTTAAAACTTTTTAAGATAATGCCTTGATCATTGTATGAGGGCATGAATGTAAAGACCAAAAAAAATGCTATCACTTAGAATTTTAAGAGACTTTTACATATTTTGCGTTAAAATATAAAGCTTTGATTAATTTAATTCCTAAATAGCCAATAAGTGATTGTAGGATGGTAAGTTGGTTATTATCTAGCTGAGATGGAGGAGCGAGTCGAGTGTTCGCACGAGACGAGCGATTATAAATGACAAGTGAAAGAGAAGTTGTTAGGCAAGATGTTCCTCAAGAAGTAGAAGCAGACTTAACTGATGAGACAAGAGTTGCTCTAGCACTTTATTTAAAAGTATATTCTGAAGGAAAAGTTACCCCGCAAGGCATTATAGTGCCTGAGTTAAATATTCATAAGCTGGCACATGCTGCAGAAGTTCCAAACAGGCAAGTAAGCAAAACTTTTGAAAGACTTAGAGGAAAAGGATTTTTAGGAAACCTTCCTTCAGGGCATCTTGTTGTCAAAAACCTAGAAGAGTTTCAACAATGGTTAGTTAGCCAAGGCGCATCAATTGATGTGTAAGCTTTTGTCCAACTTGTTTGGCAAAAGCGTCGAGGATCAAAGAAGCGAGTTGAGTGTTCGCACGAAACGAGCGGTATAAAAGTAGTTTCAACAATGGTTAGTTAGCCAAGGCGCATCAATTGACGTTTAAGCTTTTGTCCAAATTAAAAAACTATTCTGCTGCTTCTTCTTCTCGAGGTACGCATGTACCGTAATCAGTACCTTCTTCTATTTCACATTCAAATTTATCAGGATTACAACAAGGATCCCAACTAGGTGGATCTCCGCATACGCCTCCTTCAACAGCACAAGAGCAAAGCCCATTTTGAATTGGCAGTGCGGCCAGGCAAAAGGCAAGAGGTATAAGGACTATTAGTTTCTTTATAAAATTGTTCATAAGTTTCCTACAGAGTTTTACAGCTAGTTATCTTATACCCACTGCCTGTGACGCAAAGCAACAAAAATCCTAATATGAGTTATTTTTAACCTAAATTCCTCTATTTACAGTACCTGTTTAAATTGAAGTTAACATTGAATTCTAAGGGGAATCCCTATGTCAGGCTATGACAGAGGTATTGAAAAGTTCTTTTATTTCTTTTTTATAGTCCCCTTCAACTATCCCTTTTTCTGTGATTATGCCTTTAATATATTCTCTAGAGGTAATGTCAAAAGCAGGATTAAAAGCCTGTGTAGAAGGGTGGCATATTAATCCTTCATTAATTAGTGTTACTTCCTTTTCATCTCTATTTTCAATAGGAATTTTGTCTCCTGTTTCAATACTTAAATCAAAAGTGGAAAGAGGTGCTGCTATATAAAATGGTATGTTGTTTTCTTTTGCAAGTACTGCAAGTTGGTAGGTACCTATTTTATTTGCTGTATCACCGTTGCTTGCAATTCTATCTGCTCCAGCAATAACAATATCAATAAATCCTTTTTTCATAAGGTATCCGCAAGCAGTATCTGAAATTAATGTGCAATTTATTCCATTTTCAATACACTCGAAAGTTGTTAATTTGGCCCCTTGTTGTCTGGGCCTGGTTTCGCTTGCAAAAACTTTTATTGATGGATCATATTGATGTGCAGTTAAAATAATCCCAAAAGCTGTTCCAATGCCTCCGGTTGCAAGTGCCCCTGTATTGCAGATAGTAAGAATACCTGCTCCTTTTGGAATAACTTTAGAACCATATCTGCCTATATTTGCACACCTTTGCGCATCATCTTCATGAATCCAAATAGCACGTTTTTTTAAGGCAGTAATTATTTCAAGTGTGTCATCTAACGAGGCAACTTCATGTAACATTAAATCTACTGCCCATCTCAAGTTAATTGCGGTTGGCCTTGCGTTTTTAATTTCCTCACCAATTGCTTTAAGTTTATTGATTAACTTTTTACCTTCAAGTTTTTTGTATTCAAGTGCTGCAAGAAATATGCCATATGCAGCAGCAATTCCTATTAAAGGAGCACCCCTTACAGACATATTTTTAATTGCACGGGTAACTTCGGTATAAGACCTTGCTTTTATGTACTTTTTAGATAACGGTAATACTCTTTGATCAAGCAAAGATAATTCATCGTTTTCTAACTTAATAGGTTGAATCTTAGAATTTATCTTTTGCATAAGCAATATTTTAATGATATCAGATTGAACTAAATTTTAAATCAGAATAAATTATTTTGCTTATTTCTTTTATAAACTTTTGCCCGCTTAAATCGTTCCAAGGTCTTTTTACTATTATTGAGATCCCTATTCTTTTTTGAAATGGCAAATAAATAATTCCTGCATCACCCACACAAGTGCCCACTGTTCCTGTTTTATGAGGGAAGGAGGTAAATTTACCAATACCTTGTTTAATTAATGCTTTATTTTTAACTTTTGTCAAAGTTCTTTTTAAGTATTTTCTGGAGTCGTTACTTAAAAGACTTCCTTCAAGGGATTTTTCAAATAATGCAACTAAATCTCGCGGACTTATTTTATTTTGACTTTTACTGAAGCTACCGATAGGCTCAATAAGAGCGGTATTTTTTAGTCCTAGTTTTGAAATCTTTTCATTGCACGATTTTGGACCGCCTAAAAAATCAATAATCATATTTGTTGCTGTATTATCACTGATTGTAAGCATCTGTTCAAAGGCTTGCCTAAGCGAGATCTTTGTTCCTGCTTTGGCATTTTTCAGGGATCCCGTTCCACTAACTTTGTGCTTATTTAATAGAGTTAAATTCTCATCAAATGAAATTTTTCCTTTGTCGATCTCTTGTAAAAGAACTACTGCAATTGGTATTTTTATTAAACTTGCTGCAGGAAAAGTCGTATCTCCGTTTATATTAATTTCAGACTGTGTCCAGCTTGGTTTAACATATATGCCACAAAATAACTGTGGATATTGTCTCATCTTTGCATTTATTTTTGAAAGTAAAGAAGTAGTTGAGCCTATGTTTTTTGAAATTACTTTTGGGGAATAGATAAAAAAGGAGAAAAATACTAGAATAGTATAAAGCATTATGAATATTTGTTTTGATCTTGATGGTCCCATAATTGATGTTTCTGATAGATATTATCGGGCTTATCTTGAGAGTTTAAAAGGGTACGATATTTCCTCTGAGCATATATTATCAAAAGAAGATTTTTGGAAGTTTAAGCAAAATAGGGTTACTGACATTGAAATTGGTATTTTGACGGGTCTTACCTTTAAAGAAGCTAAGAAATCAGCAGATTTGAGACGTAAAATAACATTCTTAAGTGAATTTTTACCACTGGACAAACTTTATGGAGATGTAATTGAAACATTTAACTTTTTAAACTCAAAAGGGATACCATTTTTCATGGCAACCCTTCGCAGGGATAGTCAAATGCAATATGCAGTAAAGCAGTTTAAGCTTGATAAGTATTTTAATAGCAACTTCCTTTTTGCACTTGAGGAGGAGCAAAAAGTAGAAGGAGATATTCAGGAAAAATACACGCTTTTTTTTAGCGCAATAAATAAACTGCATTTAAATCCCCAAGAAACGTGGATAATTGGTGATTCTGATACTGATATTCATGCAGCAAGACTTGCAAAGATTAAAACAATCGTAGGAATAACTAGAGGAATTAGAAGCAAAGAGCAACTAGAGATATTAGCACCTGATTATATAGTTTCAAATTTGAGGGAATTTGTTAGCTTGATAAAATAGCGTTACTACCTAGCTACCGTAATATTCCCAAGTAAACTATTCAAAAGGTAAGGTTTTATCCGATTTATTCGGTAAAATCTTGATAGCAATGTTAAGAAGTAGCTAATATATGCACTTTGCAAAACCGGCGAAGCCCATTCGTGGGCGAGCCGGTGGCAGGCAGAAACAAAATAGCTTTTACGATACTTGTTATCTTAGCTTAGATCCTACTTTTAATAATGCAAATAAAGGGTTTTGTCTTGTTTTTAAATCATCAAGCTCTTCTTCTAACTCTTTGATTTTTTGTCTTAATCTTAAGGACTGGTGTTCATGTTTTCTTTGAAGGGTCAAAAGTTCTTTTCTGTGTTGATCACTTGACTTAAGATAGTAAGCTTCCCATGCCTTTTGTTTTCTATCTATCAGCTCTTCTATTTGCTTTTTTAATGTAGAAATTTGTTCTTTATATTGCTCTTCAATTTCTTCTCCTCGGGCTCTAAATTCTTCTTCCATTTCATCAATGATTTCTCTTAGTTCTTCTGCTTCAGCTAAATTGTCTTCTGATTTTACAGATAATTCTTCATTCCTTTTTTTTGTTTCTTCAAGCTCTGTTTCTTTTTTAATCAAGGCTTCATAAAGCTCTTTAGCTTTTTTCCCTTTTATTTTTAATGGGGTTGCACCTTCCTTATATGCAGCAAGAAGGGCTTCTAATTGTTTCTTTTGACTTATTGCATCAGCAAGCCTTCTATCCATGCTATCAAGAGTTTTTTGTTTTACTTCTAGCTCTTTTTGAAGCATTGCCATATTTGAGATTTCTGAATCTGAATTTAATAAGTCTTCAAGAGTTTTTTCCAGTTCATGAACTCTGCTCCTTAAGCTGGTTAATTCCTGCCTTGCTATATTAAGAGATTGTTTAAGCCTGTATGTCGGAGATAAAGCAAGGATATTTTTTATTTCATCACTGTGTTCTATATCTGTACTTTTTAATATTTCAGAAACTGAAGAAAGCACTTTTATTTCATTATTTGAAAGTCCTGAGGCTCTAAGCTTATGAAAAAATTGAATTAGTTTCAGTTCTTCATCAGTAAAGGTATTAATTGCATTATCATCAGAATTTCCTGCTAGCTCTAGTTCTTGTTCATAAAACAATAGTTCTTCTTCGCTAATATTTAGCTTTTTAAGAAGATCTTCTCTGTCTATTTTTGTTTGTTCTGCCATTTAAGTACTTTTTTATTTGAATTTGTAGAAAATATTTAACATTTATATTACCATTATGACTTGACCAGATATGATGGTAAATAAGATAAAAAAGTTAAGATTAAATATTTCTAATCTACAAAAGCAAGTATTAATATTATCCCTTGTTTTTTTATTTGTAGGAATACATTGTTTTGCAAAAGATTTGCCTGCGGATAAAAATGACCTTAAAGTTATCATATTCCCTGAAAAGCCGAAACAAGGGGATACTGTTTCTGTAAAAATCAAGAAACACCCAGAGGTTAAAAATCCTCCAAAGGTTTATTTTGAAAAATCCAAACAAGCTGTGTTTGAGATTAATGATACTTGGTATAGAAGTCTTATTCCCCTTACAGCTAGTAAGAAGCCAGGTACATATGGACTTGATGTTTTTTATGATGATAAGAAAAAAAATATAGATCTTATAGTTGGCATAACTGACTACATAGTTGAAGAACTTACCTTAACCAAAGAAATTGCAGGTCTTATGACTACACCAATTGAAAGAAAATCAGTTGGTAATGCAATAAATGCAATTAGTGATATTAGGTATTGGGATGGAAAGTTTAGTTATCCATCTTCTGGAAAGCAATCTACCCCATATGGGGTAAAAAGAAAAATAAACGGGGTGTTAAATGAAAGCTATTTTCACAAAGGACTTGATTTTGCAGTTCCAACAGGAAGTAAAGTAATTTCCCCTGCAAAAGGGAAAGTAATTCTTGCAGGGCATCAAAAAAATGGATTTGTAGTAAATGGAAATTGTGTTTTTGTCGACCATGGTCATGGGGTTGTAAGTGCATTTTTACACTTAAGTGAAATTAATGTTAAAGAAGAAGACATAGTTGAAAAGGGTCAGTTAGTTGGAAAAGTAGGTGGTACAGGCATTGCAACTGGACCACATCTACATTGGGGTATATATGTTTTTGGTCAGCCTGTTGAACCTGAGCTTTGGGTAAAACAAGTGGTAGACTAGTTATTATTAGTATGTCATGATATGTTGTAAATGACTTATTATAAGTACAATTGCCAAAATTGGAAGTGTAACAAGTTCTGACATTAATTAAATAGATTATAAGTTAAAATAGGGCATGCTTAGCAAGGAAATGCAAGCATTGTGACTTAAGGGGAAGTAACGGGAGGGAAAGATTGGCCTATGTTTAATAAGATAAGGATATTATTTTACTCACTAGCTCTTATTGTTTTTATGACAGCATGTGCTGCACCAAAGCCAGCTGAAGAAGTAGATGAGCTAGAAGAAGAGTTTGAAGAAGTTCAAGAAGAAGACGAAACAGAGGAAGCAGTAGAAGAAGCTACAGAAGAAGCACCTGCTGAAACTCCAGCTGAAGCGCCCGCAGCACCAGCTGAAGAAAAAGCAATGACTGATTCTGGAGCACAAGGTGAAGCAGAAGAAGCTACAGCACCTGAAACTGAAGAAACAACAGAAGAATAAATTGTTTAACCATTTTTAGGACTGGCCATATAACTTAGCCAGTCCTAATTTTTAGGAGGACGAAAAATGAAAAAAATTCTATTAGCTTTGCTTGTAATGCAATTTACTTTTCTTCTATCAGGGTGCTGTCCCTGTGCTCTAAAAGATAAACCACAAGAAGAGCCGCCTGCTAACCAGGAATCTCAAATTGAAGAATAGTATGAATGCATTGCCTAAGTCTGAAATTAAAGCAATAACAAAGCTTCTTAAAACAAATGATGAATCAACAACATCCTTGCTTAAGGAACAGCTTAAGACTTTTGATATAAAGCTTTTAAAAGAAATTGAAGCTGAAATTCCTAAAGGTGACGATAGTCTTAGGGAGGGGTTTTTAAGTTTAATAACTGAGATTAAAAGAGAAAAGCTAAAGGAAGAATTTTCCAGGTGGTCAGGAAATAAATTGAGTACTTTAGAAGAAGGAATATTTTTAATTGCTTTATTTAATAACCCCCTTATTGATACCGAGAATTACTCTAAAATTTTAGATAAATGGAGCTTGGAATTAAAACAGCATCTGGAAAAAGTTAAAGTTCCAGGTGATGTAACTTCAATTGTTAATGAGATTAATCACTTTTTGTTCATGGAGCTTGGGTTTAAAGGTAATAAGAAAGACTACTATGATCCTAGTAACAGTTTTATTGATGTAGTTATTGATCAAAAATCAGGTAATCCAATTTTACTTTCTATAATTTATATGCTTGTTACAAATAAAATTGGGCTGCCAATAAAAGGCGTTAATATGCCTGCTCATTTTCTTGTTCAATACTTAGATACTTTTGAACCTATATATGTAGATCCTTTTGGTCAGGGAGAAATTGTAACCAGGGAAGTTTGCAAGGACAGAATCAAAAGTTTAAAACTTGAGTGGCAAGAAAGCTACCTAACCGCTCCAACGGATAAACAAATAATTTTACGTGTAATGCAAAATCTTATCAATATTTATAATGACACCGGACAAGTTGATTTAAAAGAATGTTTAGAAAGTTACATCAAAGCACTTAAAACATAATATGCATGACGCTTTGGTTATGCTTGCTATTTTATGTAAATTCTTACTAAGTTATAATCGTATACATGACAGTTCTTGCAAATCAAAGACTAGAAATAAATGATGCACTGCTTGCTAAGTTAAAGCTTACTTGTGAAGAATATAAGAAAATAGTAGATCTTATAGGCAAAAAACCCAATGAAGTTGAACTGCATATGTTTTCTGTTATGTGGTCTGAGCACTGTGCTTATAAGAACTCAAAACCACTGCTTAGAACTTTACCTACAAAAAATAAGTTTGTCGTAGTAGGACCAGGAGAAAATGCCGGGGTTATAGATTTAGGTGATGGCATTAAAGTTGCTTTTAAAATAGAATCTCACAACAGACCGACTGCAATTGAGCCTTTCCAAGGTGCAACAACAGGAGTTGGTGGCATTCTAAGAGATATTTTTACAATGGGGGCAAGACCTGTAGCTATTTTAGATAGTCTTAGGTTTGGTGATTTAAATATTGCAAGGACAAAATATTTATTCTCTGGAGCAGTAGGTGGAATATCTCACTACGGTAACTGTACAGGGATACCAAATATTGGTGGAGAAGCTTATTTTTATCCTACCTATAATGAAAATCCTCTTGTTAATGCTATGTGTATAGGAATAATGGAAACAGACAGTATTGTGAAATCAGCTGCATCTGGTATAGGAAATCCAGTGCTTTATGTTGGTTCAAAAACAGGACGTGATGGCATAGGCGGAGCAAGCTTTGCAAGTTCTGGGCTTACTGAAAAAAGTCATGAAGATAGACCTGCTGTTCAGGTAGGAGATCCATTTACTGAAAAGCTTTTAATTGAAGCTTGTCTGGAAGCTTTTAAAACAGGATATATTGTTGCTGCACAAGATATGGGAGCAGCAGGACTTACCTGTTCAACATCAGAAATGGCTGCAAAAGGAAAAGTTGGTATTGAGATTGATTTAGATAAAGTACCCATTAGAACAGACTTACTCCTTCCTGTTGAATACATGATTTCAGAGTCACAGGAAAGAATGCTTTTTGTTGTAAAAAAAGGATATGAAAAAGACATAACAAAGATATTTGATAAGTGGGGATTGGATTCTGTTCAGATTGGACAGATTACAGATACAAAAAATGTGGTTGTAAGCTATAAAGGAGAAATAGTTGTTGATGTGCCTGCTGATGCTCTTGTATCTCAAGCTCCTGAATATAAAAGAGAAGGTATTGAACCTTCATACATATCAAAAAACAGACAATTTAATGAGAGTGAAATCCCTGATTTAAAACAAGAAGACATACTACCTACACTTCATAAACTTTTAGAGTCCCCAAACATATGTTCTAAAAAATGGATTTATAGGAAATATGATCACCAGGTGCAAACAAATACGGTAATCAAACCAGGCGGAGCAGCTGGTTTAATAAGACTTAAACGGTGTATAGCACGAGATACGAAATACGGTATACGAAATACTGAAACAGGTTTAGCTGTACCCTTAGATGGTAACTCTGCTTATGTTTATCTTAATCCTTATTTGGGCTCAATGATTGCAGTAGCTGAAGCAGCAAGAAATGTTTCTTGTACAGGAGCACTGCCAATTGCAATAACAAATAATTTAAATTTTGGAAATCCTGAAAAACCTGAAATATATTGGCAACTTTCTGAATCTGTAAGAGGAATAAAAGATGCTTGCACAGCTCTTGATACACCAGTTACAGGGGGAAACGTTAGTTTATATAATGAAGGTAGTGGAGTTGATATATGGCCTACCCCAGTAATAGGAATGGTTGGCTATCTGGAAGATGTAAGTTTAGCAGTTGGTAGTAGTTTTAAAACTTGTGGTGATGTGATTCTCCTTTTAGGAGAACAAAAAAATGAAATAGGAGCATCTGAATATTTATATTTAAAAACAGGAAAAATCCAGGGGAAAGTACCTGAGCTTGATATAAGGCTTGAAAAAAATGTTCAAAGCAGCGTAAGAGAATTAATTAAAAGAAAACTTATTAATTCTGCTAATGATTGTTCAATTGGTGGACTTCTTGTAACCCTCTTAGAGAGTGCTTTTCCAAATGCTCTTGGCTTTACGCTTTCCAAGCTCCAGGCTCCAAGCTCTAAGCTCAGATTGGATGCTTTATTATTCGGTGAGACCCAGAGCAGAATAATAGTAAGCTTCAGTAAAGAGAAAGGACAAGAAGTAGAAAATCTACTGAAAGAACTAAACTGCCCTTACCAAAAGATTGGTAGTATTCAAGAAAAATTTATAGAAGCAAAATCTCTAGGAATAAAAGCTCCAATAAATGAATTAAAGGAAATTTGGCAAGAAACTTTAAGTATTAAATTATCCTAAAATTAGAGCAATCAACACACGTCATTAGTGTAACTGTAAAAGTGGAAACAATTCAGCATCTGACTTGCCTGCATGAATGTTCCAATCATACAGTATCTTTTCTGCTTCAGTTATTTTTTTTGTATTCCAGTAAGGATGATTACCTAACATGCCATATTGCCTGACATAGTTTGCAATATCAGGGGGCATTGCTTGAAGTAAGTAATCAGCAGTTTCATGAGAGTCTCCACCATCTGAAATTAAAGCAGCTAAATATTTATACATCATTTCAATTTCTTCTTTTGGAAGATTGTGCCATAGTTCCTCAATCTCTCTTGTCAAAATTGTCTCGCTTGGTATTCCCGGAAAATGGTCAAAATGTTTATTAACGTCTAAGCATTTGAAATGAGTATGAAATGGAATAAATGAATTAGCAGCCAGTGCAACACTTTTAACAACTTGGAGCCCACTTTTTTCTTCAAACCCTTCATTACGCGTGGAAACATAGCTAGCCGGCAGTAGAGAACCTACAAGTTCTGCATTATGCCTTACTTTTAAACCTTCTTGGCTTGCACCACGTATTAGCCTGTCAAAAAACTGAGCAAGGGTTTCAATGCCAAGCTCTGATTTTCTATTTCCTCCAAGTGCTACTTGCATATCACTAGCAATGCGACCTGCCATATGGGTTTTTACAACCGGTGATAAACTAATTGCCATAAATTTCTCCTTTAATAATCAACTAAAATTTATTTTTTCTTTTTTGTAGTGGAAAGATAGTAACAAAGCTTGACTTTGACTTGCAATATGGCTTTATGTATTAAACATGTTATTTTCTTCTGTCAGTCATTCTTAATCTTTTTTGGATCTTAGA
>JACOTS010000184.1 GCA_016178265.1 Candidatus Melainabacteria bacterium
CCTAGCACATACAATACTAAAAATTAAAACTAAAAAATCAGATTATTGAAATGTTCTATACTTAATTTATTTTTTACAGCAAGTTTTTCAGCAAGGAAATATGCTGCTAAAAAACCAATTCCTATAAACACTCCATACCATCTTATGACCACTGAACCAATACTAATTGCAATAGGTCCTGGCGAAGAAAGCGTAAGGGTAAACTCACTTGGCATTATATATTCCCTCTTGTTTAAAAAGGATAAATGGCGTTTTAAGGATAATTTTAAAGTCTAAAAACAAACTCCAATTTCTAGCATACCAACAATCTAATTCCATTCGCTTCTCATAACTAACTGCATTTCGTCCATTAATTTGTGTCCAGCCAGTAAGCCCAGGCTTTACAAGAAGTTTATCAAAATTCTTTTTACTAAATTTTTCTACTTGAGATGGTATAGCTGGTCTTGGACCTACTATTGACATATGTCCCAATAGCACATTAATTAATTGAGGAGTTTCATCTAAACTCGACTCGCGTAAAACTCGCCCGACTTTAGTAATTCTTTCATCTTTAGAACTATCGGCAAGTGTATGCGGATCGGCTCCAATATACATTGTCCTGAATTTAAAGCAGATGAATTCTTTATTTCCTTTTCCAACCCTTTTATGCATATAAAGTATGGGTCCGCTAGAACTAAATTTAATAGCAATAATAATAATCAGCCACAAAGGAAACAACAATACCATTGACAAAAGTGCAACAAAAACATCAAAGATTCTTTTAACTAACAATTGCATATCAAATAAAACTAAACGTGGCTTAAATTACCCAACATATGTTTTAATCCTTTCTCTACATTATATTGAATATTCCAGTCAATGCTATTTTTAATTTTACTGATATCAAGATATATCCCTTTATTATTTTCATTTGTATATAATTCACTTTTTTCAATTACAGGTTCTGGTGCATGAGGGAAGTATTTATATAAAATGTTAAGAACATCCTGTAATGTAGTTTGCTGACCGGAGCCTAAGTTAACAATTTCTTTTGGAAAATATTCTAATTCTATAATTTTTACAATTGCACTAACTAAATCATAAACATATATAAAGTCACATATTAAATCTATGTTGTTAAAGACTACCGGACTTTTATTACTTTTCAGTTTATTTACAAATTTAACAATTACTCCAGATTTCTTATAATCCTGCTTTTCACCAAAAACACTGGATACTCTCATGATGAGATAGTCTAATGAGGATTTAATTATTAATTCTTCAGCTTTCAATTTATTTCTTCCATAAAAGTTAATGGGTTTCAATGGATGCTTTTCATCAACAGGTAAATAAGTTGGTAATCCATAAACTGCTTGCGAAGAAAGATACAACAATTTAGTATTTGGATTTACACTTAATAACACATCAAGCAAATGCTTGGTTGCAAGCACAGTGTCTTTTTCTTCTTCTTCCTTTTTTTCTTCTGCTCTCGTTACGCTTGATCCACTAGCAAAATGACATACAATATTTGGCAGAAATTGCTTAATAACATCTGACAATTTTTCACTGTTTAAATCTAAGCATATATCTTCTTTTTTACTTCTTCCAATAGTGCAAACATCATAGCTTAAATCAATCAGTGCTTCTTTTACTGCTTTGCCAATAAATCCTGAGCCACCTGTTATAAGTATCGATTTATTATCTTTTACCTTGTGCATTACACCTAGTTGAATTTATTTTTCCAGATCCTTAATTTCCTGAACCCTTCTTTGATGTCTACCACCTTCAAAATCAGTTTCAAGCCATGCTTTAACAATGTCTTTTGCGATGTTAAAGTCAGTAATTCTGCCCCCAAGCGCAAGAATGTTAGAGTTATTATGCTGCCTGGCTAACTTTGCAGTATCTATGCTGTAACAATTAGCAGCAATTATACCCTTCACCTTGTTTGCAGCAATTGCCATTCCAATTCCTGTACCGCAGATAAGAATACCTTTTTCAGGATCCTTATTTTTAACAGACGAAGCAACAGATTTTGCAATTAACGGATAATCAACTGAATCGGTGGAATTAGTTCCAAAATCAACAACTTCATAATTTAGCTCAGAAAGAACATTTTTGATTTTTTCTTTCAGCTCAAACCCTGCATGATCTGCTCCAATTGCAATTTTATGTTTTTCCATTTTAATTTCCCCTGCAAGTCACAACCAATCAACAATAATAGTATCAAACGTAATTAACAGAATAATAATTGACATATTAAAAAAGCAGGATGCCCAAAAGAACATCCTGCTTAATCAAGCTAAAAATTTAGCTTATCTTCTTTTCTTTGATTTCTTTGATTTACCTTTTGACTTAGATCCCTTTTTCTTTGCAATGGTTTCTAAAGCCAATTTAGGTAATCTTCCTGTCGCTACTGCAGCTCGAAGTTCAGAACCTGCTGAGAAAGCTGGAGCTTTCTTTGCAGGAATCTTAATTCTTTCAGTTGGATTTTGAGGATTTACACCTGTACGTGCTTTTCTTTGGCGTCTTTCAAATGTGCCAAAACCTACAAATGTAACCTTCTCACCACGAGAAAGTGCTGCTGCAATATTGTAAAGAGTGCCCTTTAAACATCGGTCGATATCAGCTTTTGACTGACCTGTTGCACGAGCAACTGCTTCTACTAATTCTTGCTTATTCATTTAACTCCTCCTTGTTTTAGGCCGTTGAAAAGCCTTGAAATTCTCTAATTTTACCTAGACCCTTTTAAGTACTCAGGCTGAAATCCTTTTCCTGTCAGGGTTCAATAGCTTACCCAACTACCATCATGAAGTATGACAAAAATTGTGAACTTAGTCAAGAGCACGACTAAAAATTTGTGCACAATAATTCCAAATCTGTTACATTAAATTCATGCCAACCAAGAACATTTCAAAAGCTGACCCTAAGCCATTTAGCGAAGTAATCTATTCCACAAATGATTTTCTTATTGCCCAATGTTATAAAAACAGCACAATAAACAACGAATCAACACCAAACATCATACAAGGACAAGTTGTAAAAATTAAAAGCTCGTATGACGCTTCCTATGCTACATTTGGCATAATTACCAAAATTAATAACTCTAGCATTGACAATATTCATAGACCGTCAGCACTTGGGTTAAATGCTTCAGAGCTAGAACAATTCCAACCACAGATTTACGACCTACTTAGAAAAGAGCTTGAGATATACCTTTTTGCATATACCAATGATGGTAATAAAGTCACAAGTGAACTTCCTCCAAAACCAATGGTTGTACATGATTTTGTTTATCAAGCTAACGACAGGGAGTTGTTCCAGCTTACTGAAAACTTCTCAAACCTTGCCAAC
>JACOTS010000138.1 GCA_016178265.1 Candidatus Melainabacteria bacterium
AAATTATTGAAAAATGAAAAACTAAGAAAAATAATGGGTGAAAAAGGGAAAGAGACTGTTAAGCAGAAATTTTTAATGACAAGGCTTTTAGAAGAATATTTAGATTTATTTAATTCTTTCGAAATTTGTTTTAAACTTACAAAAAGAGTTTAGACTTTAAGTATTAGGGTACAAGTAATGGTAAAACCAGAGCTAAGACAAAATAAAATTACTAATAATTGGACCTTATATGCTCCTCATAGGAGTACAAGACCAATGGATCATAAAAAAAAGAAAAATAAGCAAAAATATAAATTACCTAAATATGAAAAAGAGTGTCCTTTTTGTCCTGGAAATGAAAAAATGCTTCCTTCTGTCATATCAGAAATTAGAAATAAAAATAGTTGGTTTACCAGGATAGTATCAAATAAATATCCAGTACTTTTACCTGAAGAAAAGCAAAAGAAATTTAATGATGTGACTTTCCCTTGCATGCTAACCTCTGGTAACCAAGAAGTTATTGTTGAGCATCCGATGCATAATAAAAACATTTCGTCTTTTTCAACTTGTGAGTTTGAAAATTTATTGAAAACTTACAGAAAAAGATTTGATGAGCTTATTAGAATTAAATCAAACAAGTTTGTGTTTGTATTTAGAAATCACGGTGAAGGTGCAGGAGCATCTAGGATACATCCCCATTCACAGATAGTTTCTTTAGGGTTTGTTCCTGCTTATATTCAGTATAGGGAAAATAATTCCAAGAAGTTTTTTCACAAGCATGGAAGAAGCATATATAAAACGCTTTTAGAAAGAGAAAAAAAGGAAAAGAAAAGAATGTTGTTTGAAAATGATGCTTTCTTAGCCTTTGTGCCTTATGCTGCCGAAGTAAAATGTGAGCTGTGGATATTGCCGAAAAAGCAAAGAGCAAATTTTGGAAAAATAACAAATAAGGAAATCATACTGCTTGCAAAAATATTAAAGAAAACATTGGAAAGATTACATGAAAAATTAAAAAACCCTGATTATAATTTAGTGTTATATTCTGCTTCAAAACATAACATAAAAGCTTCGTACTTATGTTGGCATATTCAAATAAGACCTAAACTTTCCAGGCCTGCAGGCTTTGAAATTGTAAGTGGTATGAATGTCAATCCTTCACTTCCTGAAATAGATGCAAAATTTTTACGTAACCATTAATTTTAAATTAGATATTATTTCAGAAGCTATTTCTTCAATAGCTCTATTGGTCATATTTACTGTGTGGCATTTTAATTCGTTAAAAACTCTTTTAGAATATTCTACTTCCTTTGCAATATGTTCAAAATCAAAATATTCTTGACTATAATCTAAATAAGCTTTCGTGTTTCTTAGTGATTGAAGTACTAGTGGATCACAAATAAATCCGAATATTTTTGATGAATCCATATTGTAAAGAATCTTTGGTGGTTGCTCTCCCACGACAATAGGGATGTTTGCTACTTTAAGGCCATAGTGCTGTGCCAAGTACATGCTACATGGAGTTTTACCTGTTCTGGAAATCCCAAGTAGTACTACATCTGCATTTTCAATACCACTTACAGTTTGCCCGTCATCGTACTTAATAGCAAAGTGTATTGAATCCATTCTATTAAAATAGTCCTGATCCACCTTTAGTCTAAGTCCAGCTTGATGCATAGAAGGTTCGTTCAGTTCTTTCTCAAGTTTATGAACCAGCTCTCCAAAGGCATCATAGGTGTAAATGTTATATTTTTGTGCGTATTCTATCAGGGCATCTTTTGCATCTTTAAGGACTATTGTGTAAACAATTATTGCTGGTGTTTGAATGGAGCTTTTAAATAAATCTTTTATGTGTTCTCTTGTTCGAACTTGAGGTAATTTGCAAACTTCAATTTTTCCTTTTTCAAAAAGACTTGCTGCTGCTTTAGCTACTAGTTCTGCAGTTTCGCCACTGGAATCTGAGATTGTATAAATTCGTAAAATAATTTCTTCCTCGAAATTTCTAATACTTATTATACTAAAAAGCACCCTTTAGGGTGCCTTTGTTTATGATGACTTTTTATCTTTATTTTCTTTCTTATGCCTGTCTATTATTTCTTTATTAATACCCCATTGTAAAAGGTATCTTCTCCACTCTAAATCATTTTGTGCTTCTTGTACTAATTCAATTAGTCCCCTAAAATCTACAAGCCTTAAATCTATTGATACGCCAATTTCAAAATTAAGTTGAACCCTTTCATGCTTTGGTGAGCAAACAAGACAAACAGAATGCTCTGGGCCATGTAATTCCATAAGAACATTTTTTGGGGCTTGGGATGGATCTACTGCCCATGTTACATAATCCATAATTTCTTTTTTATCAGCAGTGTTTTGTAACAACCATGCCATTGCTTGGTATATAGATGTATTTAGGTATAGAACCATTTCTGAAGACTTAAATTCAACAGCAATTGCACCTTCATTCTTGTTTAAGTATAGACCGGCATGTCCATTTGTGAATGACAATTCATCATTTGTATTTATCTTCATAATAAGCTGCCTTTTCTTTTTTCTTTACTAAGCTTGAATTGATTTACAGGATCCTACAAAATGGTTATGAAAAGGTTTAGGATTGTAGGGGGAGGCACTATAAAGAGCTAGAATATAGGGTACATTTCTAGGGAAATACTAATGACTGGAAAAAAAGAAGAAAAAAAGCATATGGAAAAAACGGAAGAGGATTCTAGAGCAAAAGTCAACGATAAGGATATTAGTACTAGCTCTGAATCTGGAAACGTAGATAAAGATTCTAATAATATTAATGAAAAGTTAAAAGAACTTGAGTCTCAATATCTTCGTTTAATGGCAGATTATCAAAATCTCCAAAAAAGAACAGTGCAAGAGAAAGAAGATTGGTATAAATTTGCAGGGCAAAGAACCATAGAAGCTTTAATGCCAGCACTCGATACTTTTGATTATGCATGTAATTCTATAAGTCCTGAATCTGAAAAAGAAAAGTTAATTCAGGATTTTAAATTAGTTTTTGAATCTCTAATAAAGGCTTTAAATGAGGTTGGTCTTGAAGTGATTGATGAAACAGGAATCCCATTTGATCCTTTTTATCATGAACCACTGCAACAAGTTCACACAAATGAATTACCAAACCATACAATTATGCAAGTGTTAAAAAAAGGCTATATGTTAAACAAAAAAGTTATTAGGCCTGCCATGGTAGCTGTATCAGTTAATCCAAGTGGAGATAAAGAAGAAAGCTCTAGTCAGGAAACTATGCATGGAAAAGAAATGGACGATGATTCTTCAGAAAAAAAGCATTTGGGTGATGGATAATTGAGAATAACACAAAATAGAGGTAAGCGGTAAGAGATAAGGGATAAGGGGAAATAAAATAAAATGGGAATTAGAAGAAAGCTTTTTGTGTGATTCATTCACCAAAAAGCGTCGAGAAAGGAGAGCGAGCTGAGCATTCGTGCGAAGCGAGCGATAAGAAATGATTCAACAAATGGAAGATAAGATAAAAAATAATAGATCAGTGGTTAAGGAGCAAAAAGGATTTACATTGTGGTTTACTGGTTTATCTGGTGCAGGCAAATCTACAATCTCACATATCTTGTTAGATAAGTTTAAAAAAAAGAATTTAAAAGTTGAGCTTTTAGACGGAGATGTGGTAAGAACTAATTTAAGTAAAGGCCTTGGATTTAGCAAGGAAGATAGAGATACTAATATAAGAAGAATTGGTTTTGTAGCAAATCTTTTAGCACGCAATGGAGTTATTGCTATTACTGCAGCTATTTCTCCTTATAGAGCAATTAGGGATGAAGTAAGATCTATGCATGATAATTTTGTAGAAGTATATGCAAAATGTTCTCTTGAAGCAGCAGAAAAAAGGGATGTAAAAGGCTTATATAAAAAAGCAAGAGCTGGTGAAATACCACAATTTACAGGGGTTTCTGATCCATATGAAGAACCGTTAAATCCAGAGATTACAGTTGAGACGGATAATGGAACACCAGAGGAAAGAGCTGAGCAAATAATTGATTGGTTAACTAACAATGACTATTTATAAAAAGGACCAGGGACAAGAGGTAATAAATCAAAGTTTTAAGTCTAAAGTTCTATGTCTCAAGTCCCTTGTCCTAGTTTTATTGCTTTTATTTAATACTTGTTACCTATCTGCTTTTGCAGAGAATAAACCAATTCTTAGGCCTAAAATAGGTCTTGTGCTTAGTGGTGGTGGTGCACGTGGAGCAGCTCATATTGGCGTTTTAAGAATGCTTGAGAAAGAAAATATTCCAGTTGATTATATTGTTGGTTCAAGTGTTGGTGCACTTATTGGTGCGCTGTATTCTGGCGGTGTTTCTACAGATGAACTAGAAAAATATGCAATATCAGGTGTTATGAACAAGGTTTATAAAACTGATTTTTCAGTACTTAGAATCATTCTTTTACCTATAAATAAGTTTCTAAGAACAATAATTGGAGCTCCATTTTATGCAGGGCTTTACAATGATCATAGGTTACATAACTTTGTAAATCAGCTGGTCACCGATTCTGATGGGAATATCTCAATTTCAATACCACTTCATATTATTGCTGTTGATTTGGTAAGTGGGAAACCTGTTGTAATTGAATCAGGAGATATTGGGCTTGCTGTTCAGGCAAGCACTGCAATACCTACCTTGCACAGGCCTATTGCTTATGATGATAAATTACTTATTGATGGTAGCGTCTTAAAAAATATGCCAGTAGATGAAGCTAGGAAAATGGGAGCTGATATTGTTATTGCTATAAATATTGATGAAAAGCTTGAACCTAAGAAAAAAGAAGAGTTCAGAAGTTTTGAAGGAGTAATTACTCGAATAATTACTCTTAGCCTTGCAAATCAATCAGAAACTGTTCTTGGAAAAGCTGATGTAGTTATAGATCCAAACTTAAACGGAATAGGAGTTTTAGATTTAGATACTGTAAGTTTGTCAAAAGCAATTAAAGCAGGGGAAGAAGCTGCACTAAATGCTGTACCTAGAATAAAAGAGGTGATAAATAGTAATATGCAAAGACTTTTACAAGCAAAGAACTAAGACTTTGCCTAAATCGTGTATTTTATGTAATAATTTATTCACTGATGACGAAAGGATAAGACAATGCAAGAAAGAAATAGATTAACAGCAGATATAAATCATGTGGTTTTAGTAGGCAGAGCAGGAAAAGATCCTGAGATGAGATATTTTGAATCTGGAAGAGTTGTTACTACTTTTAGTATTGCTGTAAATAGGCCTATGAAAGATGGAATTACTGATTGGTTTGATATTGAAATTTGGGGAAAACCTGCTGAGATTGCAGGGGAATATGTAAAAAAAGGAACAATGGTTGGTATAGATGGAAAAGTACGTTGGGACAGTTGGACTAGAAAAGACACAGGGGATAAGCAAATAAAACCAATAGTTATTGCAGACAATATAAGACTTCTTGGAAGTAAAAAAGACAATAATCCAAATGCTGTTCCGCAGCAAGTGGAGTAATAATTTTGTGTTACAATTTCACTATCTATGAAATACTGTGTATTAGGTGCAGGGCTTATGGGGAAAGCAGTTGCTTATGATTTGCTTTCGCATAAAGATACAGAACTGGTTTTGCTTGCTGACAGTAATAAAGATAATTTAGATACCGCAAAAGGTTTTTTAAATAATAAGAGACTAGAGACAAAATTATTTGATGCAGAAAATAAAAGTCAAATTGAAGACCTATTTACACTAGTAGATGCTGCGGTAGGGGCTATTCATTATAAGTTTAATTTGAGTTTTACTGAAGCTGCAATTAAAATGGGAACACATTTTTGTGATTTAGGTGGCAACAATGATATTGTCGATGCCCAGCTAAAGTTTTCTTCCAAAGCAAAAGAAGAAAAGATTTCTATAATTCCTGATTGTGGACTTGCACCAGGACTTGTTGCGGTTCTTGCTAAGTGGGGAATTGAGAAGTTTGACTGGGCTCATTCGGTAAAAATTAGAGTAGGTGGACTTCCTGTAAATCCAAAAGGTGTTTTGAAGTATGAGCGTTTATTTTCAGTAGAAGGATTGATTAATGAATATATAGAACCAGTTAGAGTTTTACGAAATAGCAGGATTGAGGCAGTTGAACCACTTTCAGAAATTGAAGAATTAAGTTTTCCGAAGCCATTTGAACATATGGAGGCATTTACTACATCAGGTGGAACATCTACACTGGTTAAAACATATGCCAGTAGATTAAAAAACTTGGATTATAAAACAATTAGATATCCCGGGCATGGAAAAATTATGCGTGCACTTTATGAATTAGGCTTCTTTCATGGAGAAGCAAGAAAAGTTGTCTCAAAGCTTTTTACAGAGAATATCCCTCTGTGCAAGGAAGATGTGACACTTGTAAAAGTTGTTTTTGAAGGAAATTCAAAAAGTCATGAACTTATCATAGTTGATTACTCAACAAAAACCCCACCACTTACATCTATGATGAGAACAACAGCATTTTCAGCTGCAATAATTTCCTGGATGCAAGCACATGAAAAAATAAAAGAAAAAGGGGTAATTACCCAAGAAAATTGTGTACCTGCAGAACTATTTATAGAAGAGCTTGGAAAAAGAAATATTATCGTTCAAGGAATTAAGTCACCAATGTTTTCTTAATGCAAAGGTGTAAACTTTTAAGGCATCTATCGCTCTCTAGATCTGAGTTTTCTATATCTATTTCAAAACCATTGTTTCGGATAAAAGCCATTAGCTGATCCGGGTTATAACATCTAAACGAATATGGATCGCAGTAGTTAGAACGTTTTTGCCAACAATCAATTCCTTCAACTGTATCTTTTGTCCAAGTTGTTGTCCACTCCTTGCGACCATTAGTGACAGGAAAACCTAAATAAATTCTTGCATTCTCGTCATTGCATAGTATACTGCTTAAATTTTCTAATAATACAATTATTTCTGATGGTCTAAAATGACCTGCTACTCCTGTGCACACTGCAACATTATTATCTTTTGGCAGTTCACTGTATGCATCACGATCCAATATGTCTCCTTGGGTAAATCTATAATCACTGCAACCAATTTGTTCAAATCTTTCAGGGGCTCTGACTTTTGCAGTGATCATTATATCTTCAAATAAATCCATGCCAATGTATCTTTCTATTGGCTGTAAAATATACTCGACTAAATATCCTCTATTGCAGCCAGCATCAAATATTTTTAAGTTTTGTCTTTGTAGAGGGCCTTCCTTAATTAGTTTCCCTACATCTTTTAAATGCTCAGCATACAGTTCACTAGCTTCAAAGTATTTAGGATCTGTACTGTACAGTACTAAATTTCGCAGAGTTCTCACAACGTGCATAAAATTTTTTCTGTTTAGCAAATACCATAAACCCCTTGAAAAATTACGGGAATCATTTGTAGTCGTAGTTCCAGGAGGAGTTCTTCCTAGCTGTCTAATGCTTCTTACAGTTTCTCTTGCAACTATTGATGAGCTGGCTGATATAGGCAGCCTCAAGAAATTTCTCACTGCATCGGCTTTGCTTACTCTCATAAGATATTAATTTCAATAGATTCTTAAATAAGTTATTTAAAATCTATCATAGTACTAATCAATTGACCTTAAATTTCTTTAATGTTTAAAGTGTATATCTAAGCGGTTATGCACAAGTAAGCCATTTGTCTTGTTCTAGAAACTCATTCCAGAGTTTTTTAACTATTCCTCTTGAGCTTGTTTTATTTTTATCTAATATCAACACTGTTTCAACGTTATATGGTTTTTCTGACATTCTTTGTGTGCTTACACGGTAGCGTTTATAGGTCTTTGTGACCATTGATAATTTCCCGTTCATTGCAAAAATTTCTAAAATATCTTTTAAATTTATGTGTCCATCTGTGCTATAGCTTAAGAGAATATAATCAGAGTTTATTGTTTTGATTAAGTTTTCTAGTGCAGCCGTTGCTTCAGGCTTGTGATTATACGGGGATCTTCTTTCTGTTCTCCAGTCTGTCCTAATTGCACTTTTGTTTGTTTTCTTTCCATTTACTAAAATACACTTATTGATTTCTGGCTTGTCCCAAAGGGAAATTGTATTTAAAATATGATAGTTGCTTCCATATGGATGCTGATTGTAAGGTGGATCTAAATAAGCAATATTTATCTTACTTGAGTTTCTAAGCTCTAAGCTCAATGTTTGTGCATCTGTTTTATAAACTTTATTTTTATTTTTATTGTTTAAAAGTACGGGAGGGACAAGCGTAAGACTGCTTAGTATTCTGTATAAAGCGGTGCTCGTCTGCCCACCCCATCCATTGTGGAATCCTTTAAATACACCGCTTGTATTGCTTACATAGCTTGCGCTGTAAATAAGTGATGCAAGTAAAATTGATTTCTCGTGAAGATTTATTTTTCCTTTCTTCTCCCACTCATTTATTTTTTCTCTTATTGCATCAATTCTCATGCCATTGTGATGCGTGAAAAACATTCTTTCTTTTTTTACATTAGGATTTAAATCATCTTCAGGACAATAGTATTCGCTTATATAGCCATGTAATCCTTTTAAACCATTTAAATAGCCATATGCTTTTTCAATTCCATCGACTTCTTTAAAAGATGGGTAATTGTTTTGTTCAATATAAGCATGGTTATAAAAATATGAATAAGGCTCCCAGTCATTTGCAATAACTTTAAAACCGCTTTTTTTTGCAAGCCTTGAAACGACACCACTGCCGGAAAAAAAGTCTGCAAAGATCCCTTGTTTAATTCCTGTTTGTGAAATTGCTTCAAATATCAGTGGTAGAAGCTTTCTTTTGTTTCCAATGTATGCAAATAATTGATTAAAAAGATATTCTTGAGTTCGGATGGCTGCATGTTTGCTGGATTTGTATTGTATAAAAGCAGAATTCACATACTGTTAGATGCAAATCTTAGTTTTTAGTTTCGGTTTATATACCGCTTGTTTCGCGCTTACGATTGTTGTAATACTCTCTTAGGTCCGTGAATAGGATCTTCAATGACAATAGTATGGTGTCTTTTCTGACCGACACTAACAATGGCAATTGATACACCTAAAAGTTCTTGAATCCT
>JACOTS010000157.1 GCA_016178265.1 Candidatus Melainabacteria bacterium
AAAACAATATCTGAGTTTTTTACAACTTCATGGGAATTTTTTGATACCTTGTATTTTTCTTTTGTGAATCTTTTCTTAAAATCCTGTATAAATTTATCCCCGTGGTTATATAAAACAAAGTTCACATTTTTAAAATATGATTTAAATGCAAGTACATGAATATATGCCTGAAGTCCAAGACCAAATATTCCAACAGTAAGATTTTTCTTTTTAGGAGCCAGATATTTTGCAGCAACAACACTTACTGCACCGGTTCTAATACAAGTTATCCAGTTACCGTTAAATATTCCAACAGGAATCCCTGTTTCTGGACTATTTAAAGTTATAAGACTATTTAAAACCGGTAATCCATTTTTTAGATTTTCAGGAAATGATGCTATCCATTTAATTCCAAGTGCTTCTAGCTTTCCTTTTTCATTACAAATAGCTGCTGACATTGAATCTGCAAATGCACCTTTTACGGGAAGTCTTGGACCAGTTTTTGGAGGAAGACTAACTAACTCTTTGCCTTTTTTATAAAATCCTTCTTCTACAACTTTAATAACATCTTTTATGTTCAATGTTTTCTTAATATCTTTATCATCAAGAACAATTTTTATTTTTTCTTTTGCCATAACTTGACCTCAAAGCTTCGCAGCATTAAAACAACTATTCAAACATCTGCAAAATAGTTATTGCTGGAAGTGAACCTTTCGGTACCTCCCATTTAAATTCTTCTCTTTCCTGAGTCTTAGTATTATAGATTTTCCAGGTTCCATTAGAATCATCCCACATAATAAGCTCAGGAATACCATCTCCTGTTAAATCATTAGATAAAGGGATTTCTCCTCTACTGCCAAATGTAATTAAATGATCTTTTTTAGATTTTGCATATTTGAAATACCATGTTTCATCCTCTGGTCTCCAAACTGCCAAATCACATCTACCATCATTATCAAAATCATTTGGGACTAGAACATCCCATTCTTTTCCATGTCTTACAGCTTCGCCTTTTTTAGGTTCATAATTAGTAACAGATGTATCAATAAACCAATAACCTTCTGGTGGTCTCCAAATAATAAGATCAGATTTCTTGTCTCCATCATAATCAAAAGCACAAACAGAATCCTCTGATGCACCTTGGTGATGTAGCCATTGTTCTATTTCACCGGTTTCCTCATTAGGCTTGTTTATTAGCCATGCGCCTGTATGTGGTCTCCAAATGGAGAGTTGAAAATTACTATCACCACTAAGATTTGCAGGAATAGGGACATCTCCTTTATTCCCATAAAATACTTTTTCAAATTTTCCCTGATTACTTGATAAATAAATATGCCAATACCCGGTATCAGGTTGAAAAAAAGCAAAGTCTGTTTTTGAATCACCATCATAGTCTGCAAACACAGGATTAAATTTTACAGAGCTATCAATAAATTTTCTCTTATAAAATTTCTTATCTGAGGTAAGCTGAAAAAAAAGTGTATTGGTTTCAGGGTGCCATACTGCTAAATCTC
>JACOTS010000158.1 GCA_016178265.1 Candidatus Melainabacteria bacterium
AACCGTGCACTTTGAACTTGAGAATTTACAAATAGCATGTGGAAGCGGACTGCCTACTGCATCTGTTTGCTTACGCAGAACCAGTGACAATACCTACTTAAAAGATTCAGCACTAGGGACAGGACCAGTTGATGCTATTTATAAAGCAATTAATAAAATGATAAATGTTGAAAATGAATTAATTGAATTCTCAGTAACTTCAGTCACTGAAGGAATTGATGCTCTTGGTGAGGTAACTATTAGAATAAGACACAAGGGTGGAGCTGTTTACAGCGGGCATGCAGCTAACACAGATATTACCCTGGCTTCTGCAAATGCATATTTAAATGCACTAAACAAGTTTTTAACAGCAGAAGCAGCTGGTGAAGAACTTTCACTTCAAAAATCAGAAAAAGGGGTATAGCATTCCGCTTTTTATATTAATCTTTTCCAATAAGGAATTCTTGGATTTCTTTCTTTAAGTTCTTTTTCTATTAAATCTGGATCTAGTTTTAACTCTTTTATTTTGCCGATATTGCCAAATCTTTTTGCAATAGCAAGCAATAACTCGCCCCCGCCTATAGTCCCTTCAGTTAATTTTGAGGCATCTTCAAATATTTTTATTGTATCTTTTCCAAAAGTAATTTCAGGTGCTGGTTTTTTAGTGCTTGGGATATTACCAAATAATTTTTCTTTTAATTCAGTTACTTTTATTCCTAATTTTCTTAAATGGTCTATAAGGATTGCACCGCCAAAACCATGATTTTGTCCTCCTAGTTCAAGAAGTATATGTTCTGGCTTAACGGTTCTTTTTCCTGTTTCTCTTGCACGTTGAAACAAACGTGGAATCATGCATTCCACATTATGAGTAAGATTAGGAATTGAACTTACCTGAGAGATTTTCATTATTGGATATTATTGTAACCCTTAAATATGAATTTAATTTGGCGGTTTAATAAATTTAAGCAACTTGTAGAATTAAACCAGCTTGAATTGCTCTAACAAAATACCTATAAATACTTAAATTAGGAGGAGCATTTAGGGGAGGTAAAACCTGTACGACTGATTTTAATATATCAAGAGTGCTTGGTTTTTCACCAGCGGCTTTTAGGATATCTTCTACTATAGGATTTGTTGAGGTTACCTTTTCTGTGCTTCTTATTTCAAAATCTTCATTTAAGCCAAGCAAAAATCTTAAAGTTTGTTCATTTGTGTTTTCTTGTCTCATTGCTTCGCTTATATTAAACCTGACTCTTCCATTTGGATACCCAATAAGAGCACTAGCAAGATGCATTAGGTTAGCTTGACTAGCACCATCTAATGCAGCTTCTTGTAACATTCTTTCTCTAATTGGATGCTTAGAAATATGAGGCCAAGGAGAAATTATTCTTATTGCTCCTATATCTGATGGAAAAATCTGGTTAGCAAATGCAATTAATATCATTTAAAGAATATTAACTTTTTTCATATGAAATTAAAATTGTATTTTAGCCTTAAAATCTAAAACATTTCTAAAGATTTATTTGCTTATATTTACCGGTGTATTTTTATTTTTTCTTATGTATTCTTGAACCTCAATATCATATCTATTTTTTAGCTTTGTAATAAATGTATGAGTTTGGTAATTATATTCTTTTTCATTTAATTTAATTCTTGAAATAGGCATTATGCCAATAATTGCGTTCGTTGCAAATACACTTTGTGCTTTATTTAAATAAAGGCTATGTACATTTTTTTCTTCTATATGTATATCCTCTTTCTTTGCAATATCTAAGATCTTGCTACGTGTAACACCAGATAAAATACCGCTTTCAAGAGAGGGAGTGATTATTTTATCTTCCAACACTAAAAAAATATTTGCTCTTGAACATTCAACAAGCTCATTTTTTTCATTTAGATACAAAACATCATTGAATTTATTTTCAATTGCTTCTTTATAAGCTACAAAGCTATCAGCCCTGCTTGTTGTTTTGTTTCTAAATGAAATTGATTTTGGATCTCTAATTAATGTTTTGCAAATAAGTGAATATGAAGCAGGAAGAGTTCCTATATTAGAGGTCATTATAAGGATATTGAACTTATCTTCAAGACGTTTGGAAACTATAACTTTAATTCTTGCAGAGGTTAACTTATTTGCACTTAGAACCTGCTTTATCCAGCTTTGAATATCAGTTAAATCTACGGGGAATGTCATTCCAATATCTCTTGCGCTATGAGAGAGTCTTTTATAATGCCCTTCTATAAATAAGGGAATTCCTTCTCTACAGAGTATAGTTTCAAATAAACCATATCCAAATTGATAAGAAAGATCTGTGATGCTTATTTTGGCATCTTCCTCTTTTATTATTTGTCCATTTAAGAAAACGTACATTTTATATAACGCTTCGTAATTTCCTGCGGCTAATATATTTTAGCCTACGGAAATTATTCCGCTTTTTGGCTGCTTCTCTACCACGACGTTCCGGTTTGTCGCCCAGAGACAAACCTACACTATAAGCTATTCAATCCGATAGAACTAATTATACCTTTTGCCTTAAGCTTTATTTCTTCAAGCTCTGCTTCTGGATCTGAATCAGCTACAATTCCGCCGCCAACATTGAAGGTGACACGAAACTTGTCATTGCGAGGAGATACAAGAGTATCGACGAAGCAATCTCGATCGGGATTGCTTCGCTCCGCTCGCAATGACATATTGTGCTCGATAAATATAGTTCTTATAAGTATATTAAAGTTCATTGTGCCATCTGTTTTTATATAAC
>JACOTS010000159.1 GCA_016178265.1 Candidatus Melainabacteria bacterium
CAAGAGAAGGCATTATTGTAGAAGTCGAAGCATATACTAAAGACGATCCTGCATGTCATGCAGCACGAGGTAAAACCCCAAGAAATTCTGTTATGTTTGGTCCTCCAGGTTATAGTTACATTTATTTTATTTATGGTATGTATTTTTGTCTTAACTTTGTAACCGAAAAGAAAGATACCCCTGGTGCTATCTTAATTAGAGCACTAGAAATCCCAAGCCATAAGGATGAACGAATTGCAAGTGGTCCGGGCAAATTATGCAACTACCTTAAAATCACTAAAAAGCATAATAATTTAGATTGTTGTAGTGAAGATAGCCCTCTTATTGTTACAAATGGAAATAATTCATATAAAAATATTGAAATAGTACAATCACAAAGAATAGGGATATCTCAAGCAGAACATCTTCCATGGCGGTGGTACATAAAAGATAGTCCTAGCATTTCTAAACCATAGAAAAAATAAGCTTGTAAAATAGAAGTTAATAAACCATGAGCAAAGAACAAGAATATATTAATTTTTTAGAATCAATTATTGACACAGAAGATTTAACAGCCTTTTACAACACATCATTAGACTTTTTTAGAAAATCATATAATATGGATAATATTCAAATATGGACAACTTCAACAATATCAGGCAATTTTATCGTAGAACACGAATATCCGGAAACAAATACAAACTCAATATTGAAGCTAAATATCACCCTGCCTTCAGATGCCCAAGTTAACTTACAAGAAAACAGAAAAATAACACTTGCTCAAAACATTACAGATGAAAAGTTAAATAAGTTCAATATAAAATCATTAACATTACTTGAACTAAACATTAGTGACGAAAGAAAATACTTATTAGCACTGATTTCAAGTAATCCTAAACACAAATTAAATCAAGAAGAGCTGACTTTACTACTTAAATATATTAAAAGGTTTGAATCACAAGCAAAAAAAATAATCGAGCATGAAAAAAGTACAAATGAAGCAAAAAGATTAAAACAACAAAACTCAGAATTAATTAAAAAAGAAAACCAACGAATCAATTTCATAAATAATGTAGTACATGAATTAAAAAATCCACTGGCAAGCATATTAGGATTTAGCAGATTTCTTATTAATAAGACGAGTTCAAAAGATTCATCAAAAGAATTAGTTGAACAAATAGTACAAGCAGCTAACAGACTGTCTTCTCAAATAACCGATTTCTTACAAATCAGCAAACTTGATTCAGGCTCCTGGAGTACAAACATCCAACCTTGCAATGTTGGTGAGCTTATAAAAAAATCTACAGAAGAATTTACATCATTAGATAACAATCATAAAATTACTTGTGACATTCCAAACAATCCACCAGTGGTACAAACTGATCCCAAATTAGTTAGGCAAGTTTTAGATAATCTAATATCTAATGCCATAAAATATTCCCCTACTGGAAGCAATATTACTGTATCGCTGCGCTTAGATAACAATAACGAAATAAGTGTTTCCATTCAAGACGAAGGAATAGGAATTAATGATACTGAACTTGAAAAAGTCTTTAACAGATTCTATCGCTCAAGTAGTTCAAATTCTAAAAATACTCCAGGATCAGGATTAGGCTTATCCATATGCAAAGAAATAATCTCAACCTTAAAAGGTAAAATATATGCAAAAAGCAAACCTAATCAAGGAAGCACATTTACATTTTCTTTGCCAATCAACAAGTAAGTAAAGTAAGAATAATGTTACTGCCTAGCTAGTGTAGTGTTTCAAGATTAACTACTCAAGAGGTAAGATTTTATCCGATTTATTCGGTAAAATCTGGATAACGGTAACAGGCAGTAGCTTAATAATGCACTTTACAAAACCGGCGCAGCTCATTCGTGAGCAAGCCGGTGGTAGGTAGAAACAGAATAATATCTTTAGCTAAGGCTTGTAAAATCTAGGATATTCTTTATATTCAATAGGATCTTTAACACCAGCTTCTGCAAAGCCTTTAAGCCTTAATTTACAACTGTCACATCTGCCGCATGCAATATTTTTCCCAATATAACAACTCCAGGTTTTAGAAAAATCAACTCCTAGCTTTGTCCCTAATTTTACTATTTCAGCTTTATTTAAATTAATCAGAGGGGTCTTAATTTTTATTTTATGCCTGTCCCTTACAGATACAACTGTAGCAACATCAGCTAACTCTTGGAATTTCTTTATAAAGGTTGGCCTGCAGTCCACATATCCAGAATAATCAATAGAATTGACTCCTATATATATCTCGCCTGCTCCTATAGCTTCTGCATAAGAAAGCGCAAAAGAAAGAAAAATAGTGTTACGGGCAGGTACATAAGTGATAGGGATCTCATTTTTTACCATCTTATATTTTCTATTAACCGGCACATGTTTTTTACCATCTGTTAAAGCAGAGCCACCCCACATAGTTAAATCAAACTTAATGACCTTATGAGAAAAGCTTGATATAGCTTGAGATATCTTTCTAGCACTTACAAGCTCTATTCTATGCTTCTGACCATAATCTACAGTTAACGTGTAGATTAGCTTTCGAGTAAATTTTGTTTCTTCCCTTGCAACCAAATAGGCTAGCGTAGAGGAATCCAGACCCCCAGATAAAAGTACAACAACTTTTTTATACTTCTTTTTATTTCCTGACATATACATCAATTGAATGACCGTTATTACAAATAAATTGTAGGGTATGTAGATAAGAGGAGGCAAGTTCCTTGGTTAATTATTTAACCAAATTTTAATTACTTGAAAATTAAAGCATAAAATTAACCAGTTATACTAAGGCCAACATGAACTTGAAGCACTTCAATATATTAAACACTATTATGTTGCTTGCCTGCATATGCATACTACCTGCAATTGCAATCGACAACCAGAATGAGCTTCTTTTCTACAAAGAGCAAACTTTAAAAGGTATGGCTAGCATTAATGAAGCATTACCTAAAAATACAAAATTAAAAATATCGGTAAACACAGAGTTGGATTCTGCAACAAATGAGGTAGGAGATGAATTTAGTGCAACTATTTTAAATGATTTAAATGTTAATAATGCAAATCTGATCCCAGTAGGCAGTTTTGTAATTGGAACTATTGAAGGAATTACCTCTGCAGGTAAAGTTAGCATGCAAGCAA
>JACOTS010000160.1 GCA_016178265.1 Candidatus Melainabacteria bacterium
CAAGACATGGTTCATGACAACGGGTTTTTAATAGAAGCTTACAATGGATATCCTAATGGACAGATGCTGATGATTGCACAAATAATAAATAAGGAAGTATCAACTTTATACTCATCTAATAAACAAGAAACACTGACTTATAATTAGTCATATGTTTAAGAAAAATAAACTCAAGGTCGCTGCTATCCAAATGAACAGCGGTGAAAATAAAGAGAGAAATTTAAAGCAAGCAGAAAGATTAATAAAAAAAGCTGTTCAAGGAAACGCAAAGTTCATTGTTCTTCCTGAAGTATTTAACTTTAGAGGGGATCTTAAAAAAGCTATTAATGCAGCAGAACCTATTCCCGGTTATTCAACTAAACTAATTTCAAATCTGGCAAAGAAATATAACGTGTGGATTTTAATTGGCAGCCTAATGGAAAAAGATCAAAAATCATTAAAGCCATATAACACATCCATCCTGATTAACAATAAAGGAAAATTTGTTACCAAATACAGAAAAATGCATTTGTTTGATATCAAGCTTGGCAAAAAAGAAATATATGAATCAAAACGAAATGCTCCAGGCAAATCTCCCAATTTAGTTAGCATTAATAAAATCAAACTGGGTCTAAGCATTTGTTATGATCTAAGATTTCCTGAATTCTATAGAACCTATGCCAACAAAAAAGCTGAAATAATTTGCATTCCATCCTCATTTACTAAAAAAACAGGAGAAGCACATTGGCACCCACTTATAAGGGCAAGAGCAATTGAAAACCTATGCTATATAATTGCCCCTAATCAATGTGGCATTGGTTCACATAATGTCCCTACTTATGGGCATAGTTTAATAGTTGACCCTTGGGGGAAGATTCTAGCTGAGGGATCTGGAAATAAAGAAGCTGTATTATTTGCAGAAATTGATCTGGATTATTTAAAAAATATAAGAAAGAATCTTCCTGCACTTGAACACAGAAGGATTGGTTAAAGGATTTACACAACATAGTTATGAAAAATTTAAAAGTAGCTGTTATACAAATGAACAGCGGTGAAAATAAAGAAAAGAACTTACAAAAAGCAAAAAAATTAATTGAACGTGCTCTAAAAAAGAAGCCTGAACTTATTTGTTTACCGGAGGTTTTTAACTTTAGAGGAAATCTGCTAAAAGCTGCAGACGCAGCCGAGCCAATTCCAGGCTATTCTACAAACTTCATTGCAAAACTAGCAAAAAAACATCGTGTCTGGATTCTTATTGGCAGCATTATGGAAAGAGTTGAAAAGCATAAAAAACCATACAACACTTTAATAGTAATAAATCCTAAAGGCAAAATCACTACTAAATACAGGAAAATGCATATTTTCGATGTTAATCTAAACGGTAAATTAATACTTGAATCATCCAGAAATAGAGGTGGCAATAAACCTCAACTTGTTTCAATTGGTAATAAAAAGAAGGTAAAAGTTGGACTCAGCGTCTGTTATGACTTAAGATTCCCTGAATTATACAGATATTATTCAAAAAAAGGCGCAGAAATTCTTTGCCTTGCTGCTTCTTTTGTAAAAGTAACAGGAAGAACACACTGGCATATGTTTTTAAAAGCAAGAGCTGTAGAAAATCAGTGTTATGTAATTGCTCCTGCACAATGTGGTTCGGGAAGTGCAGGATTAAAGACACTGGGGCACAGTCTTATTATTGATCCATGGGGAAGGATTTTAGAAGAAGCTCCAGGAAATAAAGAAGCTGTTATTTTTTCTGAACTTGATTTTGAATACTTAAGAAATTTAAGAAAAAATCTTCCTTTTTTAAAACACAGGAAAATACACTAAGAACATAACCTCTTTTGATTTTGAGTATAGCAACCAGATATCATAAAATGGCTGTTTAACCGGCAAGGTATATTTTTATGAGCTTTGGTCCTCGCTTACGCTGCGGAAAGCTCAAAAAATACACCTTGCCTGACGCGCCATTTTATGATGCAATATTGTTTTAAAAAATCAC
>JACOTS010000167.1 GCA_016178265.1 Candidatus Melainabacteria bacterium
GCTAGTGTAATATTTCAAAGCAAGCTACTCAAGAGGTAAGATTTTATCCGATTTATTCGGTAAAATCTTGATAGCAATGTTAAAAAGCCCACAATATGTGCACTTTGCAAAACCGGCGCAGCTCATTCGTGAGCAAGCCGGTGGTAGGTAGAAACATGTATTCTTTAATACAGTTAAAAATTAAGCTGTCGCAAAACTTTAAAGATCATATAAAGTAATGAATTCTGTTGAAATAAAAAAGTTAAAAACTGATTTTTTAATCATAGGTGCTGGTGCAGCAGGCTGCTTTGCTGCTTATGAAGCAAAAAAACTAAATCCAAATATGGATATACTCATGGTTGAAAAAGCTCATATTGATAGAAGCGGTTGTCTTGCTGCTGGAATTAATGCATTAAATGCATATGTAACACCGGGAAATACTTTAGAAAGTTTTGTGGATTACATAAAAAAAGATTCTATGGATTTAATTAGAGAAGACCTTGTATACACAATTGCAAAAGAAGTTAACAAGGTTGCAGACATTCTTGAAAAGTGGGGGTTACCCATTCCAAAAGATGAAAATGGAAAACCAATAGTACGTGGAAGAGGTTCAATAGTTGTTCAGGGTGAAAGGATTAAACCAATAATTGCTCAGGCAGTAAAAAGAGAGCTTAAAGACAAAATATTAAATAGGGTAGTAGTTACAAATCTAATAGTTAGCAAAAATAAAGTTTGTGGAGCATTTGCGTTTGGTTTAAGAGACAAAAAAATCTATGTTATAGAAGCAAAAGCAGTGCTTGTAGCAACAGGCGGGGCAAGTGGAATTTATAAACCAAATAATGAGGGGCAAGCAAGACATAAAACATGGTATTCTCCCTTTAATACTGGTGCTGGCTATGCCATTGGAATTAGAGCTGGTGCTGAAATGACAACATTTGAAATGCGCTACGTAAGCATGCGCATTAAGGATTTAATGGCACCCACTGGAGCAGTTGCACAAGGAGTAAAAGCTAAGCAAGTCAATGCACTAGGCGAAAGATATTTAGAAGAAAGATATAGCAAATACGGAGGGCATGGAATGTCAACTCCTATGAGGCTTTGGGCAACTTTGCAGGAAAATATTGAGGGAAGAGGACCTTGTTATTTAGATACCACTCATTTGAATAAGGAGCAATCTGAAAAATTAAAAGCTTATTATTTACATATGACTCCTGGTTTAACTTTATATTGGGCAGCCAGAGGAACTACTCCAAATACAGATCCTCCTGAAATTGTTGGTACTGAACCTTTTATAGTTGGGGGGCATGCACAAGCTGGTTATTGGGTAGACATAAATAGAATGTCAACAATAGAAAATTTATATGCAGCTGGTGATGTTGCAGGAGGAGCACCTAAAAAATATGTTCCTGGTGCTGCTGTAGAAGGAATGATAGTTGCAAGACATGTAGTATCAAGATTTAAAAGCATTGATGAGCCAACAGTAGCCGAAAAAGATATAAAAGATGAAATACAAAGAGTTTTTTCTTTATTGGATATGAGAAAAGAAGTTGTTTTGCCCGATGAACTGGAACTTAGAATGCAAAAAATAATGGATGAATATGCTGGGGGAATATCAAGCAATTATGTTTTAAATGAGCAAAAACTTACAAAAGCCAGAAAATATATAAAAGATTTAAAGAAAGAATCTAAAAGCTTATTTGGAAACAATTTTCACGAACTAATGAAATGTCATGAAGTAATAGACAGGCTGGATGTAGCACAGGTATTAATTGAACATTTGATTTACAGAAAAGAGACAAGATGGCCTGTATATCAATCAAGAGCAGATTATCCTGAACGTGATGATAAAAACTGGCTTAAGTTTGTCAATTCTATTTATGATCAAAATAGCGATGTAATAAAAATAATTGAAAGAGAATGTAAACCACTGGATAAAAAACTAATTGAGGTCTAAATGGGAATTTTTATAGATCCAGATTTATGTAACGGTTGTGGTTTTCCACAACATGAAACTCCATGTAACATGGCATGCCCAGGAGATTTGATTTATATGGAATCTACAGGAAAAGCACAAATCTGTTGTAATGCAGATTGCTGGGATTGTGCCGCATGCATCAAGCTATGTCCTCAACAAGCAATTGAAATTAAACTTCCGTTTGAAATTGCAGGTAAAGAGAATTCCATAAAAGCGAGAGCATATAAAGACAAAACGATCTGGACTGTAAAAGATGAAAAAGGTAATGAGCAAACATTTGAAACAACAGCAAGAAATGAAACAAGCTTGCAATCAATGATTTCACCTGAAGAATTTACAGATACCATAGATTCATATAAAGGTATATCTAAAACTTTCACAGATCTGGGCGCTGATATCTAAACACCAATAAATTCTCTTAAAGCCTTTGCACTATGTTCATCTATATGTTCATAAAAATCGCTGTGATGAGCACCATGCAAGACATAAAATTGCTTATTACGGACTCTTGCACTATCAAAAAGTTCTGCAGCTTGTTTAGTTGCTATTATTTCATCATCACTTCCATGTAAAATCAAAAGTTTTGTATCAGGGTGTAGCTTTTTAATTGTTTGTTTTGAAACAAATGCTTCAGGAAGAATACGTTTTATCGTGTTGCCAACAAACCCAGGCACATATTTCTTCATAAAATCATCTGCTATATCTTCAAATGAAGCAAAAGATGATTGAACTATAAGATTTTTAACCTTGCCTTTTAACTGAGCTGCAAGCTCAATCCCTATTGCACCACCTAAAGAATGTCCATATACAGTTACATCTTCTGGTTTATAACCTTGATCTAATAAATAAGAATACATTGCTTTTGCATCTTCAATTACTGATTCATGCGATGCCTCACCAGCACTTTTTCCAAAGCCTCTATAATCTGCCATAAGAACATTTACAGGTACATGCTCCTGAATCTTTTTACAAGCAACAACCGAATCACCATTATTGTGTGCCCGACCGTGCAAATAAAGTACAACTTTATTAGTAGGTTTAGGTGATGGCACGAAGTAACCATGAAGCTTTGCACCATCAGAATTTGGAACATCTATCAATACCTCATGATTTTTCGAAATTCCATTCTCTTCAATTGCAGCTTCATTAATTTTTTTATCTGGTCTAAAAATTAGCTCTTTTTGTAGCTTGTTAAATAATGCTTGATCATGTCCAAAAAACTTACCTACAAAAGCTATTGTCGCACCAATAGCAGCAAGTGCAACACCAAGTGCTTTTGAAATTGGGTTATCATTTTTCAAGCCTAGAAAGCCAACAATTGCACCAAGTACAACCGTTGCAATTCCTGCATAAGTACCATAAGAAATTTTTTGCGGTGTACTAACTTCCTTGCCTTCACTATTAAGCCAATTTGCTGCATGCTCAGAAATGCTTACTCCTTTTTTAGGAAAGGGGCAGCCAACGGGCAGATGAAACATATCAGAAATAACAGCTCTTGAAACTTGCATTGTATATTTATGCCTTTACTGTTTATATTAGTTTAAAAGGCTTGTAAAAATCAATTAAGAAACAAAAGGTTAAGAGGTTAAGGTTACTGCCTAACTAGTGTAGTGTTTCAAGATTAACTACTCAAGAGGTAAGATTTTATCCGATTTATTCGGTAAAATCTTGATAGCAATGCCAGGAAGTCCATAATATGTGCACTTTGCAAAACCGGCGCAGCTTATTCGTAAGCAAGCCGGTGGTAGGTAGAAACAGGTTAAGACCTTAAAACTCAGCAATAATTCCAAAAGATGCAATTAATAGGAGCCATATAAAAAAATGAAGGTAAAAGAAAACAAAACTATAAACCAGTTTTATAGGAGACTCCTTTTTTACATTAAGCCAAATCTTTGCATCTTTTATATTAGCCATAAATCCTCCTGCTTAAACTTTAGCTGCTGGTGAAGTGGGTTTTTCAGTTTGTTCTTTAGGTAATTTTTCAAGCTCTTTTTCAAACTTTTCTACCTTTTCCAAGAATTTCTTATAATCAACCTGCGAAAGCCATAAACCTCTTACTCTATTTTTATCAACTGTCTTTTTAATATTTGGTGGCCTAAGCCCAAGAAGTCTATCCTGACACCATTTATTGCCCTCTCTAAAATGACAGTCTCCTATTTGGCATCCCATTACAAAAACACCTTCTGCCCCTGCTTTAAAACCAGCTTCAAGCATTGCCGGTTGTATCATGCCAGAGCAAGGCATTGAAACAACTATCACATTATTTTTATCCTTAAGCCTATTCCCAAGAAGGTGTTTGTTTAAATTCACGCTTCTTTCGCAGACGATTCCGAGGATTTTTTTCTTTTCAGTCATTATTACACCCCTGCTCCTACAGGTTCTTTCATAATATCTCCAATCTTAGCAATTACCTCTTGTGAGTTCATATACGGAAGATCGATAGCCTTAAATGCACAAGCACCAACACAAAGCCCACACTCAGCACATCTAGCATCAATAACTACTGCAAGTTGTTTGTATTTCGGATGATCTGTTCTTGGTACCATATAAATTGCTTCATAAGGACAATCTTTTGCACAAAGTGTACAACCAACACAATTTTCCAAACTTACCGTAGCAGGAGACTTTGGTCTGTCAGTAATAAGGAATGGAACTGCAAGTAGTATTGCTGTAATAATAAATAAAATTGTCCACACAACCATTGCAGGCATACTAGAAAACATTGGGAAAATCCAAAGGTAAAACCAATCAACAGGAAACTCAGTTGGTGTTTGAGTTAAAACTGCTGGCTTACCACTTATTACAGGAATAACTCCTGCAGGAATTAATATAGATGCAAATAATAAAAGCCCTAGCCCAAGCGGTACATCAGTAACCGGTCTTGAGATTCTAAGATAATGCCACCAAAGTCCATAAAGAAGTAAAAATGAAATTCCAACATGCAAGAAAAAGGCCATTGCCATTGTATAACTTGTAACAAGATCACCATTTACAAACGTAAGGGCAAGCGGTCCACCTATAAGCGGTATTTGTTTTAATGCACTAGCAAGCATTAAAACAATCATATACGAACGCTCATCCCAAACAAGAATGTAACCAGTTATGCCAATAACAAACATAAAAATTAAAAGAAGAATGCCTGTATACCATACAAGCCATCTGTACTTTCTATATCTGTCTGTTAAGTAAACTCTTAGTGCATGTAAAATTACCGTGATCATCATTGCATCAGCAGCATACCTGTGAAGCCCTCTGGTAATACTCCCAAAGGGTACTTTTGTAGAAATATAGTTTACTGAAATAAAAGCGCTATCCAATGTAGGCTGGAAATATACAAAAAGCAAAATTCCTGTAATGAACAATGTCCACATAAAGAAGTTGGGTAATGCTCCATGGTAATAAAAAGGATTATATTGCTGACTAAATACCTTATTTAGCCATTTTTCAAAAGCAATGGTTACAGTTTGTAATTTTTGTAGCGTTTGCTGATACATCATCTCACCTTATCCTTAACTGGATCTGTTTCTTCATTATCATCATTCCTATTAAGAACAAAAAATGCAACTGATGCAACGACCCCAAGCACACCAAAATACAGACCAAATCTTAAATCCATAAAATTAAGTTCAGAGATAACAAGTAGTACAACAATTGTTACTGTTGCCAGTACACAAATAAGTCCTATTCCTATTTGAAGAATGTTTCTCACTTTTGTCTCTTTTGCTCCTGACTATTTCTAGTTAACAAACTGTAAACTTTCTCATAAAAACCGATTTTAACCCTTAAGTTACCTTTTTCTTTTTCATCCTCATATACCCAGTAACCCATTATAACCAGTAAACAAATAAGCCCTAAAAAAGACAAGATTGATAGTGGAAAGTTTGCAAAAGTCA
Organism: Candidatus Melainabacteria bacterium; assembly: GCA_016178265.1. GTDB lineage: Bacteria > Cyanobacteriota > Vampirovibrionia > 2-02-FULL-35-15 > 2-02-FULL-35-15 > JACOTS01. The sequence continues at coordinate 5,848 of JACOTS010000167.1, forward strand.
ATTCATTGGACATTAATTTACCTGCCTCAAAAAATTTTGCAAGTGCAAAAACACTAGCAAAAAAAACTATAAATCTTAATGGTTTAAATTGTTTCATGTACTAGCCCCTTCCTCGTTTGCTTTAAGTTTTTTTCTAAGAACCAAATGCCATCCATAACCAATTGTTGCTGGAATCATACATATCCCTGTACCAAGTAATTGGTCTTTTACAGTGATCCAGCCGTTAATGAATGTTGGAAATGCATAATATAAAACAAAAAGCGGACAAATTACATAAGCAATAAAATCACCAACTGCAAAAAGTGGTTTTTGTTTGTATCGTTCTTGCAAAATATATTGCCAGACAACCCCAATAGCTATCAATATCCATGTCCCAGCTCTCCATATAGGAGGATCCTGATGGATATTTGCCATATTATAAATAATCAGAAATGAAAAAATGAGACATTCTAATAATCCCATAATACACACCATCAAAAATATTGGACGCTTTAAGATATGTTTTTCAGGACCAAAATCAAAAAAGGGCAATACAACAACAGTAAGCGGTATAAGCACTGTAAGTGCAGTAGCCCACACAGGTTCTATATATTTTAGAAACTGGTAAAGAGCCAGAAAATACCAATCAGACAAAATTGGAAGCGGAGTAATTTCAGGATTTGCTCTGTGACCAAATTGTGCAGGAAGAATAATAGCCGTTATTAATACAAGAAATAAAGGTACCAGTGCTATTTTCCATGGAATATTAAATCTCTTGAGTCCATTTTTATAAAAATAAAGTTCAACAGCAATAAGTGCAATAAGTGAAAAAGCAATATGAAAGGAATAAAATCTTGTCATTGTAGCTTGTCCAATTGAGCTTCCACCTAAAAGGATTTGAGAAGTATTAACACCAACATGTGTTGGTCCAAGTAAATAAAACTGTTCCACATAAGTAGGAAAGGTTGCAAAAACTTTTGTTGCCCAGAATGCTCTTTGGTTCCAGATTAAAAGATACCCGGTAAGCCCTGAATACATTCCTAATAGTAATGTTAAAAGGGCAATTGCAACATTAATTTCACGATTTGGCTTATAATCTGCTGCAATAAAAATGCGGTAAAGTCTCATTGTAGCAGCAATAATAAGCGCATCAGCACCATACTTGTGCATACCACGAGTAATGCCTCCAAATGGAATTTCATTTTGTATTCTTACTACCGAATCAAATGCTTCATGAATAGATGGAAGATACCAAGCCATAAGAATGCAACCTGTAACAATTGTAACCATCCAAAAAAGCCATACAAGAGAACCAAGTGTATACCAAGGATTTGTCTGAGCTTTATCTACATAATGCTCATCAAAAATATCTATGCCATTAATTTGTGCAAGAACATATTTTTTGCTAGCATCTGCAAATTGCTTTAATTTAGTAATTAAGAATTGAGGATGGAGGATTGAGTCCTTACCTTTATCAATTGATATATTTTCTACTCCATTACTCATACTAACTAACTCCTAACCCCTAGCTCCTAACTCCTAGTTACGCTACTCCCCCTGATTCCAAATCACTGATTACAAGCTTATTGTTTTCTACTTTGTAATAAAATTTTCTTGGTGGTCTTGGAGCAGGTCCAGAAACAACCTTTCCATCATGTTGAATATCAAAAACACTTAAATGACACGGACAAGCAAAAACAGGACCATCAGGTTTAAAGTTATATCCTTTTGCAACTTCTTCTGGATCTTTAACAAAATTAAACACACATCCAAGATGTGGACAGATTCTACTATAAACAGCAAAATCTCCATTAGGTAACTTAACAACAAATCCTGGTATTTTATTTATTTGCCTTCCAAGAGCAGTAAACTCTTTATTTGCTTGAATAAAATTAAAAGACTGAAAATCAAATGCATTAGGAAACAAAGATAAATCAAACATAACAGGTTCAAGAGATTCAGGAAGGTCAGGTCCCTGCATGTAATTAAACGGCTTAATAGTAGGCTTTAAAAATCTCATAAACGGTGAAACAGCCATGGCAAGGGTTCCTAAAATAGGAATTGAAAGAATTGCTTTAAGTAAATTTCTCCTTGTAATAAGATTCATCATAATTGAAACTCCTGTTTTACTCCTTTTCCTTTGTTTCATCAGAAAATAACTCTTCATTTCTTAAAGGATCCTCTTTTAACTCATAACCAAAATGCCTTACATATTTCACTAATTGCCACCTAAATTTATCATCAAAAACAAAATTCTTATCTTTGTCAACTCTATCTTTCCAAGGTGGCATTGCAGTCCATGGAATACCATTTGAAATTTCTTCAAACAATGTCTCGTCAGTTTTTTCATAGAGCCTGCTAAATTGAGTAAAGTTAGCAGGTGGCGGATTTAAGAAATAGTGTAAGCTTCCATCTGCATGCCCTCTAGTTCCATGACATACTGCACAATTACCTCCAAATTTAGTTTTGATATCTTCAAAATCATCAGGAAGTCCAAAAATTGCATAACGCAAATACATTACCGTATCCCATCTTTCCTTAATAGTTAGCTTATCTTTAAAAGACTGGTGCTTTAGATCGGTAGTAATAACTTTAAATAACTCTGATGGAGAAACTTTATTAACATAATTTACAGAAAAGTTTGGCTTTTCAGTACCGCCATGACACTCTGCACAATTTTTTGCAAACAGTTTTTTACCTTCTGCTACCGATGGGTTTTTTGTAGGATACTCAAAATCAACAATACTTTTTTCACTCACTAATGGATTTTCAGCTGATGGGAGGCTAACA
>JACOTS010000164.1 GCA_016178265.1 Candidatus Melainabacteria bacterium
ATTAGCTATAACTTAGTGGGTCCTGCCACCTACAGGTTACCCTCCATGAGCTGCGTTCCTTGCTCATGGACCCCCTCCCTTCCGGTGTCACCCACGCGTTTGCTTATAGTAGGTGAGCAGTTACAATACCCATATGATTTTTGAGACAGACTCTTTCGTGCGAACGCTCGTGGTTATAGAATTATGCTGCTCTTCTTTGAGGAAGTTCAAATGGTGGTCTTTGTCCACCTGGTAAGCCACCTCTTTGCTGTCCTTCTGTAGGTTGTTCAACTTGTTTTGCTTCATTAATTATTTTTTGAGCGGCTTGTTGATAAACATCATCAACACCTAACTTAGTAAATAATGGTTGTAGTTCTTTATCTAAGTTTGGATAGCTCTTAACTACACTTTGTACATTGGATGCTTCAATAAGTCCTTTTAGAATACCTGCTTGAGTTGCAAGTAGTTGCGCTCTGTGTGGATCACTTGCATATTTTTTTGCTTTTACTAGTGAAGTGACAGCTTTAGTTAAATATTTTTTAGCGGCAGCTTCTATATCTTTTGGTTTTCCTGCTCTTGCTACAAAGATTGCTTGTGAATATTCAGACATCTTTCTGGCGGATTCAAGTAACGGGGCTTGCAGATAACCATAATATTCTTTGGTTTCCTTTGCTTTTGCTAGTTCTTTAAATTCAGGTGATTTTTGAATAGTATCGATTTGCTCTACTAGTGAATTGCCACCTTTTTTTTGAACAGTAACAGTAGATCTTTTTGGATCAACTATTAACTGAAGGCTGTTCATTTGGTTGTTTATTTCATGAACAGGAGCTTGTTTTCCAGCATCGCCCTTTGCAGATTTCATATAATCACCCAAAGTTTTATTTGGGCCTGCAAGCTTAATTGCTTTTGCTGCTCCAGCTGCTTGCTGATCTAGCATTGTGCCAACTTGTTCAATAATTGGTTGTATTGCTTGAACCGTACTTGCCATTTCATTTCTCCTGTCTTTATTAATTACTTAAATAAATAGTATCAAATAAGAAACCTGTTAATCTTTTTTTATTATGACATACTGGATGTTAGCTTTTCAATATTAATTATTAAAAGATAATAAAGCATAAAATCTGAATAATTGGTAAATTTGCTAAAAGTTAATAAATGTGACTTTCAGTTCTTAATTTACAATGGTTAAGTTACAAAGTTAAGAAGTTAAGTTAAGGAAATAGGTTAAGAAATGTCGGTAATTAAATCTTCAAATATTCTTACAGAAAATTGGTTAAGTACTGCAAGAGATAAAAATACTACACCTGAGCAATTTAGAGTAGCAGTTGAAAACATTGGAATGATTTTGTTTTCAGAAGCAATCTCAAATGGAAAAGTTAAGTCATTAATTTCAAAAAGAAGTGTTAAAACCCCGCTGAAAAAAACTCAGGGGTTATTTATAGATCAAAAACATATTTATCTCGTTCCTATTCTTAGAGCAGGACTCGGGATGCTTCCCGGTGTTAAAAGCATGGTCCCAATGTCAAAGGTTGCTCATGTTGGATTATATAGAAATGAAAAAACTTTACAGCCTCATTGGTATCTTGATAAATTACCCAGAAAAGTCAGTAAAAAAACCACATTTTTTGTTTTAGAGCCAATGCTTGCTACTGGTGGGACAATTACTACTGTTCTTCAAAGAATGATTGCTTTAGGGGCAAGGAATATATTTGTACTTAGTGTTCTTATTGCAAAAGATACTATGGATGTATTAGCTAAAAAATTTCCCATAGTGAATTTTTATGTAGCAGGAGTTGATCCTACGCTTAATTCCAAAGGATATATTGTCCCTGGTTTGGGTGATGCTGGGGATAGGGCGTTTAATCTATAGAAATTAGGAGATAGGAGTTAGGAGAAAGGAGTGAGGATAGGGGTTCTACAATCTATATTTAATTTAGTAACAGGAAGGGCAATGACGATGAGTGAGAAAAGTGCAAAGATAGAAGATATAAAAGCAAGAGAAATAATAGATTCAAGAGGTACGCCTACTGTAGAGGTAGAGCTTGAGCTTGAAAAATGTCATATAGGTAGAGCATCTGTACCGTCAGGAGCTAGTACAGGTGCCTTTGAAGCTGTTGAGCTTAGAGATGGGGATAAAAACAGGTACCATGGAAAAGGTGTTTTAAAAGCAGTAGCTAATATAAATGAAAAAATAAAAACAAAGCTTATTGGAAAAGAAGTTGAGCTTTCACTAAATGGACAAAATGAAGTTGATGAACTGTTAATTGAGTTAGATGGTACTGAAAATAAAAGTAATTTAGGTGCCAATGCAATTTTAGGTGTGAGTCTTGCACTAGCAAGAGCAATTGCAATAGCTCGCCATGAACATTTATATCAATTTTTATCTCAATCCTCAAACCTCAATCCTCAATCCTCCTTGATTTTGCCTGTCCCAATGATGAATATCTTAAATGGTGGTAAACATGCTCTTGATTCAGTTGATCTTCAAGAGTTTATGATTATGCCTATAGGACTAAAGAGTTTTAGTGATGCTCTAAGAGCTTGTTCTGAAGTTTATCATTCTTTGAAGTTACTTCTTCATTCAAAGGGATTAAGTACATCTGTTGGTGATGAGGGTGGATTTGCACCATCTTTAAAAGCTAACAGTGATGCAATAGAACTCATTCTGGAAGCTATAGAAAAAACAGGCTATAAGTGTGGATCTGATTTTTATATAACAATAGATGCTGCATCGACTGAGCTACATAAACAAGGTAAATATGTTTTGGCAAAAGAGGGGAAGATCTTAACATCAGATCAAATGATTGACTTATATTCTGGGTGGGTAAAAGATTACCCAATATTTTCTATTGAAGATCCTTTAAGTGAAGAAGATTGGCAGGGTTGGGCAAATCTTACAAGAGAACTTGGTGCAAAAGTCCAGATTGTTGGTGATGATTTGTTTGTAACTAACATAAAAAGACTTGAAAGAGGAGTAAGCGAGTGCTGTGCTAACTCAATTTTAATTAAATTAAATCAGATAGGTACTTTAACAGAGACGTTGCGTACTATGCAGTATGCAGTTGAAAACAATTATTCAACAGTAGTAAGCCATAGGAGTGGTGAAACAGAAGATGCATTTATCAGTGATCTTGCAGTAGGGGCTTCTTCCGGTCAAATAAAAACCGGTGCCCCAGCAAGAACAGATAGGGTTGCAAAGTATAACCAGCTTTTGAGAATAGAAGAACTCCTGGGTAAAGATGCTAAATATGCTGGTAAGCAATTATTACTAATTACTAAGAGCTAGAATTTATTTTTGTCTTTGTTTTAGTTAGTTGTTTTTTAATCATTCTAAGGGCTAACTCCTATAGATTAGATATTTCTTTTGTTTTGTAGGGATGTTCCTGTAGATAAGTGTGATGCTGGTTATATTGATTGTAAGATTATTATCCGTACAATTTAAATAGATTAGGATATTTGTACCAATAATGACAATTGATAGTAAGAAAAGCATTGTAAGAAAAAGCTTGTTTGCAAATAATATTATTGCTGGAGCATTGATTTTATTATATGTGGGTGTGTACGGGGTTTCATCGCAGTTAATTATGACCGGTGTGAATCTTATGTTTTTTATCTCTTCATTAATATATGCTCTTGGAGTTATGTATGTTAGGGATCCAGGTGTTCAAGCATTAAAATTAAAGCAAGGAATTGTTTATAGTCAAGTTGTTTGAACGGTGCTCATTGCTATTTATGCTTTGGTTTTTGGAATATCAAGCGTTGTGTTATTTAATGGATTTCAACTAGTTTTCTTTATGACATCTTATATATTTGCACTCTCTTATTTTTATTTAAGAGATCCAAAACGATTGGAAAAACAAGAAGAGATATCTTATTCAGTTACTCCTTCTGTTAAATTCCCGTGTCATATAAACAAGGACGACATGACAGTACTTGTAAAGGATTTAAATAACCCATTATGTTTAATAGTAGGTTTTACTGAGCTTTTGCTTAATAGGGAATTTACTTCTAATGAAAAAGAGTACATGCTAAGAAATATTTATCAAAGTGCAATTTCTATGAAATTTAATATTGATAAAACTGCTCAGTTAATTACAGATACACCAACTAAACCAAAAGAACTGCATGAAATAGTAGACTTGTTAGCAGATAGTAATTTCAAATAAAAATTTAAATTTTGATATGCCGGTGGTCGGACTTGAACCGACAAGAGCCTAAGCTCGGCTGATTTTGAGTCAACTGCGTTTGCCATTTCGCCACACCGGCATTTCTGAGTTTAAGCGTACCAAATATTTTAGGGCTGCAAATTTCAGAAAAGTATTTGCTGAATATATATTATTGTTAAATATTTGGGAGACATATTGTCTTGTGCTTAAACAAATAGTATTATCTATAAATATAGTTAGAACTTGTTTTAGTGGGCCGTATATACAGTCGACCTTAAGTACTTCATGTTTTATTTGACAATTTAGAAGGCTGCCTTTATAATTTAAGCTTCGCACCGGAGTTGTCCTAAGAAATATAGAATTCGGCTTATTATTTGAGTAAATAGAGGAAATTAATGGTTCTTAAATTACCTGAGCGTATACAACCGTACGCAAAGGTAGGGCAGAGGACTGCTGTTCTACCAGATTTAACTGAAATTCAAAAAGCATCTTTTGAGTGGTTTTTACGAGAAGGGCTTTCTGAAGAATTAAAATCATTTTCTCCGGTAAGAGATTATACAGGTAGGTTAGAGCTTTACTTTTTGCATGATGATTATTCATTTGAAGATCATACTGAACCTAAAAAAGCAAAAACTCCTCAAGAAGCAAGAGATACTGAGCAAAGTTATACTAAAAAACTTCACATAAAACTAAGACTTGTTAATAGGGATACAGGTGAAATAAAAGAAAATAAAATGTTCGTTGGTGAAATACCAATGATGACGGATCGCGGGACTTTTATAATTAATGGTGCGGAAAGAGTCGTTGTTTCACAAATTGTCAGGTCTCCTGGAATTTATTTTAAGAGAGAAGTAGATCCAAGCGGTAAAAGAACCTTTAATGCAACCCTTATACCCAATAGGGGTGCTTGGCTTAAATTTGAATCTGATAATAATGATATTGTTCATGTCAAAATAGACAAAAACAGAAAGCTTCATGCAACAACATTATTAAGAACCTTAGGTTATGCACCAAGTGAAATGGAAACATTATTCCATCACTTTGACTTTTTAAACAAAACTTTAGAAAAGGATCCTGCTGATTCAAAAGAACAAGCATTTATTGAAGTTTATAAAAAACTAAGGCCTGGAGATCCTACCAGCGTTGAAGGGGGCAGACAGCTAATAGAATCAAGATTTTTTGATGACAAACGCTATAACCTAGGTAAGGTTGGCAGATATAAATTAAACAAAAAGCTTGGACTTTCTGTTCCTGAAGATGTAAGGGTTTTAACAAGAGAAGATATTGTTACAGCAATTGATTATTTAATTAATCTTCATTATGACGAAGGTCAAATAGATGATATTGATCACCTTGGTAACAGAAGAATAAGATCAGTAGGTGAACTTTTACAAAATCAATTTAGAGTTGGATTGTCGCGTCTTGAAAGAATTATTAAAGAGAGAATGACATTGCAAGATGTAGACACATTAACACCGTCAAACCTCTTAAATCCAAAACCATTAATTGCTGCTATTAGAGAATTTTTTGGTTCCTCGCAACTGAGCCAATTTATGGATCAAACAAATGCATTAGCTGAGCTTACACATAAGCGCAGATTATCAGCACTTGGTCCTGGAGGTTTATCAAGAGAAAGAGCAGGATTTGCTGTTCGTGATATTCATCCCAGTCATTATGGAAGAATTTGTCCTGTAGAAACTCCTGAAGGTCCTAATGCAGGTTTGATTGGCTCCCTTGCAACACATGCTCGTGTTAATCAATATGGATTTATTGAAACACCTTACAAAAAGGTTACAGAAGGAATTGTTTTAGATGAAGTACATTATTTGTCCGCGGATGAGGAAGATTTGTTTAGAGTAGCTCCCGGTGATGTTTCATTGGATGAGAAAGGGCAATTTAAAACTGAGGTTGTTCCTGCTAGATATAAAAATGAATTTATTGAGGTGCCTCCTCATGAGGTTGATTATATTGGTGTTAGCCCGGTTCAAATTGTTTCTGTTGGTACAGCTTTGATTCCATTTTTGGAGCATGATGATGCAAACCGTGCACTGATGGGATCTAATATGCAAAGGCAAGCAGTCCCGCTTGTTCAGACAGAAAGACCATATGTTGGAACTGGTATTGAGAAGCAATGTGCAAGAGACTCGGGTATGGTGATACTGGCTCATGATTATGGAGAAATTACTTATGTGTCATCTCAAAAGATAAGGGTTAAGTATCAGTCTATGAGTGATGAAGTTGAATATCATTTAACTAAATTTCATAGAAGTAACCAGGATACATGCTTAAATCAAAAACCAATTGTTGAAGCTGGTGACAAAATTATTCCAGGACAAGTTTTGGCAGATGGTCCTGCAACTGATAGAGGTGAATTAGCTCTTGGTAAAAATCTTTTAGTAGCATTTATGCCGTGGGAAGGATATAACTTTGAAGATGCAATATTAGTAAGTGAACGACTTGTTAGAGAGGATACTTTTACATCTGTTCATATTGAAAAACTAGAAATTGATGCCAGATCAACTAAATTAGGTCCTGAAGAAATAACCAGAGAAATTCCAAATGTTTCCGAAGAATCATTAAGGCATTTGAATGAAGAAGGGATAGTCAGAATTGGTGCAAAAGTATTTCCTGATGAGATTCTTGTCGGGAAAATTACTCCAAAAGGAGAATCAGATCATCCGCCCGAAGAAAGACTTTTAAGAGCAATTTTTGGTGAAAAAGCAAGAGACGTAAGAGATAATTCCCTTAGAGTTCCACATGGTGAAAGTGGTGTTGTAGTTGATGTTAAGGTACTTGATAGAGAAAAAGGTGATGAGCTTCCACCAGTAGCAAATAAGATAGTTCGAGTTTTCATTGCACAAAAAAGAAGGGTTTCTGTTGGTGATAAGGTAGCTGGTAGGCATGGTAATAAAGGAATAATTGCAAAAATATTACCCGTTGAAGATATGCCTTATCTGCCAGATGGTACTTCCGTTGATATTCTTTTAAATCCATTAGGGGTTCCTAGTCGTATGAATGTAGGTCAAACTTATGAAACAATGCTAGGGCTTGCTTCAATGCTCATGGAAAAACATTATGAGGTTCCCCCGTTTGATGAAATGTATGGAGAGGAAGCCAGTAGAGAACTTGTACTTGGAGCAATTAAAGAAGGAAAGAATGTAAATGGTATTAATTGGATTAGTGATGATGGAAAAGTAGTATTAATGGATGGCAGGACAGGGGAAAAATTTGAGAATTCAAGTCTTATAGGCAAAATATATATGATGAAGCTTGTGCATCTTGTTGATGACAAGATTCATGCAAGAAGTACAGGGCCTTATAGCTTGGTAACTCAACAACCATTAGGTGGTAAAGCTCAATTTGGTGGACAAAGACTTGGGGAAATGGAATGCTGGGCACTGGAAGCTTATGGTGCAGCATACACACTTCAAGAAATGCTTACTGTTAAATCAGATGATGTTACAGGTAGAAGTAAAGCATATGAAGCTATTGTAAAAGGTGAAAATACACCAAAAGCCGGTGTGCCTGAATCATTTAAAGTGCTCGTGAGAGAATTGCAATCTTTAGGACTAGATATGACGGTATTAAATCAAATAAAAGAAGGTTCTATTGATGAGGTTGATCTAACTTCAGAAGAGGTTGAGCAAAGAAGAATTCAATCACCTATATCACTGTCAAGCAAAGATATTGGACTTGAAGAAGAATTAAAAGATTTACAGTCTTCAAGAACTAATTTAGCTCCGGTCGGTGCTGAACAAAAAGAAGAAGGTTTAGAGCACCTATCTCAAATAGAAGATCTTACTGAGAAAGACAATAAAGACAATAAGGAGTCAGATAATCTTCCAGAAGGGTAATATATGGTAGTACAAGAGGCTGCAATTAGAAACAATTTTAGAGACTTATCAATATTTGATAAGTTTAATCATATACAAATAAAAGTTGCTTCTCCTGCAAGAGTGATGGGTTGGTCTTTTGGTGAGGTTACTAAACCTGAAACTATAAACTATCGTACTTTAAAACCTGAAAAAGACGGATTGTTTTGTGAAAGAATTTTTGGTCCAACAAAAGACTGGGAATGTTATTGCGGTAAATACAAAAGGGTCAGGCATAAAGGAATTATATGTGAGCGTTGTGGTGTAGAAGTAACTGAATCAAAAGTAAGAAGACATAGAATGGGTCATATCAAGCTTGCAGCACCGGTTTGTCATATATGGTTTCTAAAAGGTATTCCAAGTTATTTAAGTTTATTAACTGATATTCCCCTTAGAGATTTAGAGCAAGTTATTTATTTTAATCAATATATTGTTTTAAATCCGGGCAATGTAGAAACAGTTACAAAAAATCAGATGCTGACAGAAGAAGAATATGATGTTTTAGCAGTTGATGAAAATGCACAGTTTGAGGTTGCTATTGGTGCAGATGCTCTAAAGCTAATTCTTGAAGAACTTGCAAAGCCTATATATGAATTTCCTGATGCGAAGCTTAGAGAAGAAAAAGGGGAATTAAAAGCACTTCCTGGACTTGAGGAGTTGGCACAAAAACTTAGGAATGAACTTAGTGATTCTTCTGGAAGTCAACAAAAGAGAGCAAAAATTATTAAAAGGCTAAGATTGA
>JACOTS010000165.1 GCA_016178265.1 Candidatus Melainabacteria bacterium
TAGTGTAGTGTTTCAAGATTAACTATTCAGGAGGTAAGATTTTATCCGATTTATTCGGTAAAATCTTGATAACAATGCTAAGCAGTACATAATATGTGCACTTTGCAAAACCGGCGAAGCTTATTCGTAAGCAAGCCGGTGGTAGGTAGAAACGAAACTAGATATTACAAGGTCTACTAGTCGTTTAACAAAAGGTATTACTAGCTTTAATTACCTCAATTATTTCTATTATTTCTATTACTTTCATTACTCTTATCAGTCGTAATATCCTTTTCTTTAAATACCACACTCTTTTCAAGTGTTAAATCAATATACTGTAACACCAAACCCTTATCATGAGCTATTTCAAGTGCTTTTTGTAATCTCCCAGTACGTTCATATAGCCCGTCATTTATTTTGCCGGCTTTAATAATTAAATCATCCATGCAAGTAATTGTCATTTTATTATCCTCTTCTATACTGACTTCTTTTATTTCAAGCATAAATTTATCTTTCATCAAAAGCAGATTTTTCATAGCAATGTTTAACACCTCTGGTGTTAAATCATCAGAATTTTTTGCAGTAAGTAAAATTAATATATCTTCAATATTTTCTTCAACGACATATTCAGGTAAAATTAGATTTCCCTCACCAGATATAAAATAAGTCATTCCATAATTACTACCAGATAAAGGCTTTAGCATCCCCCATACATCTTTTTCAACAACATAAGCAACAAATTGACATTTAGGAAAAATATATTTCCGTATAATAATGTTTTTTAAGAGTGTACAAGAATCTAAAATCTCTTTAGACAACTTATTGAGGGATATAAGATAAAAATTCTTACCATTAACATATTCTTCAACTTGAGATTTAATGAGTTCAGTATTAAGCAACTTATTTTTTTCAAATACTATAGGAATATAAGTTTTAGCAGGCAATAAATACAATTGATACAAGAAAATTGCAATGATCAAAATTGATACAAAAAGAAAAAATCGTCTAATTACATTTCTTTTCCTTCTATGCTCTGTCCTTTTTTTATGAATAGCATATTCTATAGAGTTCATTTTTTAATCACACACAATCTTAGGATCTAAATTCAACTGTCCAGCAAATACAAATTCAGCTGGTCCATTTAAAAAAACTTTTTTAGTTGCTTTATCCCATTTTATTTTCAATTTGCCTCCTGGCAGCACTACATTTGCATTATCATCTGTCAACCCATTTAAATTTGCAGCTATTAAAGTTGCACATGCACCTGTCCCACATGCTAGCGTAGGTCCAGCACCTCTTTCCCACACCCTAAGCAATATTTGATTTTCATTAATTACTTTAGCAAATTCAACATTAACACCTTTCTTAAACTTTTCATGCTTTTCAATCATAGGTCCATATGTATAAAATTCTTTATTGCTAATCTCATCATCAATAAATATGACACAGTGCGGATTGCCGGTTTCTATGTATGAATACAAAAACTCCTTGCCATCCACTGTAAGTTTATTCTTAACACCACCATTTGTATTGGGCATCCCCATGTCAACCGTAACTGTACCATCATCTTCAAGAGAAGGTTTTATTACCCCTCCTTTTGTTAAAACAGAAAATGTAGTTTCATCAGTAAACCCTCTCTCATAAACATACCTGGCAAAACACCTCATGCCATTTCCACACATTTCTGCTTCTGAACCATCACTGTTGAAATAATCCCAAGCAAAATCAGCATCTTTATTTGGAGAGATATCCACAACAATAATCCCATCAGCACCAATTGAAAAATGTCTGTCACAAATAAGCCTTGCCAGTTTAGATAGATTAATTCCATTAGGTAAATGTCTTTTTTCTAAAAGAATAAAATCATTCCCTGTACCATGCATTTTTTCAAAAGGTAAAACAAAAATTGTCATAAGTATATTTTACACCGATTAATTGCAACTATGTACCTGTGTACCTATGTGCACATACGCACAATGACTAATCAACTGACTTAAGAGTTAGCTTGTCGGCATCAAGCATTACTTTGCGCCCAATTGGAAGGGTGTAATTTTGAGATCCATGACCACAAGGAAAATAATAAATCATAGGAATATTAAAATCATGAACAACATCTCTTAAGAGTTTTGCAACTTGTTTTTTGCTGGTAAATCCAGAATTATAAAAACTACCAAATACAATACCTGCAACTCCTTTCAATAACCCTGCATTATTCATTTGCATAAGCATTCTATCAATTGTGTATTTATGCTCATTACAATCTTCTAGAAATAAAATGGAATTTTTAAAGTCCGGTAAGTAATCAGTCCCAAGCATTGAACAAATACTAGTTAGATTCCCGCCGATCAAGTGACCGGTTGCTTTACCAGGATGCAGAACAACACCATCATCCTTAGAATTATATGAAAATTTATATGCGGGGTCTTTTAAAATATTAAACATATGCTTGGCAGACCTTTTGTCACTTGGGATGTAATTTCTCTTTAAAAAGTGTGCCCCAACGAGCGGACCATGGAATGTAATTTGATTTGTTTTTGCATAAAGAGCAAGTAATAAAACAGTAATATCACTGAATCCTAAAATAATTTTCTTTACTTTTTTTAAAGCCTCAAAATTAATTTTTTTCAATAGTCTTAAAGATCCATAGCCACCTTTTAAACAAAAAATCGCATCTATACTTGTATCCAACCAAAAACCCATTAAATCAAATAGCCTTGCTTCATCATCACCAGATAAGTATTGATAAACAGTTTTCTTATTTACTACCGAATTACCAATCTCAACCTTATATCCCATCTTTGTTAAATATCTAAAAGCACGTTTGACTTCTGTATAATCATTAAATCCTCCTGCAGGACAAATCAAGCCAATCGTTGAGCCTTTGCGTAATGGATTTGGAAGTCTAACTGACATATTTTTTTACCCGCCACCGGCTCACTACAACAAGCAAACATCATAACCTAAATTTTCAATAAATGAAAATTTATTACTACCTAGCTAGTGTAGTATTTTAAGATTAACTACCCAATGAGTAAGATTTTACCCGATTTATTCGGTAAAATCTGGATAACAATGCCAAGAAGTATATAAAAATGTACTTTGCAAAATCGGCGAAGCTCATTCGTGAGCGAGCCGGTGGTAAGTAGAAGTGAAAACTTACACTTAGTAAATTTAGAGATTTGTTATTTCATACCAAGTAACTGGTATCATAAATAAGTTATGAGTCAAAAAACTACAACCCCTTTAATATTAGATGGAAATGCTTATGCTAAAGAAGTCTTACATCACATTAAAAGTGAAATTGAGTTATTAAAAATCCAAAATAAACAAGTGCCTGGTTTAGCAGTAGTTTTGGTAGGAGACAATCCGTCAAGTTTAGCTTATATAAAAAATAAAGAAAAAAAATGCAAAGAATTAGAGTTTTACTCAGAAGTGCATAAGCTACAAGCAGACACAAAAGAAAGAGACATAATTAATTTAATTGATTTACTAAATAAATCAAACAAAATAGACGGGATTATAGTACAACTCCCATTACCAAAACATATCAGACCAGAAACTATAGTTGAAGCTATAGATCCAACCAAAGATGTTGATGGCTTGCATCCTTATAATTTAGGGAAAATAGTATCCGGACAAAAATCACTTCAACCATGCACTCCAAAAGGTGTAGTAGGAATTTTAAAATATTATTCAATTAATTTAAATGGACTATCTGCTGTCATAGTAGGCAGGTCAACCCTTGTTGGTAAACCACTTGCAATGTTATTACTTAAAGAAAATTGCACAGTAACAACTGCTCACAGCAAAACAAAAAATATTAAAGAAGTAACCAAAGCTGCAGATTTACTGGTATGTGCTGTTGGAAAAGAGCATCTTATAAAAGAAGACTGGGTAAAAGAAAGTGCCATCGTGGTAGATGTAGGTATTAATGTTGTTGAAAAAGATGGGAAAAGAAAATTAGTCGGTGATGTTGATTTTGAAAATGTAAGCAAAGTATGCAAAGCAATAACACCGGTGCCTGGTGGTATTGGACCTGTTACGGTAGCAATGCTTATGGCAAATACACTAGAAGCATACAA
>JACOTS010000066.1 GCA_016178265.1 Candidatus Melainabacteria bacterium
AAATCATCATTTTCTAGTTTTTGAAGCTTGCCTATAACAAATGATAGTTCTCTATTTACTTTGCTTAATTTTGTACTTTTTTCAATTACTTTCTTAATCATCAATCCCAATGCTCCGCCAAGAGCAAAATCAGTAGCATGATTAACAGTAATAGCAGGTAATCCAACCTTATCAGTATGTTTTATTGGTACTACTACAGGATTTTCTGACTGCTTGCTTTCTTCTTCTCGAGCTGCTCTATTTATTTGATCCTTTCCTATAGTTACCAAAGTTCCACTTAGTGCAACTGTTGCAAAATCAAGTACATTACACAAAAAGACTCTTCTTGTTTGCATTGCGCAACTCCCTTTAAATTGTAATTAGCAATTAATCATATTTTATCTCCTGTAGGGAATTTAAGCAATCGATTTCATGTGATTCTCAACAAGTTAGTTTTCCGTTTAATGTTAAAATGACTATTTGTTAGAGGTAATTATACAAATTGAAAAAACAATATAGTTACTTTTTAGTAGGAGCCAACAATGAAAAAATTAATAGCAGTAAGCTTTGTTTTAGTTCTTGTTTTGTATAATTTTAATATTCTCTCAAGAGCCCAAGACAGTTTTGGCTCAGGTGAAGAAGGAGGAAATCTTGTCCTTGGATTAATTGAAGATAGCATTATAAGAGATGCTTCACAGGAAATGTCAGATATTTTAAAGGATTTAGCGGCAGAAGCTAGGAGAAGTGGCCAATCAAGAGATATGCAACCATTTATTAGAAGCATAAAAAGAAACCTGGCTGCTTTGAATCGTGCAAATCGAAGTCTTCCTACTAAAAAATGTGCAATAACACTTGATATAGCCTCATTGCAGCGACTCTCTGCTCGATTAGATAAACTTAAAGATAATCTTTGTGATGACCCAAACTCAACACCATCGCGTCTTACTTTTGATCCTATGTTTGAACAGAAAACTTGTGTTGTAGGCAGTCCTAATTTCCTAAAATGTATTTGTCCACACCGTCCTAAGTACCCTGGCTGTGATTGTTTTGCAAACAGAGATTTTGAACCATTTTTTGATTCCCTGGCAAATCGTTACGAAACGGTAGCAAATGCTGCTCTTGTAGACACAGATATGAACGGCTTTCCAGATGCTTGTGAAAATAACAGGGGATTGCCAGATGAATAAGATTAATTGAAAAATCTGATAGCAATTTTCTGTCAGTAATTATAAAAAGCGGGCGATGAGAATCGAACTCACAACAATAGCTTGGAAGGCTATGGTTTTACCATTAAACTACGCCCGCAATTTTCCTTATCAGCCGGCTCGCTCATAATTCGCTTCGCCGGCTTTCCAGAAAACGCTCGGCTGTGCTGAGTAAATCAGACACAGCCTCACTACATTAAAAACAAATCAGGAACCTATAAGCTAGCAACATAATAGCGTTAAATCTGCCAGCACAGAATTATTATATCGTAGGCAACTACCACACCACATCGAAATTTACTATAATACTCTAGTGTCACAAATTACATGATCGTAGGAGGTCAAATGTCTACACAAACAACTACGGAGGCAAAAATGTCAAGCGATGGGTTACTTAAAAATCAAGTTGCACTTGTTACCGGCTCAGGCCGCGGAATTGGTTTAGCAATTGCAAGAAAACTTGCAAGCTCTGGCGCACAAGCAATCATTACAGATATTTCACAAGAAGCAGCTGATGCAGGAGCAAAAGAGCTAAAGGATAGCGGACTCAAAGCAGATGCATTTGTTTGCAATGTAACTGATACAGATAGTATTGAAAAAATGACACAAGCTGTAATTGAAAAATATGGAAAGATAGATATTCTTGTAAATAATGCAGGTATCACCAGGGACACGCTCATCATGAGAATGAAGCTTGAGGATTGGAATCTTGTAATTGAAACAAATTTATCCAGTGTTTTCAAAGTATCCCAGATAGTTTTAAAGCACATGTCTAAAGCAGAATATGGACGAATAGTAAATATTGCAAGTGTGATTGGAATACATGGAAATGTAGGACAGGCAAATTATGCAGCAGCAAAGGGTGGAGTCATTGCACTTACAAAAACAATTGCAAAAGAATACGCAAAAAGAAATGTCACCTGTAATGCAATTGCTCCAGGATTTATAGATACAGCAATGACACAAAAATTAAAACCTGAAATAAAAGAACAATACATGAAGTTTATTCCTCTTGGAAGATTCGGTCAGCCAGAAGATGTGGCTAAGCTTGCTCATTTCTTCTGTACAGGTGGCTCATATATTACAGGACAAGCTATAGAAGTTGATGGCGGGATGTTTATGTAAATCTAGGAGATAGGCATTAGGAGTTAGGAGCTAGTTTTATTTAAAATAATTCTTTCTTACTAACGCCTAATTCCTATCTCCTAATACCTAGTTATGTATAATGTGTCAATGCGTTTTTATACATCAAATTTTATGATATTCTAATCCATCAGCATAAACAAAGGAGATAGAGGGAGTATGACTAAAGTTATGGATAGAGCAGAAGCATTAGAAAGAGTAAAAAAAGTGGTTGGCTCACAACTTAGTGTTGAATCAGGTCAAGTTTCAGAATCCGCAAGCTTTACTGCAGATTTAGGGGCTGATTCTCTTGATACCGTTGAGCTTGTTATGGCTTTTGAAGAGGAGTTCGGAGTTGAAATTCCAGATGAAGAAGCTGAAAAAATCTCCACTGTTGGGCAAGCTGTTGATTATATCCTTTCACATTCCTAAATAGTGTGAAGAAGAAATGCTATTTGATATATTAAAAACAACCACATAATGTTGGTTGTTTTTGTATTTTATAACTTATGAAAAGACGGGTTGCAATTACTGGAATGGGGCTTATATGTTCTTTAGGGCAAACCAAAGAACAGTTTTGGGATAATTTGATTAAAGGCAAGTCAGGGATATCAAAGTTAGATTTCTTCCCTGATTTAAATACTACAAAAGATGTTTGTAAAGTAGCTGCTCCTTGTACTAACTTTAAACCTGAAGAGTTTTTAGATCCTAAAGTAATAAGACGCACTGATAGATTTATTCAACTTGCACTTGCTGCATCAATTGTTGCAATTAAAGATGCGAATTTTGACATAAAAAACTATAAACATCCAGAAAGAGTTGGTGTAGTAGTAGGCTCCGCCGCAGGCGGAATACTTACAATTATTGAACAACACACTATTATTAAGGAAAAAGGTCCTATGAAAGCAAGCCCATTTACAGTCCCTTCAATGATTGCAAACATGCCAGCAGGATATATTTCTATTTATTACAATGCAAAAGGTCCCTTAAGTTGCACGGTAACTGCATGTGCAACAGGTACAAACTGTATTGGTGATGCTTATAGGATGATCAAATCTGGGATGGCTGATGTAATGTTTGCAGGGGGATGTGAAGCTCCTCTTACAGGTGTTAGTATTGCAGCATTTGGAGCTGCAAGAACTCTTTCAACCCATTTTAATGAAGCTCCAGAGAAAGCTTCAAGACCATTTGATAAAGATAGAGATGGTTTTATCATGGGTGAAGGGGCGGGAATACTTATCTTAGAAGAAATGGAACATGCAAAAAAAAGAGGTGCAACAATTTATGCAGAACTTGCCGGGTTTGGTTCTTCATCAGATGCATCAGATATTGTTTCACCGGCTCCAGATGGTGACGGTGCTGCAAGATGTATAAAGCTTGCTTTGGAAGATGCAAATGTCAGGCCGGAAGAAATAGATTATATAAATGCTCATGCAACAAGCACCCAGGTGGGTGATGCTGTAGAAACAATTGCAATTAAAAAAGTTTTTAGAGATAGAGCAATAAAAGGAGAACTCCCTGTAAGTTCCACAAAGTCAATGCATGGACATCTTCTTGGTGCAACAGGCGCAGTAGAAGCAATGGCTTGCGTCATGGCTCTGCAAAATAAGATACTTCCACCAACAATTAATTTAGATAATCCAGATCCACAATGCGATTTAGACTTTGTTGCTAACACTGCAAGAAAAGTAAAGGATTTAAATGTAGTTGCATCCAATTCTTTTGGATTTGGCGGGCATAATGCCTGCTTAGTGTTTAAAAAGCTTTAGGAATTTTGGAGGTTTCTGTAGCCTTTAGAACTTCTGAAACCTTTCTTGTTTTTAAATCTATATCTTTCAGCTCATTCAATATAAATAATGCTCTTTCAGAAATAGGAGCTACCGGTACAGGAATAACATCATAGCCTAGGTCCAAATAACAATTTCTCAGCTCTTCATGAATTACAGTTGATGTATCTAAGCTTTCAATTCGCGCATAATCCTGAACATAAAAAGGAAGCATATCAAGCAAGAATACTGCTTTATATCTTCTTTTTTTACACCCCTCTATAACATATGCAGGATTTGACTTACATCTATTTAAAAAAACTATTCCATCAGGCAATCCCCTGTCAAAAAAGACTAAATCCTGACTATGTGTCCTTGCTTCAATTTCCATTTTGAGAGAAATAGCTCTCTTTTGAAATTTTTCATCATCTTTTCTTATTTCTTCAAGAGCTTTGCCTTTACTCAGTTCATCATCTATAAAAATTCTTGCAGGTTCAGGGGAAGTTGAATAACCTAAAAAAGAAAGATGAGTGATCAGTTTTGATTTTCCAATTGACGGCCCGCCTGTAATAATAACCCAGTTAGTTTGAATAGATTCCTCTAAAGTTGTCATGATTTTAGAATCGTATAATAAATAAGATTTGTCAATAGAAGTAAAACGGCGTTTTCAAACCTCTAAAACCTTACAAACTTCTTAAGTCTCAAGTTATAATATTTCACATGCAAGTTCTAACCAAACTCAACTTAGATAAGCTTTCAAATAAGCGAATAACAAAAGAAGAAGCTATAAAATTATACGATGTTGACATAATTGAACTTGGTGAGCTTGCAAATAGTGTAAGACAAAAATTGCACGTCGATTCAAAGCCAGTAACTTTTATTATCGATAGAAATATTAATTACACAAATGTATGCACTGCTAGTTGTAGATTTTGTGCATTTGCTTTTTGGCCTGGAGATAAAAGAGGATACATAAATTCTTATGAGGTTATATACAATAAAGTTAAAGAATTAATTAATCTTGGCGGAACTCAACTTTTGCTTCAAGGCGGACACAACCCTGAACTTAAAATTGAATATTACATTGATTTGTTTACTGCATTAAAGAAAGATTTTCCAGGCATAACTCTTCATGCACTCTCACCTTCTGAAGTTGATCATATTTGCAATGTATCTAATATGACCACTGAAGATGTTATTAAAAAACTAATTAATGCTGGACTTAATTCCATTCCAGGTGGCGGAGCTGAAATTTTAGTTGATAGAGTAAGAAATATATTAAGCCCTCTAAAAATCAAATCTGACAGATGGCTTGAAGTCATGGAAACCGCTCACAGATTGGGTCTTAAGACAACAGCTACAATGATGTTTGGGCATGTAGAAACTCTTGAAGAAAGAATTGAACATATGGATAAAATAAGAGAGCTTCAGGATAAAACACAAGGATTTACTGCTTTTATCTCATGGAATTTTCAAAAGGAAAACAATCCACTGGGAAAAGAAGTTGAAAAAACTGCATCATCACTCGACTATTTAAAAACACTTGCGATTTCCAGAATTTATTTGGATAACATTATTAACTTTCAATCCTCATGGGTTACTCAGGGTATTGACATTGGACAAGTGGCTTTAGCATTTGGAGCAAATGACATGGGTGGAACAATGCTTGAAGAAAATGTGGTATCAGCTGCAGGAAAATTGTGCAAAGTTTCACTAGAAGACATAATTCATGCAATTCACAAAACAGGTAAGGATGCTGCTCAAAGAGATACGCAGTACAATATTATTAAAGTAATTCCAATGAAACTTAAAGATTAAAATTCTAAGCATTTGTCCGATTTATTCGGCAAAAGTCGCCGGAAAGGAAAAGCGAGCCCCGCATTAGCGCGAAACGAGCGTTATAAAAAATGCCACCAAAAAAGAAAAAAATGCGGTTAGACACACTGCTGCTTGAGAAGCAATTTTTCCCATCCAGAGAGCAAGCCAGATCTGCAATTATCCAAGGAGCAATTTTAGTAGAAAATAATAAAGTAACTAAACCCGGAACTTTTGTTGATACTAAAAGCTATATTACTGTCTTATTTGCAACTAATCCTTATGTAAGCAGAGGTGGAATTAAACTAGAATATGCGCTGAAGTACTTTGAAATTAGTATCCTGGATAAAATTTGTTTAGATATCGGAGCGTCCACTGGTGGATTTACTGATTGCCTGTTAAAAAGAGGTGCCAAAAAAATCTACTCGGTAGATGTAGGGTACGGACAGTTTGACTGGGAATTGCGCAAAAATCCAAAAGTTCAGTTATTTGAGAGAACCAATGTAAGGTATTTAATGCCGGATAAGATTTATCAGGAAAAAGACCCCAAAGCAATAATTTGTACAATAGACCTTTCATTTATATCACTTTCAAAAGTTTTCAGACCAATAATGGATCTTATAGATAATGGCCCGGAAACACATATTATTACCTTATTTAAACCACAATTTGAAGCATTAAAAAGTGAGGTTGGGAAAAGAGGAGTTGTTAAAGATAAAAACATCCATAAGGCACTACTTTTAGGATTTATAGAGAATATATCTAATCTAGGTCTTTTTGCACGTGATGTAACATATTCACCAATCACAGGTTCTGCTGGTAATATTGAATTTTGGTTTGATATTACCTTTAAAGAGAAAGATATTGACTCAATTAAAGAAGAAACTATTAATCAGATTATAGAAGAAGCACACAACAAGTTAGGAAAAAGATAAGACAACATGAAAACCATAGGTTTAGTTTATAATGCAGAAAAAAGTGAAACTTTTGAATTGGTGAAAAAGATTGATAAGCATCTCCAAGTTAATAATATAAAAACCATTACCTGCAAGGTCGGTATTGAATCTTCAGAATGGGAAAAATTAAATAACAAGCTAGATTTAGTAATTATATTAGGAGGAGATGGAACGCTTCTAAACACAGGCAGGGTTCTTTCTTCAAAAGATATTCCAATATTTGGAATTAATACAGGGCATCTTGGTTTTCTTACTGAAGGAAAGAATGCAGATGTAATTGAATTAACTGATTACCTGTTAAATAACAAATACACAATTGATGAAAGAGCAATGCTGGAGGTAACTATTGCTAACAGCAAGAGTCATTCTAATTACATGTGTGCACTCAATGATGTAGTAATTAGTCGCGGTACAAGCAGGAAAATGACACACCTGAAGCTAAATGTAGACAATAATCCTGTTGCAGATTATGTAGCTGATGGGCTTATAATTTGTACACCTACAGGATCCACTGCTTATGCACTTTCTGCAGGCGGTGCTATTATGGAACCTGCAATTGAAGGTATTCAAATTGTGCCAATTTGTGCACATAGCCTTACAAGCAGGCCGCACATTGTTTCTGATAAAAGAGAAATCACAATTACTTTTAACAAGCCACACGAAGGTACAATTTTACAACTTGACGGACAGGAAACAATAACCTTAGAGTCTGAAGCAAAGGTTAAAATAGTTCGGGCAAAGCATAATGCTAAATTAATCAGACTCAACTGTGAAGAAAACAATTTTTATTGGAGAATAAGACACAAATTTCACTTTGGGCAAACAGTAAGCTAAATTATAGATGGTTCTTTATCTTGTTCTCTATTATCCCTATCTTGTGATCTAGTAGCAAAGCTTTCATATCTGCCTGTTTTTTGAGATTGCTGAGACATTAGATGTTTTTGCCCATTTCTAATAATAGAAAGTGCATTTGCAAGATCTTGTTCCATGCTTAAAAGAACACCTTCTGCATATTTATCTGCACCGACTCTTACATTTTCAGCTTCTTCATATGCTTTTTTTCTCATTTCTTCAGCTTCTTTCAAAGCACGCATCCTAATTTCTTCAGCTTCGGTAAGAATATTTTTCTTAATCTTTTCCGCTTCTTGTTCAATTTTCTTTAAAATCTCAGAATCTTTAACCATTTTGTCTACTTTGTACTGCGTATTTTCAAGAAGCTCCTGAGATTGTTTGTTAGCTTCTTTTAAAACCTTCTCTGATTTAGCTTTTGCTTGATTAATTATTTCTTCTTTTTGATTTAAGATTGAAGTAGCTTCTTTTATTTCCTGCGGAAGTTTAGACATTACAAGCTCTAATTGATCGTAGAATTTTTCAATGTTCACAAGTTTATAGGAAGACCACGGTATAGATGCTGATTCTTCCACTACTAGCCCTAGACGATCAATTAACTTATAGATACTCATATGATTATCTCCCTATTCTATCAATGAATCATTATACAGGCTACTTTAATTTAGTTAATAAAATCACAAAATTTACAGTTTAACTGGTTATTATAATTACCTTGTTAGACCTATTTTCCCACATAAATATTTAAAAACAGGCTCTGGAACCAGCTTTTTAACATCTCCGCCAAGCTCTGCAACCTCTTTAACTCTAGTAGAACGAATAAAAGAATACTTAGGGTTTGTCATCAAAAATACAGTATCTATACCATCAGATAGAAAATAATTAATTTGCGACATTTCCAATTCGTATTCAAAATCAGAAGGAGCTCTAAGACCCCTTACAATTACATCTACACCCTTAGCTTTTGCAAATTCTACTGTTAACCCCTTAAAGCTTTCAACCGTAATATTATCCATGCCTTTTAAAGATTCTTTTATTAAATTTATTCTGTCTTCTTTTGGTATAAAGGGTTTTTTATCACTATTGTCCAGGACAGCTATTATGACTTCCCTATAAAGTTTAGTAATTCTTTGAATAACATCTATATGACCATTTGTTATAGGATCAAAACTGCCTGGATAAAGCGCTTTCATGATTGTTTAATTATCGCTCGTGTCGCGCGAACGCTCCACTCGCTTTTCCTTTCCGGCGACTTTTGCCGAATAAATCGGACAAAAGTCTTAGATCTTTTCTGATTCCTATTTCCTAACTCCTATCTCCTTTAATTTACCGCTCGTGTCGCGCGAACGCTCCACTCGCTTTTCCCTTCCGGCGACTTTTGCCAAATGAATTGGACAAAAGTCTTAGCCCCTAATTCTCTAATTCTCCTTCTAAATATACCATTTCACAATAAATATGAGTTTTTCAATAAAAAAGACGCGAGGTTATCGCGTCTCTACATCAAATCTCGCTTAGCTTAATGTCTTAAGCCGATTCTTCACTACTTACAAGAGCTTCAGGATTTAAGGTACCGTGTATAAGTTTCATTTGCTCTGCAAGCATCTGAGTAATATAAACCGATGAGTTATTTACCTCATTAGTAATTTTACCAAGTGGCTCTTTGACTTCTGTACCAGCACTTTCTTTTTTTAGTTTGCCAAGTTCATCAATCAAATTAGCAAATGATTGTATTGTTTGGTCAGCTGCTTTTTCAAGTTTCTGATAGCGTTCAACTAGGTCAGATTGATATGCAGCTTGGACCTTTGGATTAGTTATATTTCCAGGGACACTCACGGTATTACCCTCCTAGTTAAAACGAACTTACAAGTTGAACTTTAAAGGACCTTGGTTAAATAAAAATTAATAAAAAGATTAAATTCCTCTAATCTTCATAAAAGAGTATGCAAATTTTACATTTTTAACAAAAAACGCTAGCTTTTTACAACAGCTAGCGTTTTTTAGTTCTTTAATGAAGGATATTGGACTACATATCCATTCCCATGCCACCCATACCACCTGGCATTGCTGGCATACCTGCTTCTTTCTTCTCAGGTAGTTCAGCAACAAGTGCCTCGGTAAGGAGGAACATTGATCCTATTGAAGTAGCATTTTGAATAGCTGATCTGGTTACTTTTGCAGGATCAATAACTCCGGCTTTTCTTAGGTCTTCATACTTGCCAGATTCTGCATTGAACCCTGTAACTTGATCGCTGAAAGAAAGTACTTTTTCAACAACTACTTCCCCAGACAATCCAGCATTTTCAGCTATTTGTTTTACAAGTGATGTGAAAGCTCTGGCTACTATTTCCATGCCAGTTCTTATATCACCTGTTAGCTTTTCAGCTTCTTTGAAAAGAACTTTGCTGATAAGAAGTGGTGTTAATCCACCCCCAGGAACTGTACCTTCTTCAACTGCTGCTCTTGTAGCATTTAAAGCATCTTCAAGCTTAAGCTTACGATCCTTTAATTCTGTTTCTGTAGCAGCACCTACTTTAAGTACAGCAACTCCACCAGAAAGCTTTGCTTTTCGTTCTTGAAGCTTTTCTTTGTCGTAGTCACTGTCTGTATCTTCTATTTGTTTATCAATTTGTGCAATGCGTTTTTTAACTTCGATCTTGGTTGCATCAGAAGCAACAATAGTAGTTCTATCTTTTGTAATAACTACTTTTCTTGCTGTACCAAGCATTTCTACAGTTACATTTTCAAGCTTAATTCCTTGATCTTCAGAAATAAGCTGACCGCCTGTAAGAATTGCAATATCTTCTAGCATGGCTTTTCTTCTATCGCCAAAGCCAGGAGCTTTTGCTGCACAGCACTTAAGTACTTGTCTTAGATTATTGACTACAAGTGTTGCAAGTGCTTCACCTTCTACATCTTCTGCAATAACAAGAAGTGGTTTACCAGCTCTTGCTACTTTTTCAAGAAGTGGAATCATATCAGCAAGAAGATTGATCTTCTTATCTACGCAAAGAAGATATGGTTCTTCTAATACTGATTCCATTCTTTCTTGGTCTGTTACAAAATATGGTGAGATATAACCCTTGTCAAATTGCATACCTTCAACAACTTCAAGTTCGGTATCTACAAGCTTTTTAGATTCTTCAACGGTTATAACACCATCTTTACCAACTTTATCCATAGCTTCTGCAATCATTTTTCCAACTTCATGATCATTGCCTGCAGCAATAGTTGCTACTTGAGATATAGACTGGTTATCTTTAACTGGTTGAGCAATCTTTTTAATCTCTGCCACAGATACTTTTGTAGCTAGATCAATTCCTTTTTTAAGAAGTATTGGATTTGCTCCTGCTGCAACATTCTTCAATCCTTCTTTAATTACTGCTTGAGCAAGAATTGTTGCAGTAGTAGTTCCGTCACCAGCAACATCATTTGTCTTACTGGCTACTTCTCTAATGAGTTGCGCACCAGAATTTTCAAGATGATTTTCAAGCTCAATTTCCTTTGCAATAGTTACACCATCATTAACAATTTGTGGTGCACCAAATTTCTTTTCCAGAACCACATTACGTCCTGCAGGACCTAATGTAACTTTCACAGTTTCAGCAACTGCATCAACACCTCTTTCCAGTGCTCTGCGTGCTTCTTCATCAAATACTATTTGCTTAGCCATTTTCGTTTCCTCCTCAAAAATAATTTAATTACTTAACAACAGCCAAAATATCTCTTTCGGAAAGAATTAGATATTCGACTCCATCTAATTTAATTTCTGTACCACTGTATTTTGCATAAAGGACATGATCGCCTTCTTTTACATCCATTGGTTTTCTAGAGCCTTTGTCATCAACAGCTCCAGGACCCACGGATATTACCTTTCCTTCTTGTGGCTTCTCTTTTGCAGTGTCAGGCAATACTATACCGCCTGCTGTTTTTTCCTCAGGTTCTAATTTTTGTACAATAACTTTATCAGCTAATGGTTTTAAGATTCTTTTTGTTGCTGTAGCCAATGTAATCACTCTCCTTCTTTATTTAGGACTTTTCCCAACCGGCCAGATTTAATACTTCCCTACATCCAACCTTATAACTATAAAATCAGACTTAGTATATCAACTTGACTAGTACATAAATTATTTATCACAAGACCTGGACTTGTAAAATTTTTAATTTTTTCTTAGGCAATACAAGTTTAAATGTTCTAACCATGAGACTTTTCGAAGAGTGCAAGATAATTACTCAAAGTATTTACAAGCTTAAAATCTACTTAATGGCTCTTATAAATGCTTTCCAGGTTATGAGTTACTCCTCCATATATGGTAGGAAGTACATTTTGAAGCCTTTTCTGATAAGCCACTATGCTAAGCGGTGAGGATAAATAAATAAATGGCAATTGTTCAAGAACTATTTCCTGGAAACGATCATATAACTTTTTCCTTTTTTCAAACTCAACCAGCTTAGTTGCATCATTAAAAATCCTGTCTATCTCTATTTCCCAGTCTCTTGGCTTATGGGGTTTATTATCAAACATATGTAATCTTCCACTTAATTTCCATACATTTGCACCATCATTGGGTTCAAAGAAGCCACCAGTAAACCCAAGTATAATTGCTTCAAAGTCACCAGTATCAGATCTTCCAATAAGCGTATTAAAATCAAGCGGTCTTAAATTGACCTTTATGCCAAGTTTACTTAAATCATCCTGCAAAATAACTCCTATGGCTTGCCTGGTAGTATTTTCAGCATTTGTAAGAATAGTAAATTCAACTTTGTTCCCACTTTTATCAACCAGCTTGCCATCACCATTCCATTTAAATCCACCTTTTGCAAGAAGTTTTCTGGAATACTCTAAATCTTGAGGATAGCCATCTGCAATTTTTTTATTTAAGAATATAGAAGCCAATGATTCAGGAGTAAAAAGAGGTTTGCCAATTCCAGCAAGAACATTATCTACAATGCCTTCTCTATCAATTGCATGCGAAACTGCTTGCCTAAAGTAAAGATTGTTAAACCACTCTGTAGAGACACGCTGCATGTCTCTACTTAAATTAAAAACCAAAAACTCAGTGCCAGAGCTAGGACCAAGATTTACAACACTAAAATCTTTTTTCTTTTCTACCTCTTTTACAAGAGAAACATCTTCTCCTCTAACAGAGACAATATCCAATTCTTCTCCCAGAAATTTAAAAAGCTCAAAGCTTTTATCCTGAACCAATATATAAACCAACTTATCCAAGTAAGGTAACCTTTGATTTTTTTTATTAACTAAAAAATATTTAGGGTTTTTAACAAACTCAACTCTTTCACCCTTTACATATCTGCTTAGTTTAAAAGGTCCGTTAGTCACCAAATCGTTAGGATTTACATCAGCACCCCAAAACCTAAGAAAATCCTCTTTAGGATCTTTAGATGACTTGATTACAGGTTCTAATATATGTTTTGGGGCAGGAGGGTAGCTGATTTGACGAAGAAAAGGTGCAAATACAACATGAGTCATAAATTCAACTGTTTTATTATCTAATTTCCTGACAGTAGGATATTTACCATCTATAAGACATAAAGATTGAAAACCGCCACCTTCAATACCAGAAAAAACAATATCATTCCAGGTAAACACAACGTCATCACTGGTTATTTCTTTGCCATCTGACCATTTAATCCCATCTCTTAGTTTAACTATTATTGTTTTCCCTTCATCTGCAATTTTATATTCTTTGGCAAGATGCGGTATTATTTCTCCATTTATTGGATCTGTTTCAAACAAACTATCAAACATTCTTCCTGCAAGTTCACTGCTTGTTGCATCAGTGGAAGCCCAAAGATTAAATGTCTTTGGACCTGAACCAAATGCAGAAAGATTTAAAGCACCACCAAATTTGCCAATAGGATATTGAACCTGCTTAAAATCGACACTATCTACAGTTACTGTTTTAGGAGAAAGATATTTTATAGGATGCAGGGGTAAGGAGTTAGGAGTTAGGATTTTTGAATCAATGGTTTTTGAACATCCAAAATGCACAAAACAGATCAATACTAAAATTAGGATTTTTTTCATAAGTTAATTAGCAGCAATAATAATTGCTGAGTTAATAATACTCATACCTCAATCCTAATTTATAGCGGAATTGTAATTTTTTTGCCAGGGTATAAATAACCAATTTGGTTCATTCTGTTAGCTTCCATTATTTTTCTTATGTTTTCAGGAGTAGGTTCTCCATAATATTCTTTTGCAATTAGCCATAGAGAGTCTCCGTTCTTGATAACATGGACTGTTTCTTCTTTTTCTTCTATTATTTGTTCTTCAGAGGAAGCTTTGCCATCAGTTTCAGTAATCTCTTCATTAGTTTGTGATTCAACTGCCTTATTTTGTGTAAATAAACCAGAGAGTATGGGTATGCCTTGCTTATTACCACCAGATATACTCGCTAATTTAATGCTTTCATCACTTAAATTTGAAGCTACATGGCCATCAAAGCTCTTATCAGTTACTATAGTGGCAGCTGTTTGAAAAACAATTTTTGTATCTTCATTTGCCTTTAAAGAATGTATATGAATTTGATGATAAGAAAACCATAGTACTGATGCAACAACCACCCCTGTAGTAAACCACTTACACTTCAAAGTAAGTAAAGAATTTCTTATTTTTCGCGGGGATTTTACTTCTTCATCCATTATCCAAAACTTATTGTGTTTCCTTTGTTCTATAAATTCTTGATCACCGCCAACCGGTGTATCATCAGAGTATATTGAATCCAAAACCTCAAGTTCACTTTTTGACATTTCTCGTTTTAGACCATGTTCAGGATACAAAAAGATATGCTCCCCTTTAATCCTTTTTCTCTTATTTCGAGGCTTGTTTACTTGTGTAGTTTCAGACATTTAACCCTCCAAGTTAAATTATTTTACACTTAATCGGACATATATTACTTTAATTTGTAATCTCATATGCCACAAAAAAACAAAAATTGATGGATTATTTATCAAAAGACAGCTATTTTACTAATTTGTTCATTATTTGTTATACACTTTTTTTGTTACAGGTTTTCTTAATAATTCACATTTCTTTTGCAATTCATTTACATTTACCTCCTCTTTTCAGGTGAACTATTAATAAATCTATAATAATCACATTGGACAATTATTATTGTGAATAAAAAACACAAACAACAAAAACAACACGGCATGCTTCATAAACATGGAAATAAAGGAAGTATGTTAACAAAAGAAGAGCTCAGTAAACTTAAAGAAAAGTACAAGGCCGGGAAACTAAAGTTCAATTCACGAGATATTGCTGAAGCAATGCTAAATGATCCGGAAACAAAAAGAGGATTTACAAAATAATACTTCATTTTCCTACGCAAAACTTAGCAAAGATATTTTTAATAACATCATCATTTACACCTTGCCCGGTTATCTCATCTAACTTTGAAATTGATTTTTTCAATTCGTCTGCAATTAGATCATCCGGGATTTCTTTTTTAGACTGTTCCATTACAAACTGAAGAGATGTTTTGGTTTGAACTAACAGTTCCTTTTGTCTTTCATTTACAAAAATCGATGTGTTATTTGATCGGGCTTTAATGCTTTCTTTTATTTTTTCAATGATTAATAATTTTAATTCAGCTACATTAGTACCTTGTGTAGCTGATATCTCAACATCACAAGCCATAGGCTTTCCATTGCTCTCAATCAAATCCACCTTATTACCAACAACAATACGAGGCTTATCCTTGATTAACTCATAAAGTTTTAAAGAATCATGTTCTTCTTGCTTACTTAAATCTTTAACAAGAAGAACTAAATCTGATTTTTCAACAGCCTTTTTTGTTCGTTGTATACCGTACTCTTCTGCTTCATCAAGCATATTATGTTCTCTGATACCTGCCGTATCCACTAAAACAAGTGGCCACCCTTGAAGGACTAGTTTTTCTTCTATAGTATCTCGAGTAGTTCCAGGAATGTTTGTTACAATTGCTCTTTCATTTTCAAGCAGCCTATTCAATAAACTTGATTTGCCAACATTGGGTTCTCCAATTATAGATAGCTTAACTCCCTCTCTAAGTACACGTCCTTCACTAGAATCCTCAATTAAATGCTCTAATTCATCCGTAATAAACTTTAACTTACTAGAAAGCTCTTCTCTATTAACATCTTCAACATCAAGCGGAAATTCTATTGTTCCTTCAAGAGATGTCGCTAAAG
>JACOTS010000146.1 GCA_016178265.1 Candidatus Melainabacteria bacterium
AAAGTTAGCGGATTTATGAGGCAAGCTGAAGAAAAAATCTTGAGTTTTATTAAAAAATCGAAAAATTAATGTTTAACCCGTCTAAATAAATCAGCTGCAGGATTTGTAATTTTATCTAAAAACAAAATTCCATCCAAATGATCCATTTCATGCTGTATTGCATGTGCTTCAAAATTTTCAGCTTCTAGTTCTTTGCTTTCTCCGTTTGTATCCTGGTATCGCAGTTTAATTTTCATTGCTCTTTTTACATTTGCTGTAAAATCCGGAATACTTAAACAACCTTCCCTGACTATTTTAAAATCTGAGGTATGGATTAACTCAGGATTTATCAAAACTAAAAGCCCATGACCAGGCTGAGGTCTCCTTGCTTTACTCACATCAATTGTAATGAGTCTATCTAGTCTTCCAACTTGTGATGACGCAAGACCTACACAAAATTTATAGTGATACATTGTTTCTGTGAAATTTGCTACAAAAGTTTGAAGTTCATTATCAAACTTTGTTACCTCTTTGCAAACCTTTTTTAATAAAGGATCTGGATAACGTAAGACATTCAATACTGACATGGTTATTTACTTTATCATGTAATAGTTTTTGATTTATAAGAATAATCTTTGTTAATATTTAATTAATTATTTAAGCACAGAAATTATAATCCTCATGACACGAATTAATTCTACTAGCCATATTAGCCAATCTCATACATGGAGTCACATTCCTATTTCAAGTGTTCATGGTGTGAAAATTAGCTCGGGTCCGGAAATAGAAAGAATGTTTCTTGTAAGATACTTACCAAACAACATAGAGCAATATGAAAAAGAAGATATTAAACAAGGATATGTAACAGAAAATGGGGAGCAGGACGACTACAGATTAAGGCACATAGGAGATACATATGTGCTTACAATCAAGAAATCAACAGATGATCCTATGGTTAGGGAAGAAACAGAATTAGAAATATCTCAAGGTGATTTTGAAAATCTTTGGAAAGATACAAAAGGACAAAGACTTAAAAAAACCAGGTACTACATACAAACCAATCAGGAATGCAAACATGGTTATATAGAGCTCGATATCTTCAAGAAGAAATTAAAAGGACACATGATAATTGAAGTTGAATTTGACTCTGTTGAACAAGCTAGGAAATTCAACCCTCCTGATTGGTTTGGAAAAGAAGTGACTGCTGATAAAAGGTATAGAAGTAAAAACCTGGCAATAAAAGGGCTTCCGGGTTAATTATAAGCTTGCTACTTCTTCAAGCTCATACTTGATTTCCACATTTAATCTTGTTGCTATTTCCTTTAATTCCTGCCCAAGTTTTTTAGTATCAACATTGCTTGGAACATCAGCCTCTAAGTACATTATATAAATTGGATTTTCTTCTGTCCCAAAACGACGGGTGCTTAAATCAGTAATATTTATTTTATTTTTTGCAAGTAGGCTTGTAACCTGGCAAACAATCCCTGGTTTATCTGCTCCATAAAGATGAATTACACAAAGTTGTCCTGGTTCATATGCTTTTCTATTAATATCTTCTTCGCTTAATTCATGCACATGTATTGTTAGTCTTTTATCCTTGCAAACACCAGAAAAAGCACTTTGCACATCTTTTAACAAACAATTAGAGTTTGTTGTAATTAAAAGCAACATAGCAAATTGATTACCAATAATTGTGTGGGAAGAATCATTGATATTAGCACCTAGCTCAAACAGGGCCTTACTTACGTTTGCAACGATACCTGCTGAGTCTGTACCAAGAACAAAAATGGCATAGTGATTTTTATTTATTGTCATAATCCCAAGATTCTGACTTATTTTACTTGCAAAATAAAGGAAAATCAATATTTTTGTTAGGAAATAATTTGAATTTGCCTAAATGTCCGAAATTCCACCTAACCAACACAAGCTAAGTTATTCTTAACTGCAAGTTCTTCTTTCAATCTTAACAAAAAGCATCTGGCTTCTTCTTTAGAATTTAACTTGCCAATTTCGCCTCTTACTTTTGAAGCATTGGGAAATGCTTTCATATAATTAATTAAATGCCTACGGCCCTCTCTAACACCTACATTTTCTCCTTTCACTTCAATTAATTCAATTAAATGTTTCCACGCAATTTCAATTTTATCTGGCAAAGTTGGTTCAGGATCAAACACTCCTTTTTCTAAATATTGATTTATTTGACTGGAAAGCCAAGGCGCACCCATTGTTGCGCGTGCAATTGCAACTCCTGAACAACCAGTAATCTCTAAAAGTCTAAGAGCATCCTGAGGGGTTTTTACATCACCATTTCCAAATACTGGAACAGAGACAGCCTTTCTAACCTCCGAGATTGCACTCCAATCTGCAGATCCAGTGTAATGCTGCTGCCTTGTTCTTCCATGCACTGTAAAACCACATACACCTATTTTTTCTAGTTTTGCTGCAAGCGCTGGAGCATTTTTATTACAGTCATCCCAGCCAAGTCTCATTTTTACAGTGACCGGAATCTTAACTACATTTATAACTGCTTTAGCAATTTCAACTGCAAGATCCGGTTCTCTCATAAGTGCAGCTCCATCTTTTCCTTTTGTAATTTTTGGGGCTGGGCAGCCCATGTTAATATCTATAAAATCTGCTCCTTGCTCTTCTGCCATAACTGCTGCTTTTTCCATTACATTTACTTCATGACCAAAAAGTTGTATTCCTACAGGATGTTCATCAGGACTTAGTTTCATTCTCTTTTGATCAGGTGAATAAAGTAGTGCTTTAGAACTTATCATTTCAGTTGACATCAGAGTATCTTTGTCAAACATCCTTACAATTTTTCTAAAAGCAAGATCTGTCACTCCTGCCATTGGAGGAATATAAACATAGGAGTTGACTTCTAAAGATCCCAATTTGATTTTTTTCATAATTACCTCTTTAGAATAAAGTTAACTGGTCCGTCAGCAATAGAATCTATAGTCATCATTGCACCAAATTTCCCTATTTCTGTCTTTATATTTCTTTTCTTGCATTCTTCAACAAATTTATTATATAAATCCTCAGCAACGTCAGGTTTTGCAGATTTTGTAAAAGATGGCCTTCTACCAGATTCGGTTAAATCAGCAGGTAAAGTAAAGTTTGATATTGCCAAGATTCCTCCATTTACATCGCCAAGAGCAAGATTCATTTTCTCTTCATTATCAGAAAAAATCCTCAAGTTTATAATCTTATTAATTGACCATTCTATTTTTTCAAGATTGTCACCATCTTCAAAACCAATATACAAGAGAAGTCCGTTATCAATCTCTCCAACCACTTTCCCGCTTATAGTTACTTTTGCTCTCTTAACCCTTTGAATTAATGTAATCATATGTGTAATTATATCTTAAGACTAACTACAGACTTCTTAGATTTATAATGAGTAATTATGTCAAGAGAACTAAAGAAAGCATTGGAACTAATTCTAAAAGAGGAACCAATCATTGTTCCAACAGACACTGTGTATGGTTTGGTATGCAAACACAATTCAAAAAAAGCCATTGAAAAAATATACAAACTAAAAAAAAGAGATAGAAGAAAACCACTAATTTTACTTGGATATAATTGGAACGCTCTAAAAAAATTCATAAAAAATTCTCAATCCTTAATCCTTACTCCTAAATCCTGTTGGCCCGGTCCAGTAACTCTAGTTTTACCTGCATCAAAAAAAGTCCCTAAATATTTAAACAAAGGCTATAGAACAATTGGTATAAGAATACCCAACAATAAATCTCTAAGAAATCTCTTAAGCAAATGTCCAAATAAAGTTCTTGCAAGCACCAGTGCAAACATTTCAGGCAAGAAAGACGTAACTGAGATCGTACAAAAGGTTAAATTATTTATTAAGGCAAAAAGAGGAGAGATGTCTTATAAACCATCTCAGATAATTGAAATGAAGAACGGTAAGATAAAAAGATTGCGTTAATGATTGTCAACAAATCCATCCACCACCTAAAAGAATCTGATCACTTTCATCATAAAATACACATGCTTGTCCTGGTGTAATTGCAGATTGAGGCTTATCAAAAATAACTTTTACCTTATTATCACTTAGCAACTCAACTTTTGCAGGAGAAGTTTTGCTATTGTATCTGATTTTTGCCATGACACGTACATAGGACATGGGACATGGGACAACGGACCTAGAAGTTGAGCCGTGAGATGATTGTCCTTGGTTCTTGGTCCCTAGCCTATCGTCCACTATAAAATTTACATCTTTGGCAATAAGTTCATAGCCATCCAGCTCTTCTTGTGTTCCTGCATAAACAATATTGTTTTCTACATCAAGTTCAATTACATAAAGAGGTTCAGAGTAAGCAATGCCAAGTCCCTTCCTTTGACCAATAGTATAGTTTTGAGTACCTTGGTGCATTCCTAAAACTTTTCCGGTTTTACTTTCAATAATAAAACCTTCTTTTTTATCTAAAAACTTAGACAAAAATCCCTGAGTGCCTTCTTTATCCGATACAAAACAAATATCCTGGCTTTCTTCTTTATCTGCCACTATTAAATTTGCCTCTTTGGCAATTTCTCTAACTTCTTCTTTTGTAAGTTCACCAAGCGGAAAAACTGTTTTTGAAAGAACTTTTTGGGTAAGTCCCCAAAGCATAAAGGTTTGGTCTTTCTTTATGTCCTTTGAACGAACTATTTTGAATAAGTCTCCCTCACGAATAATTTTTGCATAGTGTCCTGTAGCAATATGAGTACACCCAAGCTCACTAAATGCATAGTCCATAAGAGAGCCCCACTTAATTACATTGTTGCAAGTTATACACGGGATAGGAGTAGAACCTATGCTATAAGAAGCAATAAATGGATCAACTATTTCTTGTTTAAAAAATATTCTGAGATCCTTTGAAATATGTTGTATATTAAGCTCTTCAGAAACTTTAGCTGCATCCACCATACCATTGTCACAACATCTGCCCGCACCTTTAATAAGCCAGCCTGTAAGGCCAATGGTTTCATATCCTTTATTAGTTAAAAGATATGCAGCGACACTACTGTCTACTCCCCCACTCATACAAACAGCTACCTTGCTGGTAAGGTTGGGCCAATGGTTAGCATATTCATTCTTGATAATTTGTTCTAAAACAACCATAAGGGCGTATTTATTATTCTATCAGCAGCACAATTAACTCAGTTAAACAGGTACTACACTAATCTGGACTTTCTCCAAATAATAAATGATGCAATTATAAATAAAATCGTATTTGGAAACCAAGAAGCTATAAAAGGGGCAAGCCTTCCTGCTTCTGCCATGGAAGAGCATATTGATTGTGTCATATAAAATTGAAAAACAATTATTGCAAGAACAACATAATTCCAGCTTGAACTGGATCTACGTGGAAGTATTGCCAAAGGAGCTCCAACAAGAGCAATTAAAAGACATGCCAGTGGCCTTGAAAACTTATTATGAAATGCTACTAATGCTTCTTTAAAATCATCTGTGTGAATTGTATTTTTTCTTTGCATAGAAATAAATTTGTTTAACTTAAAAAAGTCCATTTCATCAGGTCTGCTTATTTCCCTGATTAACTTTGCAGGTGTAGAATCGCTTGGAATAAAAAACTCCTCAAAACTAGATACCCTTGTAAGCTCATCAGCATTAGAAATAAAATGACTAATTCCTTTAGAAAGCTCCCATCCTCCTTTTATTGGCACCCATTTTGCATGTTTTGCAGTATAAATTTGCGCAAGCCCTTTTTTTGTAAAATCTAAAATAACTATATTCTTAAGAATGTCCTCATCAGGATTATATTTTGCAGCATAGAAAATTCTTTTTAGCTTTTTATCTTTTCCTTTCTCAAGATAAGTAAAGTTTTTCTGTCCCAAAGAAAAAGGTGTTTTATAAATAGAATAAATTTCAAGTTTTCTTGCAAGAGGACTTGCAAAAGGAACAATAATTTCATTGATAACAAAAGAGGCAAATGCGGTCAAAAGCCCAAATAAAATAACAGGTCTTAAAACTCTCATTAAACTAATCCCACTAGTACGCATTGCTATTATTTCGGAATCATTATTTAACCTGGTGAACACTAAAAATGTACCCCACAGTACACCAATTGGTATGGTAGTGACTAGAATCTCAGGAAGTTGCAATCCAAAAATTGCAAGTGCTGTACTCAGTGGCGCATCAGAGATAGTGATTAATTTAAAAAGTTTTCTAAGCTCATCTGCACTAAGCCACACCCCAGTAATAATCCCTGAACCAGCTATAAATGGCATCCAAAACTCACTAATTATATACCTATCAAGTATCCCTATTTTTTTCATAGTATAAAATCTTCCCCTAAATAATATTTCAAGGCTATGGGGTCTTTTGCTATTTTTTCTGCTTCTCCTGAAAGCAATATTTTCCCATCCTGAATAATATAAGCTCTATCAGTAATAGCAAGCGTTGCTTTTGGATTATGATCTGTAAGTAAAACTCCTATATTTCTTTTTTTCTTTAAATCAGATATAAGCACTTGAATATCCTGAATTGCAATAGGATCTATGCCGGTAAAAGGTTCATCTAAAAGTATAAATGCAGGATCAGTTGCAATAACACGTGCAATTTCAACTCTTCTTCGTTCTCCTCCACTTAAACTAATAGCAATACGATCCCTTAGGTCTTTTAAATTAAACTCTTCTAATAAGATTTCTAATTTTTCTTCCATAACGTTTTTGTCCAGCGTCTCAAGTATTTCAAAAATAAGCCTAAGATTATCTTCAACAGATAGTCTTCTGAATACAGAAGGTTCCTGTGTTAAATATCCAAGTCCTATTCTTGATCTTTCATGAATGGGAAAATTTGTTATATCTTTTCCTGATAAGGTAATTGCACCGTGGTCTGGTCTAACAAGACCAACTACCATATCAAATGAAGTGGTTTTACCCGCACCATTTGGACCTAATAAGCCAACAACTTCTCCTGGATTGACTTCAAATGAAACATCATTAACAACAGCTTTGCTGCTATATGATTTTCTTAAGTTATGGGCTTTTAGTGACATCTATAATTAAAACTTTCTTTGTATTAATTTAGCATGCATCTAAAAAGGACTGTGGACCAATGACAAGGGACTGAGGATAAGTAGCTGGTTCATGTATGTACTTACGTTAAACTCAATTTGGTCCCTGGTCTAAATTTGTTATTATATTGATTGCTTAAAAATATTTTGAGGTGTACTATGTCAGAAGCTAAAACATTAGAAAAAACACAATCAGTGTCAAATATGCTACTTAAAGGTAAAAAAGGAATTATTGTAGGAGTTGCAAATAAATGGAGCATTGCATGGGCAGTTGCTCAGGCATGCATTAGAGAAGGTGCCGAAATTGGTTTTACCTACCAAGGCGAAAGAGTTTACAGAAACTTAGAAAAGCTATTTAAGGAGGCTGACTTAAAAGATCCTTTTTCAGTAAATCTTGATGTAACAAAAGATGAAGAGCTCAAATCTGCTGGAGAAACTATTAAAAAAGAGTTCGGGCAAATTGACTTTTTTTTACATGCTGTAGCATTTGCAAAACGTGAAGAACTTGGCGGTGAATTTGTGAACACATCCAGAGATGGATATCATCTGGCTCAGGATGTAAGCAGTTATTCATTAATTGCACTTTCAAAGGCACTGAAACCTTGTATGGAAGAGAAAGGCGGAAGCATTGTTGCTCTAAGCTATTTAGGAAGTGAAAGAGTCGTAAAAAATTACAATGTAATGGGCGTTGCTAAAGCAGCCCTTGAAAGTTCTGCCAGATATTTAGCTTATGACTTAGGACCAAAGAATATAAGAGTGAATGTAGTATCTCCTGGTCCAATAAAAACTCTTTCAGCAAGCGGCATTGATGATTTTTCAAAGATGCTAGAGCACTTTAGAAATATTGCCCCGCTTAGAAAAAATGTTTCAGCAGATGAAGTTGCTGATACATGTGTGTTTTTATTTAGTGATTACTCACGTGCAATTACAGGTGAGCTTATTTACGTAGATTGTGGTTACAATACGCTTGCTATGTAGTTTTAGCGTTAGTTTTTTGTTACTGCCTAGCATGAGCAAACGTAAGGCTGCCTGAAAAGAGTTTTTGACAAGCATCAAACATTTTGAGACTGTGCTTCTTGGCAGTATCAATAATTGATATTAGTAGAGAAAAATTTAATTTTGTTAAGTTGGAGCAAAAGTTTTTGATTTGCTAAATCCTTTTAAGGTTACTCCCCTGAAGTTAAAATATTTTTAATCTTTTCTGAAAAGCATACTTTTTGTCATTTTTTGGTTAACTCACTAGGCAGTAATATATAAATTAACTTTATCTAATCTTATTATTTAACTCCTTTAACTATTTTTATACCTTATTTTAGTTTAATCCAGCAAATGAATAACACTCAAACAGGTTACCAATTATATTTATCACAACAATATGCTTTAAAGAACTATAATCCAAATGTAAATCCTTATTATGGATTAGGATCTTCCGATCCCAACTCTATCCTTGAAGCAAAGTTTACAGAAAGATCGCCCTATCATCATGGTTGGGGAAGAGGAGGAATGTATGGTTCTTATGAACGGCAGATTGATCAATTAGAACATTACTTCAATCCTTTACACAGATGGAATGGACATGTACCGGAAGGATTGGGAGAATTAAATGGTTTAGGTGGTATGTTTGGGGATGGTAGTAATGATATTAGCCTCTTAATGAAAGTTGCTGGTAGAGGTTCATTTGTAAACCAGCAGAGATTAAGCCAAGGACAATTTTTAGCTTCTGATATAAATAATGATGGGAAGATTAGTCCTAGAGATGTAGATGCACTTATGGTTTTGCGTGGCATGCAAGTAGGTGGAACAGGAGATAGAACAGGAATTGGAGGATATGCAGATTATAGAGGAGCTTTAGACAACTCCATGAAAGACTATGCTATAGGAAGGAGGGCATCTCTTAGTATGCACAGAGGTCCTTTTCAGTTTAACAATAGAATGTACTCCTCCTATGAGGATTTGAGAAAAGAAGATGAGCAGTATCATTCTCAGTATCAGAATGGAAGAGAATGGAATCCAATTGAAAAAGACATGTTTACAAGACTTCAAAATCTAAGACAAAATGACCCTCATAATTCCAATCCAAACTACATGACATCAAACTACTCTGGCATAAAGGATATTATAGGTGAGATTAGAAGACAATCAGAAGGCTACCCTTACACTACCTATGCAAATGGCTTCAATCCAACTTACTCTTTCTCCCCATAGAGTGTACCCCATATAATATCAAGGGAAACACTGGCATACATTATGCTAAAAGTCCCGCCTATGCAATACCGTTTTTTTTAACCAATCTTACTTTATGACAGCATTGTAGTAAAGTTTAGCCACTGTGTTAATTACTTTTTGCCTATCCCAGTTTCTATTATTAAAAAACCATTCTATTGCAATGGTTTCAACAAGACCAGCAAGTGCAATAGAAGTTATTTCATGATCCAAGTTGCTTTTCGTATTTCCTACTTGCTCACCTTTTAAGAGATGTTCTTTTATTCTATTTATTAGTCTTGCTCTCACCTTATCATGCTTATCTTTAAAATCTGGATCTGCCACTGCAAGCTCATGACAAATTTTTAAAATGTCAGCATTATCTCTGAAATTATCGAAGAAACTACTTATAGTTACTTTGATAGTTGATAGTGCTCCTAATCCTCTTCTATGTTTTTGA
This sequence comes from Candidatus Melainabacteria bacterium, assembly GCA_016178265.1. GTDB lineage: Bacteria > Cyanobacteriota > Vampirovibrionia > 2-02-FULL-35-15 > 2-02-FULL-35-15 > JACOTS01. The sequence continues at coordinate 9,682 of JACOTS010000146.1, forward strand.
AGCTCATTCTCTCCAAGCTGATATAACTTATCATCTACCTCTGCAAGAATAGTATGCAATGCTTCTCTTTTATCAGCAAAATACAAATAAAACGTTCCATACCCAACACCAGCACGATTAGAAATTTCTTCTGCAGTAGCCTTAGCAAAACCCTTTTCAGCAAATATTAACCGGGCTGCTGCCATAATTCTTAGTCTTGTTTTTTGTGCTTTAGCTGATTTTGGTACAGATTTTTTTTCTTCGTTTACTTCAGTCATCAATATTCATCTTATTTTTATTTACCACCGGCTCGCTTACGAATAAGCTTCGCCGGTTTTACAAGGTACTTTTTTAGATATTTTATATCCTTGTTATCCAGATTTTACCGAATAAATCGGATAAAATCTTACTTCTTGAATAGTTTGCATTGAAATATTACACTCACTAGGTAGCAACTATGTTATTTAAGATAAGTATTTATAAACACATTGAAACATGAGACAGGAGTAATTTTTCTTGCCTTCTGCCTCATGTTTCATGCCTCTTAGAGTTATAATCTATTAATCTAATGCAGAATACACCTTCAAAATTAATCTCATTTGGAAAAAAATACTGGGTAGCATTTAGCATTGCATTCATTTCAATGATAATTGCTGGATTTATAGCCCTTCTTCCTCCATGGCTTGTAAAAATTGCCGTTGATGGTCTTAGCATGGAAGATAAACATGGAAGGTTATTCTTATTCCCGCAACAATTAAAAGCTCTTTTAGGATCACCAAGTACGAGTATTCATGTGGATGAATTACTTGCACTGGTACCAGTTTTGATTATAATTGCCTATACTTTAACCGGTATATTTAGGTTTTTACATCAGTTTTTTATTAAATATGTTGGTATTGCAACTGTACGTGATATAAGAAATAAACTACATGATCACTTACAAAAATTAGCACTGACTCAAGTAACTCAGGAAACAAGCGGTACGTATGTTTCAAGAGTAACTAATGATTTATTTGCAATTCAAACCTGGGTTGCCGATGCATTTACTACATTATTTAATGATTCTGCAAAAGCAATATTTCTTGCTATGTGGTTAGTTTGTATAAATTGGAAATTAACATTGGTGACTGCTGTAGTAATTCCAATAATTGCATTTCCTATAGCCAAACTTACAAAACAAATAAGAAGCCTCGGCAAAAGAGGACAGGAAAATATAGGAGACATTGGCGGGTTTGTTCAAGAAAGTCTTCAAAGCTTAAAAGTTACACAAGCATATAATTTAGAACAAAACAGAAATTCTAAATTTAAAGCTCTTAACTCAAAACTCTTTAATACCCTTAAAAAAACCATCCTAATAGAGGCTCTTATTTCTCCTATAACAGGCATAATAGGCGCATGTGGAATAGCCATCATCTTTGGATATGGAATGAAGAGTGTAGCTATTAATGAAATTACTCTTGGAGACTTTTCCTCATATTTTCTTACCACCGTACTTATATACGAGCCAATGAAAAAATTAAGTAAAGTTTGGTCACTTCTACAACAAGCATTTGGCGCAAGCGACAGAATATTTGAGCTTTTAGAACTTACCCCACAGATTGAATCAAAGGAAAGTAAAGCACACTTAAAAAATATTAAAGGAGAAATTGAATTTAAAAATGTTTCCTTTAATTATAGAGAAAATGATGATGTTTTAGAAAATATTAATCTTAAAATTAACACTGGCGAAAAAGTTGCTCTTGTAGGCCCCTCAGGAGTAGGAAAATCCACTCTTGTAAGTTTAATTCCAAGATTTTATGATCCTCAAAGTGGAAAAGTAGAAATAGATAATATTGATATTAAAACAATAAATGTAGAATCACTTAGATCACAAATTGCTCTTGTAACTCAAGAAGGAATCTTATACAATACAACAATAAAAGATAATATTTTATTTGGAAAGCCTGATGCAACAGATGAAGAAATCTATAGTGCCGCAAAAAAAGCTCATGTAATTGAATTTGTAGACAAATTTCAGGAAGGTTTTGAAACTCCAGTAGGAGAAAATGGTTTAAATCTTTCAGGTGGTCAAAGACAAAGAATTGCACTAGCCAGAGCATTTTTAAAGAACGCTCCTATTTTAATTCTTGATGAACCTACAAGCCATCTAGACAGCGAGTCTGAAGAATATGTGAAAGAAGCCATAAATGAGTTAGTAAAGAATAGAACCGTAATTATTATTGCTCACAGGCAATCTACAATAGAAAAAGTAGATAAGGTCATTTATTTAGGGAATGGAAAAATTGAAAAAATAATTAAACAAAAAGAGTTAAAAGAAGATTTTAAACAGCTTGCTTTGTAATATCAACTCTGTAAATTGACTTTGTATAACCAACAGGATCAGCCAGCATTAAATTATCAAAATGAGTATTATTACCCATTTTATATAAAAGAACCCTAATGGGCTGCATACCTCTGTTTCGTGCTGTATTTAAGGCACCTAAAGCTATTTTTGCTTTTAAAATTTCAACTGATCTCCGGCTCTCTTTAATTAAATCTTGATATGTTTGGGTTGTTTTAGTTCGTGCTACTTTATCTTTATATTCCCCTGAATGTATAAACAAACCTCTTATATCATTACCAGTTTTTATAGCAGCTTCTCCTACAGCATATTCTTCAATCCCATCATTTATCATCTTAAAAAGTGGTATTCTTTCTCCAAAAACTTCTTTTGATTCATCATTTTTCTCAAAAAACATTCCACTAAAAGCCTTATCTTTAAAATCAATATATTTATTGGAATCTTCCCCATTTATATGCAAGCTCTCATACAGCTCAAACATAGCACCTATTTTTTCTCCCCAATTCGTTGAGTATCCGAATCCATCATATTCAACCAAATTAAACAGTATTGATCTTTCCAGATAATCTATTATCTGACCCTTAAATCTAAATGCATCATCCATCTTATGTTCTGTTTCAAGTTGCCCTGCAACATAAGCAAGGAAAATAAATGCATTATGGAAAAGCTGATGCAGTGCAATGCCATCTTGTTTATTTTCATCTGAATAAAATGCTTCTTCTTTTACCAGTTTTGCTGTTTTTCTTATTTCTTTATCATCATCGTAATTTATGCGAGGAGTCACCTCAATAGTTTTTAATGTTCCATCTGGCAGCTTATAGGTACGTCTGAAGGTTGGTCCAGGAAAACGCCTATCAGGCATAAGTTTCATTGCACACGTAGAATTACCGGATGCAATTTGCAACATATCCACAATCATTTTTTGAGCTGGTGTTAATCTATCTTCAATTAGGTCAGTAAATTTATTTTCACGTGTAAATATTCTATTTAACCAACCGGTAAAATCATTCAAGCTCATTCCTTGAGGTGATCCTTCAAGCCCCCTTGCACAAGCATAAGCAATACCCCTTACATCTTGGCAAGTCTTTGCCTCAATTAACGCTTGCTTTAAAAATAAAAAGTGCTCTTGTAAAGGGTCCTTATCACTTATGGCAGATGCAGCAATACCAAAAGTTTCATAGGCTTTTTCCCTTATGAATGAATCTTTATCACTTAATCTAGATTTTGCATGCGCTGCAACTTGTGTACAAAACTCATCATCTCTACAATAAGACAAATTACTTACATATTGGTTCATTGAATTCCACTTAGAGTCTTCAATAAATCTTTCAATATTTCCTGTACTGCTGACTTTTTTTTCTTCTGTTGTCATTGTCAAAAATCTTGCATCTTGAGTGCAAAGCAAAAAAACCTCATCAAGCGGTTTAGCAATATTTTCTTCAGCCCAATTTTGAGTAACTGATGTGGGTATTTTTAGCTCTGGCGCAAAATGCCTATAAAAAACATTGCCAAAGTAAGAATTATCTTTTACTCGGCTTAATGTGTCAGCATTAAAAAATGTTAGTATTTTGACCCCATCGTGCAACATGTCAAACAATTCTTCTAAGCTTGAGCTAGTTTCTAATTTTGATTTAGCACTTTTTATCCAAGCTTCTATTCCTGACTCAAAATACTTTGGATTTTTATTTAAAATATGATAAAGAAACACTCTTGGAAATGCTATCTTAGGCTCTTGAACATCAAATTGTCTTTGAGTAACAGAATTAACAAAGGAGAGCACTCCCTCTGAATCATTTTGATTTTTAGGTGAACCTAAATAATGATTTGTTAAATAATCTACAAATTTCTCTTGTATATAGCCTTGCCACTTGGGATCGCTAACATATCTGGTATCAACCAAAACCTCAAACAAAGTAGCTTGAAGTTCATAATTAGTGGCAGGTAACTTATTCATTGCTTCTATTGCATTTTCTAAGATTTTTAAAAAAGCGTCTGTGTGATCTTCAGCTAAGTAAAATCCTTCTTCATCGCTTTTAAAAATCAAGGTTCTCATAGCACCAAAAGCATTTAATATTGCTTGCGGGGAACCCTCATATTTTACAATGTCTGCATAATGATTTAAAAAATCACTGTCAACATCTTTTCCATTTAAAATATCATAGCCTCTATAGCTATCAATTGTCTTCTTTCCAATTGCTTCAAGTATTGTTAACTCTTTTTTTCTATTATCTCTTTCCTTTGTAGTAATTTTTACCTTATTTCCATACCAATCAAGAAACGCTGCATATCTTTTCTCTGCCAGATCCAGAAAATCACTTACAGATGATATAAAATTTCTATTCTCCACTGGAATCTGTAATAGCTTTTGAAATTGTGTTTCAAACTCATTCTCAACAGAAAAGTCGTCAGCAATAAGATGACTTGGAAGAAGAGAACTAACAGCACAGGCAGCAAATCCAAGTGTAGAGCTATTTAAAAAAGCTCTACGATTTAAAAATGTTGTACCTTTTGCAGTTACACCTGCTATTGGCTGTAATTTCATACTTAATTCCTAATCAATTAAATAACTTTTACCACAAATACAAAGAATTTGTAATAGCAAGACACAAAATTTTGAGTACAAATTTAAGTTTGAAATTTACTTAACTCTTCCAGTGGAATATTTCTTCTAAAATCTCCAAACATATAGACAAAACCACCAAGAATACTAGTAATAAATAAGATAACTAACCACCCAAGCCCAAAAGCTAAACCGGCATCACCGTTTATCCCAACCAAGCTTAAAAAATAAATATACGCGCCTTCCCTTATACCAAGTCCATTTAAGCTAGGAATTAAAAAACCAGCTATTGTAACTAAAGGATAAAACACTAAATAATAACTTAAAGGAATATCAATATTAAGAGATAGTCCTATAAAAATATGACACAAAAGAACAGATATTTGCAATATAACAGAAAGAAAAAATATTTTAATAACCAATCCCATATCATTCCAGTAAACAATAACTGGTTCGATAAACTTCTTATGTATCAAATTACTTTTTCCAAATAATTTTCTGTTTATATTAGGTAAAAAAGGAACAATAAAAAAAGATGCAAACGTTCCAAGATAAGAAAACCAAACGAATGCACGTCTTACGCTCCAAGCCTCTTTACTTATGAAACCAATGTCCTGGAGTAAAAAGGCAATTGTGGCAAGCCAGAACAAAACTACCATTCCAGCATATCTCTCACATACAAGACACGCTACAGCTTTTGTAATAGAATGATGAGTTCCCCTACGTAGATAGTATCCTCTAAGCGCATCTCCTCCAAATGTTGTGGGGAGGAAATTATTAAAAAGTGTTCCAACAAAATTTAACTGAACACATTGCAAATAATTTTTATGAAACCCTAAAGCACTAGAAGCTATATAAAACCTAAAGCCGGTTGAAAACAATGTAACTAAATAAAAAAAGTAAGCTATGGTATAAAACAGAGGATTTACCGTAAGCAAATGATTAAAAGCAGCTTTTAAATCAACATTTCCATATTTTATTAAAAGTATAAAAGCAATAATGCTAACAACTAACCTGAGAAAAATTTTTCGTTTTTGTTTTTCTTTTGCTTCTGGTAAAGTATTTTGAGATGTTTTGTTAGATGACATATAAATTAATTGTTTAAAGAACTGTTTTTGTGTTCATAAACCATATCCACTGTGTTAATGTCTTACTTTAAGTGTTTTTCAACAGCTGCAGAAATTGTAGGTTTTGGGACTGCTCCAACAACTTGCTCTACTGGTTGCCCATTCTTAAATATCATAAGGCTAGGAATTCCACTTATTCTATAAGATTGAGCTGTTTTAGGATTTTCATCCGTATTTAACTTCAATACTTTTAACTTTCCGTTGTAATCATCTGCAATTTCATCTATTACAGGAGCAACAGCTCTACATGGGCCACACCAAGGTGCCCAAAAATCAACTAAAACCGGTATTTGCGCCTTGAGAACTTCTTGCTCAAAATTTGCGTCTGTTACTTCACCTACATTTGACATCGTTTATTCCTCTCTCTTTGTTATATCTATTAAATAATCTGGCCTGTCCTGATAAACTTCTAAATATAAAGATATTATACCAACAAAAATGTTTCAATTTCTAAAAGGAATAATTACAGAAAAGATAAACTCGGGCGAGGGAATTGAGAAACTCATTTTAGATGTAAATGGAATTGGTTATGAAATATATACCACTGAAGTTGCTTTAAGCCTATTTGGTAAAAAAGGGGATTTAGTAACAGTCTATACAACATTGATTCATAAAGAAGATTCAATGGCTCTGTATGGGTTTCCAACACTACTTGAAAGAGAATTGTTTAATCTACTCCATAGTGTATCAGGTATAGGTCCAAAAACATCAATGAACATTTTAAGCTCACTGACGGTAAGTGAAATTTCTAACTCGATTTTAAATGAAGATTCAACACAACTTTCAAAAGCTCAAGGAATAGGAAATCGCACAGCCAACAGAATCATTCTAGAGTTAAAAGAAAAAATTAAAAATTGGCAATATTTACCCATAGTACATATTGAGAGACAAGAGGCAGGAAGTACAATTAACGAAGCAAGGTCAGTACTTCAAGCACTTGGCTATTCTAACCAAGAAATTAGCAAAGCTATTACACATGCAAAGTCTAATGGAGATAATTTAGATCCAGAATCTTTGGTTCACTTTTCTCTTAAATGGCTTTCATCGATAACGAGGTAAATAGCATTGACTATTCCGTGTACAATCTTTGCTTGAGTTTTTTTAGAAATTATATATTCAGCTTCAAGAGGGTGAATTAAAAACCCACATTCAACTAAGATAGCCGCGCAAAATGTTGGTCTTGTAAGAGCAAAATCTCTTTTAAATAAACCATAATGGCGAAGTCCAGATTTCTTGCATATTGAATTTAAAAAAGTATTTGCTAGTGGCTTAACGTTATCGTAAGTATAATATACCCCTATGCCACGATGTCTTAGAGGATCTAAGTTATCGGGCAATGCATTATGATGTATCGATATTAGTAAATTACTTTTTTTTCTCTTTGCAAAATTTACCCTCTGTTTTAAAGAAACAAACCTATCTTTCGTTCTTGTCAGAAAAACTTTGATTTTAAGCTTAGATCTGTGGCTTTTAAGTTTTTTATATAATAATTTTGCGATTTGAAGATTATATTTGCTCTCAGAAATTCCTTTAGGGCTATGCGTGCCATGCTCTTTGCCACCATGTCCGGGATCAATAACAATACAAAGGGGTGAGGATTTAGGAGTTAGGATTGAGTCCATTTTAGATTTTGGATTTTGAATTGTGAATTTATTGCTACTGCTTAGCTTTGTTTGTTTTTTTCTTTGCTTGTTTAATTCAATTGATATATTTCTTGAAATTGTTTTCTTCTTGCCGTTTAATATTTGAATAAGTTTTATTGCATTTTGTACGTTAGGAAGTTTGATTACCTGTGCAAAATTTCCATTGGGGAAGATTTTGACTTTTTCAGGAATCAAATATTCATCCGAAGCTACAAATAATTTAGCTTGTGGATTTGAAAAGCCATAAATGAAAGTTCTGTTGAAATTTGTTTTCCAGTTATTGGGAGGGTAAACCCATTCGAGTGCTGAGGATTGTTTTTTCTTCTTCAATTTTTTAGTCGTCAAAGGGGAAATATGGTTTTCCATCATCTTCTTTATGGTCAGGCATTATTTTTCTAAATACGGTCAGGTATAACGTAAACAATATTGTAAGTATTGTAAATGCTATAGATGCCCCGATAATTAGCTCAGCATTAATCATGATCTCATTAGATGCTATGCTGCTTTTCCTCTTCTTCTTTTTGCTAATTCTCTCCACCAAACAAGAAGTGCGCTTGCAACAAAAATACTAGAATATGTACCAGATGCAATTCCTAAAAACATAGCACCAACAAAGTTTTGCGTGGACCCCCCACCGAACAAATACAACGTGCCTAAAGTTATTAAAGTAGTAACAGAGGTGTTTATACTTCTTACTAATGTTTGACTTATACTGTCATTTGCAATATCACCAAATGTTTTATTTTTACCAAGATACTTTGAATTTTCCCTGATTCTATCAAAAACCACAATAGTATCATGAATAGAAAACCCTATTACGGTAAGAACTGCTGTTAAAAACAAACTATCAATCTCTAGTCCCCAGACCAAACTAAATATTGCAAATAATCCAACCAGAACTATTACATCATGAATCATTGCAATAATAGCGCAAACAGCAAAATCTCTTTTAAATCTATAACTAATATAAAGGACTATTCCTATAAGAGTAAATGCAAGTGCAAGGAGTCCTGAATTTAAAAGCTCAGGACCAATTATAGGACTAACAGTATCAACTGCTAAAACTTCAAAGGCTCCAAATTTTTCCTGTAGTGCACTATCGACTTTTTCTCTTTGACTTTGATTTTCTGAATCAGTTTCTCTTTCTTTAAGTGCTTTAGAACGAATTATAAGTACCTGAGAGCCATCTTTTGCCGGCTTTGAAACCTGAATATTACTTCCAGACAAATCATTTGCATTTAAAAGTTCTCTTACTTCCCCTAGATTAATTACTTGGGCAAATTTGTACTCTAGCTTAGTCCCGCCAGTAAAATCTAATCCAAGCTTTAAAGGTGATCCATATTGAATTAAGCAAAAAATAATTGCAATAAGTCCTGGAATAGTCAATGCCATGGAAAGCCCAAACCAAAACCATCTGTACTTAACTATGTCTATTTTCATTGGCGATTTCCCTATATACTGACAACCTAAATCATTAGTATACCGTGTACTGCATACAAGCGGTAGACTATATACAACATACGGAATACAATATACAAGAGATGTCTGGACATTCCAAATGGGCTCAAATAAAACGTAAAAAGGCTGTTACTGATGCCAAAAGAGGTGCTGTTTTCGCGAAAATAGCCAAGGAAATAATGGTAGCCGCTAGACTAGGCGGCCCAGATCCTGATCATAATTTTAGGCTAAGATTTGCTATTGAAAAAGCAAAAGCAAATTTAGTTCCAGCAAACAATATTCAAAGAGCTATTGAAAAAGGTTCAGGACAAGCATTGGGCGAAGGTAATATTGAAGAAATTATCTACGAAGGTTACGGTCCTGGAGGTATAGGTATTATGGTACTTTGTACAACCGACAACAAAAACCGCACTGTTCAAGATTTAAGAAGTTATTTTACAAAATGTGGCGGGAAGCTTGCAGAATCGGGTGCAGTAAGCTGGATGTTTTCCAAGTGCGGGGAAATTAAGCTACCAGCTAATTTATCAAAATCACAAGAAAAATTATATGAGCTTGCAATTAATGCTGGTGCATCTGATATTGATCTTTCAGAAGGTGAAAATCCAATAGTAATTACCTCACCAGATGAATTAGAAAAAGTACAAAAAAATATATCTTCTCAAAACATAAAAGTAGAAGAAATACAATTGACCTTTAGACCAAAAGAACACGTACAAGTAACAGATACAAATATAGCCAAAAGTCTTATTAGTCTAATGGAAGCAATCGAAGAACATGATGATGTACAAAACGTATTTTCTAACTTTAATATAGCTGATGATGTGCTTAAAGAAGAAATGAAGCACTAAGGCTACAAAAAATTAATAATCTTGCTCAAAGCAATGGTCTGATCTTCTTATTGTTTTAAGTCCTGCTAAAGATGATTTCACAGAAAAATCTCCCTCTTTAAACTTATTTCAATATGCTTTGAAGAACACAAAGCTTAAAGAACTTAATCATATAGATTATATTGAAATTCTTAAAGCAGAAAATGAATTAGATAATCTTTACTTGGATGAAGCACATTTTAGTAAAACTCAAATCTAAGATATCAATTCACCGAAAACTTACATGTTATTTTGAAGAAATTTCTTGCACTGCATGAGAAAAATCATTGGAGACCTAGTTAACGATGTTTCCCACCTTGTAAGCTTTAACCTAAAGTTGAAAGCTGCCTAAAATTATTGTGATGATACAATTTATTGCAGGCATTACATCATGAACGACAGAAATAAATTAGATAAACCAAACAAACTTACCTTTGAAAGTATAAAGCAAATCAATGAATATGGACAAGAATATTGGTCATCTCGTGAATTAGCAAAAGTACTTGGATATACTGATTATAGAAATTTTCTATCTGTTATCGCAAAAGCAAAAGAGGCTTGCAAGAACAGTGGACATAAAACTTCAGACCATTTCGTTGATATCGACGAAATGGTTCAATTGGGCTCCGGTGCTAAAAGAGAAATTGATTCACAGGCTTTGTCTAGATATGCTTGTTATTTAATTGTTCAAAATGCTGATCCAGAAAAAGAAATTGTAGCGCTTGGGCAAACATACTTTGCGGTACAAACAAGAAAGCAAGAACTAATTGAGACTAAAAAATACCAAGAACTTAAAACAGAGGAAGAAAAAAGATTGTTTTTAAGAAGTGAAATGAAAAGGCATAATAAGCTTCTTGCATTTACTGCAAAAGAAGCAGGAATTATTGAAACGATTGACTATGCAATATTTCAGGATCATGGCTACAAAGGACTATATGGGGGATTAAATTCAAAGGATATTCACAAGAAAAAAAGACTTAAGAAAAACGAACAAATACTGGATCATATGGGCAGTACAGAACTTGCAGCAAACTTATTTAGAGCAACTCAAACTGAAGATAAGCTAAGACGTGAAAATATAAAAGGTAAGGAGAAAGCAAACCAAACTCATTTTGAAGTAGGACAAAAAGTCAGAAAAACAATTCAAGAGCTTGGTGGAGAAATGCCTGAAAACTTGCCTACCGCTGAAAGCATTAAGAGAATTGAGAAAAGAGCCAAGAAGCAAATAAAAGAAAATAAGTGATGGTCACCTTGTGTCTTACCTGAGTCATAAAAGCTCTCAACCATTAATCTTTCATCTTGTGTTGGTATGCTAATTACAAAAGCATCATCACCTGTTAATTTTTCGAGGTAGAATACCCTTTCTAAGAGGATAAACAATAAACAACTAGGAACTTATTAATGTCAAGAAGATTCTTCGCCTTCGACGAAGAATGATGATCGAGTTAAGTACTGTACTCTAATTTAGTTAACACACTATTCTAAATTGTCTAATATACTATTTACAATAATATGATTCATCATGCATAAAGAAATATCCAATCTCACAACAAAAAAGAAAGTTGCGTTCAGCTTTATAACCTTACTAATCTTCTTAATTGTTTTTACTATGACAATTAACTTGTACAGATCAATCAAGGCTTACTACGATGTTAAAAAACATAGTATCTGGCTAGGCAATGTGCATAAGCCAGATCTTAAATATGGCTATGCACCAGTACCTAATTCAGTTGGCTATGAACTTTATTCTAAAGAGCCTAATCTTAGTTATGACCGCAAAATTCCTCTTAAGTATGACAAAAACGGCTTTAGGGTACCAATTAAAAAGACTGAGTCTAGTTCAGCGACAAACAAGAGGCCTCTTATTCTTGCTCTGGGATGTTCTTTCACCTATGGTGCAAAGGTACATGCAACAAGTACTTATACGTATCTAGTAGGAAAACAATTAAATGGTGAATCAATTAATGCAGGGGTCTCTGCATATGGATTAACTCAAATCCTTATGAAAGCAAAAGAGCTCATTCTAAAATATAAGCCAGATTATGTATTAGTTCAATATTCTCCATGGCTTGTTGGGGGAACTAAAAATTCACCCGCCAGTGTTTTTAGCAAAAGAACACAAAGTCTCTTTAGGTGAATATTCAATCACCAATCCTAGTTTTATTGAATATATTTCTTTTGTATTTAACACTTTTATTCCATTAATAACACATGATGATATAAATATGCTCTTATTCAATGTAAAAAAACTATTAGGAATAATACCTAAGCCAACACACAATAAAAAACTTATTGTTGATTTTGTATATAAAAAGATAAATGACATAGTAACTGAAAATGGCTCAAAGTTAGTCATTGTTGGTTTGGGTGGAGTAGAGAAACTTGATATTCCCAATGATTTGTATAAACTTCCAAATGTTACTGTAGTAAATACTCGCGATGCACTTATGGAAAGAGTTAGAACTTTTAAAGAATACTATATTAAATATAGTCATATAAGAGGCAATAACCCACTAGTTATAGTTGACATTCATCCCA
>JACOTS010000147.1 GCA_016178265.1 Candidatus Melainabacteria bacterium
TGGCTGCAATCAATAGAGTTGGAACAGAAGCACCTTGGAATATAGGAGAGTTTTATGGCACTTCATACATCGTAAACCCTAAAGGACAGATCATTGCTGAAGCTTCAAGAGATAAAGATGAACTTCTAACTTGTGAGATTAATTTAAATGAAATAAAGGAAGTAAGAGATCTGTGGCAATTCTATAGAGATAGAAGACCAGAAACATACAAAGAACTAGTCGCACTTTAAAAGGAGTAGTCAAATGCCCGTAAAAGAAAAAAAAGAAAAAGTTGAAAAGCTCTCAAAAGAAGAAATCCTTGATATAAGGAAGAAACATCTTCCCCCAACTGCATTTCTTTACTACAAAAAACCAATAGAGCTGGTAAAAGCTAAAGGCAATTATGTCTATGATGAAAACGGAAATGAATATTTTGATGCTATTGGGGGTATAGTTTGCAATTCTGCAGGACATAATCATCCAAAAATCAAAGAAAAAATCAAAGAAATGCTAGATAATGACGAGATTCAACATACTTCCACTGTATTTTTAAATGAGCATATTGCAAAACTTGCAAAAAAATTAACCTTACTTACACCAAAAGGAATTGATAAAGTCTCCTTTACTAATTCAGGCTCTGAAGCAAATGAACTTGCATTTATGTCAGCAAGAAATGCCACCGGAGAAACGATGGTAATTAATTTAAAACATGGTTATCATGGTGGCACTTCAGCAGTACAAGCAAACTGTGGCTTGCACACTTGGAGATTTAAATCTCAACCTGTGGCAAATGTCACTTCTGCACATGCTCCATATTGCTACAGGTGTCCTTTTGGCAAAAATGCAGAAGATTGTAACCTGGAATGTGCAAAAGATGTAGAAACAACAATCCAAACCACAACACATGGAAAAATTGCAGCTTTTATTGCAGAGCCTGTTATGGGAATTGGCGGAGTAATTACACCTGAAAAAGAGTACTTTGATGTCGTCACTAAAATTGTTCACAACTATGGCGGGAAATATATCAGCGATGAAGTTCAAGCAGGTGCCGGACGTTGCGGGAAAGAGTTTTTCCTGACAAAAGAATTAAACATAGATGCAGATTTAATTACAATGGCAAAAGGACTTGGAAATGGCGCACCAATTGGTGCCTGTGCTATGAAATCTGAAATAGCAGATAAGCTTGCAGGAAAACTATATTTTAATACCTTTGGAGGTGATCCATACCAGTCAATGCAAGCACTAAAAACCATTGAAATAATAGAAGAAGAAAAGATGATCCCAAATGCAAAAGAAATGGGCGACTACTTAAGGAGTAAGTTAAAAGAAATGATGCAAAAGTATGAAATCATTGGCGATGTTAGAGGTAGAGGATTACTTATTGGAGTTGAGCTGGTTAAAGACAAAAAATCAAAAGCATACGCACCTAAAGAAACAGTAGAAGTCATGGAGATGTGCAAAGATAAGGGACTCCTCTTAGGCAAAGGAGGATTGCAAGGCAATGTTCTTAGAATAGCTCCTGCACTCTCAATGAATAAAAAACAAGCAGATTTTATTTTGTCTGTGCTAGAGGAAGCATTTAAAACAGTTTCGGAGACAAGTCAATGAAGACATCAATAAAAGAAATAAAAGAGACAAAAAATAATTTTGCAAAAATTAAGCCGTTGCTGACAGACAATGAGGCTCACATAGAAGCAGCCAGGTGTCTTTTTTGCCATGATGCTCCTTGTATTACCGCCTGCCCAACATCAATTGATATCCCACTTTTCATCAGACAAATCATGACCCAAAATACAACTGGTGCAGCTAAGACTATATTTAGTCAAAACATTCTTGGAAAGTCATGTGGAAACGTATGTCCAACAGAAATTCTGTGCGAAGGAGCATGTGTTTATAATAATTTAAACGAAAAGCCAATAGACATTGGAAGGTTGCAAGCATATGCAACTGAACATGCAATTAAAAACGATATAAGATTTTTTCAAAAAGGCAAATCAACTGGTAAAAAAATAGCAGTAATTGGAGGTGGTCCTGCTGGACTTTCATGTGCACACAAATTAACAGAATCAGGTCATGAGGTTACGGTGTTTGAAGCAAGTGAAAATGCTGGGGGATTAAATACTTATGGAGTTGCTCCTTATAAATTTTCAAATGAAGATGCTAAAGAAGAAATAGAATACATCTCAAAAATAGGATTTAAAATAAAGACAAACAACAAAATAACAAAAGATGATTTACCTAAGCTGGAAAAAGATTATGATGCAATATTTATTGGCGTGGGACTTGGCAATACAAAACCACTGAAAATTGAAGGTGAGAACTTAAAAGGCGTAACAGGTGCAACAGAATTTATTTATAATTTAAGAAAAAACAATCAAAAAATAAAAATCGGAAAAGAAGTAGTTGTAATCGGGGGCGGGAATACTGCTATTGATGCAGCAGTAGAATCTGCAAAACTTGGTGCAAAAGTAACTATTATTTATAGAAGAACTGAACATGAGCAAGGTGCATATTATTTTGAAATAGAACTTGCAAAACAAAATGGCGTACAATTTAAATATTTAATATCACCCAAAACAATAAACGGCAAAGGTTCGGTAGAAAGTATTACTTGCACAAACAACAAACTCATGCCTTCTAAAAACGGCAATAAAGCAAATATTGAAGAAATCAAAAGAAGTGAGTTTACGATTCCATGCAATATGGTTATTATTGCAGCTGGTCAGGAAAAACAAATAGACTTTTTAAAATCAATTAAAGATTTAAAGCTAGATAACGGAAAAATTACTGTTAACAAAACCTTCCAAACAACAAATCCAAAATATTTTGCAGGTGGTGATGCAATCAACGGAGGAAAAGAGGTTGTAAATGCTGTAGCAAATGGTAGGGATGCAGCAAGAGCGATAGACAAATATTTGATGCAGGAGGCAAGGTAACAACAATGGCTAACCTAGAGTGTAATTTCGCAGGAATAAAATCACCAAATCCTTTCTGGTTAGCCTCTGGTCCGCCAGCAAATACTGCTTACCAAGTAATAAATGCATTCAAAGCTGGTTGGGGAGGAGCAGTCTGGAAAACTCTTGGAGTACCTATTGTCAATGTATCCAGCAGATATGGAGCAATGTCATATAAAAATGAAAAAATTGCAGGATTTAATAACATTGAACTTATTACAGATAGATCACTAGAAGATAATTTAAAAGACATGAAAGAAGTTAAAGAAAAATTTCCAAATCATGCACTGATTGCATCAATGATGTTTGAGAAAAAAGAAGAATGGCACGACTGCATTAAAAAATGCGAAGATATTGGAGTAGACGGATTTGAATTGAATTATGGCTGCCCACATGGCATGTGTGAACGTGGCATGGGATCTGCTGTAGGGCAAAATCCCGATGTTTGCGAAAAAATCACTTCATGGGTTATGGAAGTTGCTAAAAAACCTGTAATAGTAAAGCTTACTCCAAATATAACAGATATTACAAAAGCAGGACTTGCAGCTCAGCGTGGTGGCGCAAATGCAGTGTCACTTATTAATACTATTAACTCTGTAACAGGAATCGATTTGGATACAATGGAACCAAACCCTAAAGTAGCCGGATTATCAAGTCACGGCGGTTATTGTGGACCTGCAGTCAAGCCTATTGCACTAAATATGATTGCAGAACTTACCAATCATCCTGATTTTCACTTACCAATAAGCGGTATCGGTGGAATAGAGACCTGGCGAGATGCTGCTGAACATATTTTAATGGGTGCCAGCACTGTACAAGTTTGTACTGCTGTTATGCATTATGGTTTTAAAATTGTACAAGACATGACTGAAGGTTTAAGCAACTATCTAGATTCACAAAAAATGAAGAGTGTTTTAGAACTATCCGGAATTACAGCTAAAAAACTTAGAAAGTGGGAAGATCTGGATTTAAATTACAAAATTATTGCAAGCATAGATGAAGAAAAGTGTATTGGGTGCCAGCTTTGCTATATAGCATGTGAAGATGGTGCACATCAAGCAATAGCCCTCTTAAAGAATTCAAGGGTTCCTAAAATCAAAGAAGATCACTGCGTAGGGTGTAATCTATGTAGTTTAGTTTGTCCAGTTGAAAGCTGTATTTCAATGATAAATGTAACCACTAACAAACAAAAATTAATCTGGAAAGAACATCCTAAAAATCCTATAAATATTGCAATAGGTACAAGCCTGAAAAGATAGCCCTATAGCCACTAAAGATTGAAAGATACTTTCTGGGTATATCTAAAATAGTGATTGCTTAAGGCAAAATTCTATGGCAGAAGATACCATACAAGTTCTTTTAATAGAAGACAATGAAAAAGATGCCAAGTTAATTCAAGAAGAATTATCTAGCAGTATGGATACATTCTTTAATATAACTCATGAAAAATCACTTCGTGAAAGCTTGCAAACAATAGCAAAAGAAAATTTTGACGTTATATTATGTGATTTAACCTTACCAGACAGCACTGGGCTAGAAACTTTTCAATCAATTCAAGCAACAAAAAATGGAACTCCGGTAGTCATATTAACAGGCATCAAAGATGAAAACTTAGCCATGAATGCGGTCAGAGAAGGTGCCCAAGATTATCTAAATAAGCAGGACATAGATGAAAACACATTAGTGAGAACCATCAAGTATGCTATCGAAAGGCAAAAAAGTTTTAACGGATATTTTAAAAGAAGAGAAACTCTAAGAGCAATAACTGAAAATGTTAGTGATTTAATTGTAATTATTGATACAGATGGAAACTACAAATATAAAAGTCCCTCATTTATTAAAATGATAGGAGAAGAATCATCTTTTAGCAATCAAAGTATTTATGATGATATCGATAATAAAGACAATGCAAAGAAGTTGATTACAGAAGCCTTAACCTCTTTCTCTCTTATTAAAAACGAGTTGAATTTAATTCATAAGAATGGATCAACTATACCTGTAAAAGGTACCTTCAAAGCTATACCAAATTTAAAAGGTAAGGCAAACGAAGTAGTATTAATTTGTCGATTAATTTAATTCAGTGGAATTACAATAGTCTCAAATGCTTGCCCAAAAGGAGTTGTAATTCCTATGATATAAAGTTTTTGTAAGTTATTACTGTCCACATCCCATGTAGCAACAATCAAATCCTTTTTAACATTTAAATTTAGTTTCTTTAAATCTAGTCCTAGTGTTGGTAATATTGAAATAACTGTCGCACCATCAATAAAATTATTACCGCTGATCCTAAGTTGTAGCGTACCGTCTTTGTGAACAACCTTAATATCATTTATCAATGGTTTTTTATTAGCGGTAGCTTCATCTGTACTTAAACTATTAATAACACTCAAATTAATTTTTGCTCTATCTACACCATTAATTTCAATTGTAAGTGTTGCATCTCCATCTGCAAGACTATCAGGCAAGAGTGCAGTACGAATGATTAATCTAGTCAAGTTTGAATTAGGAAGCAAGGATACAATAGGCACTTCAAATGTCTTTCCATTAGCATCAATAATTTTAGCAACAGAAGATGCAGACACAATAGCTGCAGCTGAAAAATCAGGAAATACAGAAAATGGAATAGTGAATGTTAAAGGAGATCCAGCAAAAGCTATATTATTAACATCAAGAAAATCTGGTGTTAGATCTTCATTATCTTTACTTTTGCCTTTTTTACCTTTTTTACCACCTGGTTTTTTAGCTTTTTGTATACCAGGAAACTCAGCTTCTACTTCTTCTACAGTATCCTGGCTCTCTTCATCAATATCTATCTCATCATCTTCTTCATCAGATATATCGTCTACCGGTTCACTATCTTCTGCATCAGAATCAGGTTTAATTTCTTCTGTAGTTTGTTCATCTTCTGTAGTTTGTTCATCTTCAGTAGTATCTACATCAAGTTTCTCTTCCGTAATACCTTGATTAGCAAGAGCATTTTTTGCAGCTTCAATCTCTTGTAATATCTCACCTGCTTGAATTAAATCAAGCGCTTCTTTTGTAGGAACAACTTTTATTCCAATGGCTAAAACATTTGAAACAGCACTATTATTATCAGTTGCTCTAATCGTAAAAGTAAATGTTTGCCTTACATGATCAACAGTTGGTTTAAATGTAAATTTAGCTGTTCCTGGATTTGCATTACTCAGAGCCTCAAAAGTACCAACAGAAGGTGCCTGTGGAGTAGATAAGGTTACAGTGTTTGCCACATCATTATCGGTAGATTGAAAATTAATCACTAATTCTTGTCCATCAGTTATTATATAGCTGCCTGTAGTTGCTGCAACACTACCTTCTACTGTAGCTGATGTAATAGTTGGATCACTCGGAGTACTGTTAAAAGTAAAGCCTGTATTGTTACCACTATCTGTACTAGAAACCAATTGAATTGCAACAGTTGCTTTTTGATCTTTAATGTCTACATCCTGGATTGAAAATGTGCCCGTTCCTGACCATGTTCTTTGCGTACCATCAACCGTCGAGCGAATGAGTATTGGATCAGTACCATGAACTCCAGCACCATCTCCATCAATGTTGATTGTCCCGGTATTAGTAAGATTTCTATCAAGTGTTAAATCCCCTGTTCCAAAATTTTTGAGTGTTCCGCTTGTTTCAACTGTCAAATCATCTGCAGTAATATTAAATGAAGCCCCCTGATCAAGCGTGCCAGAAGTAATAATCAAATCCTGACTATTTGAAAGCGTCAAATTATTAGCAAGCGTTGTAGTACCACTGGTTTTATTTATAGTAAATGTACCACTTGGCAGAGAAGAGGCATTAATTGTTTGATCACTACTTCCAGTTAAAGTAATACTTGCATTACTTCCTGCGGTTTCATCAGTAGTAATGTTACCTTTAACAGAAATTGTCCCTGTTTTAACATTTATGGTGCCTGTATTTGAGTTATCAATGGTTAAATTACCGTTTACAGTTAAAGTAACACCACTTGCAATAGTCCATGTTCTATTGCTTGAGCTATTAGTATCAAATATTACATCATTGAAAGTCAGTGCACTATTTATAGTTCCACCATAATCACCAAAAACAAATGTTGTAGATCCAAGATTTAAAGTACCCGCTGTATAAGTAACATCCTCACCAAATCTAAAGAAATCTCCAGAAAATGTTAGTGTTCCGCTTGGTTTATTAAAATGAATTCTAGGCAGTGCACCAACAGTTCTTGTATGGCTTGTTGTAAAAGTTTGATCGGAAGTACCATTTATAAGAATAGTGGCATCATCACTGTAATCACCACTGTCAACAACAATATTACCCTGAGCAGCTATTGTGCCGTCTTTCAGTTGTACTCTGCCAGATAAAGTGTTGTCCAACGTAAGTGTCCCTAAAACCGTAAGGGTTGAGTTTTGTTCAATTGTCCAGCTCTTATTACTATCATTATTAGTATCAAAAATCACATCATTTAATGAGTGAGAACCTGTTATTGTTCTTCCTGTATCTCCAAAAACTACTGTGCTTGTTCCAGAATTTACAGTACCTGCTGTATATGTCCAGTCTTCTTCGGTTCGTATTGTTCCTGAAAGAGTTAATGTACCGCTAGATTTATTAATATTTAAATCAGGTACAGTGCCTAGAGTGCGTGTTGCATTTACCGTTAGTGTTTGATCAGAAGTACCATTAATTAATAAAGTCCCATCATTTCCATAATCTCTATCGTCTACATCTATATTCCCTTGAGCAGCTATAGTACCATCCTTAAGTTCAACCTTTCCAGATAAAGTATTGTCCAGTGTAAGCGTACCTGTAACTGTAAGCGTACTGTTTTGTTCAATTGTCCAGCTCTTATTACTGTCATTGTTTGTATCAAAAATTACATTGTTTAATGAATGGGAGCCTGTTATTGTTTTGCCTTTATCTCCAAAAACCACTGTGCTTGTACCAGGATTTATAGTTCCTGCTGTATATGTCCAATTATTTTCTGTACGGATTAACCCATCAAATGTAAGTGTTCCACCTGATTTATTTATATTGATCTCAGGAATACTACCACTAGTTCGACTACCACTAGTTACTGTAAATGTTTGATCACCAGCACCATTAATTAATAAAATAGCACTGCCTCCACCATAATCCTTGCCATCAGTTGTAACATTTCCCTGAACAGCTATTGTTCCTTTATTTAATTTAATTTCTCCTGTCCCAGAATTTTGAATATTTAAATTACCTTGAACAGTAAGTGTAGAACTTTGTTCAATTGTCCATGTTCTATTACTATTACTATCAGTTTTAAAAGTTACATTATTTAATGTATGATTTCCCGTTATTGTTTTGCTTGCATCCCCAAAAGTTACCGTACTAGCTCCAGGAGTTAGAGTACCAGCTACATATGTCCAATGTCCCGTAACACTTACAGCATTAGATAGTATTAAAGTTCCACTACTCTGCTCAAAACCAGTACTGCCAATAGTAATAGAGCTACCAACATTCTGTGTAATAGTACCAGTATAATCAGATCTTATATCAAAACCTTTTACACTAATTGAAATATCAATAGTACAATTTTTTGCTGATGTAGCATCAAATCCAACTACATCATTACTTGCAGGAAGAGCATCTCCGCTCCAGTTAAGAGCCTCTGACCAGTTATTTGTGGCACCCTCACCATCCCATGTTTTAGTAACTGATAATTGCTCTCTAAGTGTTTTTTCAAGTCTTTCTTTTATTGCCTTATATTTATCTTTATAGCTTTTTTCAATTCTTCTTTTATCCAACGGTCGATCAATTTCATCAAAGAATTCAATTTCTCCTATTTTATATTTTTCTTTTAAATTATCAATAAAATCATAGACATCAAAATCTACAGTATCCAAATCTAAAACATAAATTAATTTCCCATGATTGTAAATAAACAGTTTGTTTTTTACTGCAGAGTATTTAAATGTAAGGTAAAAGTCATTATAACCAACTGATTCCTCATTATCAGGAGAAACCGATTCATTATAATCTAGCGTCAATATCACATCATTGCCAGGTAGTTTACTAATATCATCTGTCTCATTTGATAAAACAGAGGTAGGACCGATCACCATCAAGGCACAAATAAATATCAACAATACTAAACCCACATTTAGGTTTATTTTGCTTTTGATATTTTTATTCATTGTTCTATATGATCACCTCCTTTTTTAATTCTCATCTTTAAGGATTGTAATCGTGGTTCCATCAGCTAAGATAATAGCTACTTGACCATTATTAATAGTCAAGTTGTTTGGCCTAGCTGAAATAATTTCATTATCTTTTGTTGTGTATATTTCAGCAGTAGTCCCTCGAGGATTAGCAAAAACAGGACCCACTATAAGGATTATTGACAAAAA
>JACOTS010000148.1 GCA_016178265.1 Candidatus Melainabacteria bacterium
ATCCTTCTTGGATGATATTGGAAGTGTTGCCGGTTATACCGCCTGATTTAAGACCAATGGTTCAATTGGATGGTGGAAGATTTGCAACAAGTGATTTGAATGATTTATATAGAAGAGTTATTAACAGAAATAATAGGCTGGCTAGACTTTTAGATATGGGTGCTCCTGAAATTATTGTTAGAAATGAAAAAAGAATGTTGCAAGAAGCTGTTGATGCTCTTATTGATAATGGAAGAAGAGGCAGAGTTGTTACTGGCTCAAATGGCAGACCGCTCAAATCATTGTCTAATATTATTGAAGGAAAGCAAGGAAGATTTAGGCAAAATCTTTTAGGTAAGCGTGTAGACTATTCAGGACGATCTGTTATTGTTGTCGGTCCACAGTTAAAAATGCAGCAATGTGGACTACCAAGAGAAATGGCTATTGAGCTTTTTAAACCTTTTGTCATTAATAAATTAATCGAAAGACAAATTTGTCAAAATATCAAATCTGCTAAAAAGCAAATTGAAAAAGGTACAACAGTGGTCTGGGAAATATTGGAAGAAGTTATTCAAGGGCATCCAGTTCTTCTGAATCGTGCACCAACACTGCATAGGTTAGGGATTCAAGCATTTGAGCCTGTTCTTGTTGAAGGTAGAGCAATACAACTTCATCCTCTTGTATGTGCTGCATTTAATGCAGACTTTGATGGAGATCAAATGGCTGTTCACGTACCTCTTTCTGTTGAAGCACAAGCAGAAGCAAGAATGCTTATAATGTCTACAAATAATATATTACTTCCTGCTAGTGGTAAGCCAACTGTAACACCTACGCAGGATATGGTTTTAGGTATCTATTATTTAACGGCTGATAAAACTGGCTCTAGTGATCCTAAAGTTTGCAAGGGAGCTGGAATGAGTTTTTATTCTTTTGATGATGCGCTGTCTGCGTTTGAAAATGGTGTTATTGATTTGCATGCGAAAATCAATGCTAGAGGGGATGACGGGAAAAGAATTACTACTACAGTGGGTCGAATTATTTTAAATCAAACTATAAGAGATAATCTTGAAAACAGTTCATTCTCTACTGCACTTGTTGGATAGGAGTTAAATTTATAATGGTAAGAAAACAAAAATCTAAAGAAAAAATTGAATTTATTAATAAAGTTGTTAATAAAAAATCTTTATCAAAATTAGTTTTAAGTATTTACGATCAATGCGGAGCCGCAACAACAGCAGAAGTAGCAAATGCTTTAAAACAACTGGGATTTCATTATGCAACAAGAGCAGGTGTTACTTTAGGGATTGAAGATTTAGTTGTACCTGATGATAAAAAAGAATTATTAAGACATGCTGAAAAAGAAATTGATGAGGCACAGAAACGTTATGAATGTGGAGAAATTACTGAAGTTGAGAGATATAGAAAAGTTATTGATACCTGGTCTGATACTACTCAGAAGCTTACAGATAGAGTTGTTGAAAACTTTGATCATTTAAATCCTGTTTATATGATGGCATTTTCGGGAGCTAGAGGTAATATCAGTCAGGTTAGGCAGCTTGTTGGTATGAGGGGACTTATGGCTGATTCCCA
>JACOTS010000180.1 GCA_016178265.1 Candidatus Melainabacteria bacterium
AATCCTCAAATCAGGGCAATCTGTTAATTCGGATTCAAATTTAATTAAATTGTGGGTCAGTAACAATGGTGAGCAGCTTGGAATTGTTGCATTAAATACTGATATAGATGGTTCTAAGTTAGAACCTGAGGTAATGGTGAAAACAAAGAGAGTAAAAGAACGTGAAGGTGGTGTATTTACTTCAGGAGTTACTAAAATTACTTTCCCCAGAACTGTTATTCTTCCAATTGATGAGTTTGAAGAATTTACACAAACTTATAAAGCAAATGGTACAGAGCTGTCATTTGAAGATTCAAAGGAAAATGGTTCTATAAAAATAACTTGTCGCTTTAAAAACATTCCTACAAGTGAAATTGAGGAAACTCTTGAGGAATAGCTCATTTATTTAAAACCTCTATTTTGCATAGCATTTTGAGTAATTCTTAAAAATTCCTCTAAGGTAAAAGGTTTTTCTAAGTAATGAATATTATGACTGTACTTTATAAGCGAGCCAAGCTTGTCTCTAAGAGGCTGATTGATTGTATCTATTGTTAAAACCAAATATGCTCCAGGACTTAGTTTTAATATTTCTCTAATAATATCTACTCCATTAACTTCTGGCATTATCATATCTACAAATACCAAATCATATTTTTTTGATTTTATTCTTATATTGACTTCTGTTTTATTAGATGCAGCATCAACATTTTTATAACCTTCTCTTATTAGCATCTTTTGCATACCCATTAATATATCTGGTGAATTATCAATAATTAAAATGTTCTTGTCACTCATAGTGTTAATTAAAACATAAGTAGTTTGCTGGTTAATGATATATTTAAAGTTGTTGAAATTTTTTGCTGGAGAGAATAAATGTTAAGTATGATTTGTGCATTTACTATGGTTTATTGTATGCTTTTGATTTTTGTAGGGGTGATTATTTTGCATGCCAGGAAAAGTGATATTTTACTTAGAGTGCCTGGACTTGATGTGTCTGCTTCGCTTATTACCTGGGTTCCTTGGGCTTTATCTTTCTACCTTTTTGGTTTTTTAGGTCTTGTAGGTTCTTTTGTTGCTCAATTTTTCTTTTTGTCTACCTTTTCGTTTGTTCACGCCAGGCTTCATAATTATAAAGGACCAACCATTAAAAGTGCTCTCAATAAAATCGTTGGTGTTTTCAGGAATCATATAGGACTTGTCATTTCACTGTTTGCACTGCCTGTATTTTGGATAGTCCGGTTAGGGGAAATAATTATTTATCCACTATTAATGTGGACGCTTGGTTTTCCAAAATATAAACAAGATGAGTGGATAAATATTTCACGTCATAAATTTGAAGGACTTGTGGGACACGATTTAATATGGTGTCTTTATTGTGATTGGATGACAGGGATTTATTCTTTGGGCGGTGAGATGCTAAGAAATGTAGAATCCTTTTGGTGTCCCATAAGGTTCTATGATGGTAAAAAGTGTGAAAACTGTAAAACTGATTTTCCGGATATTGAAAAGTGGATTCCAATGGATGGAACTATATCGGATGTAACAGCTTTACTTAAAGAAAAATATCCAATTAAGTCAAAAGAACCAAGAGGATGGTTTGGGCATCCTGACAGGAAAATCTGATTGTAAATTATGCCAATGCTTTTAGAAGAAAATATTATTAATAAATTAGAAAAGATCAATTGGGATTTTGCTGGAGAAAAAACACAATATCTTACACATAAATTTCATTCTTACCCTGCAAGGTATATTCCCCAGATACCAAGAACTTTTATTGAGCTATTTACAAGCAAAGGAGAGTCTATATTTGATCCAATGTGTGGATCAGGAACTACGCTTGTAGAAGCAATGCTAACTGGAAGAAATGCAATTGGGAATGACTATAACCCGCTTGCAGTGCTGATTTCTAAAGCAAAAACGACAATGATAAGTGAAGAGGATTTCGTATATTTAGAACACAAACTTAGTGAGTTGAGCCAAGAAATAAGAGGCAGGAGGCAGGAAATAGGAGTTCAGTTGCCTAGCAGGAAATTAAGCAAATTATTTACTAGACAGAATTTAAGCAGCATTAATTTAATAAAACAAATGATTGAAGAATTAAAAAAAGAAAATAAAAATGAACTGTGTGATTTTTGTCAAGTTGCTTTATCAGCAACCATCTGGTCTTTTATTGAAAGCGAAGGAAAGAGAGATATCAAAAGTGGATTTCAAAAAAAAATCCAAATAATGAAAAAAGAATTATCATTAATGAAGCACTCAATCCTAACTCCTAACTCCTCAATCCTAGTTCAGCAAGGCGATGCAAGAAATCTAAGCGTTGGTAGTAACTCGATCGACTTAATAGTAACCTCACCCCCTTACGTAAATGCATTGGATTACTATAGAGAACACATGTACAATATGTACTTTTTAGATATTGATGTAAATAAATTTAAAAAAAATGAAATAGGGGGTCATTCTCATTTTATTGCTAATAGATTTAGACTTTTGAGTGAATACCTATGGGATATGTTAAGGGTAATGATTGAAATGAATAGAGCTCTTAAAAAAAATAAATATTGTGTCATAGTAGTTGGGAATTCAAGTTTAGAATATGAGTTGATTGAAAGCCATAAATTTTTTAAAGCATTTGCTTCTGCTGTTGGATT
Source organism: Candidatus Melainabacteria bacterium (assembly GCA_016178265.1). Taxonomy (GTDB): domain Bacteria; phylum Cyanobacteriota; class Vampirovibrionia; order 2-02-FULL-35-15; family 2-02-FULL-35-15; genus JACOTS01. The sequence continues at coordinate 2,628 of JACOTS010000180.1, forward strand.
TAAACATGAGATCACTTTATTTAGAAATATTGATAAAACCAGGAAGTATACAAGTAAAGCAATTGGTCAAATAGATGATGAGTATATTATTGTATTTAAAAAGCAGACAGAAAGTATGATTGATAAATCAGATGATGTTGCAGTTACAAATTTAATACGTTCTGAGCTACTTTCCTTTAGAGCAAAAATTCAAAAATCTCCTGGTTCATCTCTTGGAAGCAAAAAACCTACCAAGAAAAGATTGGGTGATAATGTAGTGAAAATAGATGAAGCAATTAAAAATATTGATTCTGATATAAAAATAAATTTTTAACTATACTGCAACAGGCCGCTTCAGATCTTGTAAATGAGGTAGCTTGAAATTGACATTTTCTTCTCTGGATTGTAATGTTTCTACCGGTGCATTTAATTTTTTTATCAGTGTTTCAACAAGTACCTCAGGTGCAGATGCTCCTGAAGTTACCCCAACAATTTTTCCAAATAATTTTTTAGATACTTCAAATGTATAAGGATCTGGAACAAGTTCAGCGTCAACCCCTGCTCCTTTTGCTACTTCAACAAGCCTATTAGAATTGGATGAGTTTTTTGATCCAATAACAAGAATATAATCTGTTACTTTTGCAAGTTCTTTAACTGCATCTTGCCTATTTTGTGTTGCATAACAAATATCTTGTGCGGAAGGTGTCTCAACTTCTTGATATCTTTCCTTTAGTTTGTTAATTATTTCTTTTGTATCGTCTATTGATAATGTGGTTTGGGTAGCTATGAATATTTTTCCTAAATCTTTTGGCAATTTTGCAACATCATTTACAGAGCCAACTAAAAAACAAGAATCACTTGCTATATTGCTCATAGCACCAATAACTTCCTGATGTCCTTCATGTCCAATATAAATAACCTTATATCCTTTTTTCCAGGCATTAATCATTTCCATGTGTACCTTAATTACAAGAGGACATGTTGCATCAACAACAGTAAGCTTTCTTTTTTTTGCTTCATCAAAGACTCTTATCTCTGAGCCATGTGCAGATAAAATTACACAATTCCCGTCAGGGACCTCACTAAGCTCATCTACAAAAACAACCCCCCTGGATTCAAAATCCTTTTTTACATGCTCGTTATGAACAATTTCATGTCTGACATAAATAGGGGGGGAAAGTTTATCTAATGCTAAATCAACTATATCTATAGCTCTAATTACCCCTGCACAAAAACCTCTAAGTGATGCCAAAACTACTTTTTTTACCATGGTGTTATTTTAACGTGAAAGCTATATATAGTGCTGTAATACTAAACCGGCAAATTAAACTTACCTTTAATTTGCCTTTGCACCAGTCGTTCGGCTTTGCCAAATAAATTGGACAAAGCCTCACTTTATATAGTCTTTAAGGTTTTGCGATAGCTAAATCTTTAACTGTAAGTTATTAAAACTGTGTGTGAGTTTACTTTTCAGGTTTGGTATAATTACTAATAGTCTGAAAATGAATATAACAGCTTTAAATTTGTCAAAAATGTGCTTATTTTGCTACTTTTATCTTTTTTCTGTAAATTATTAACTTGATATCAACTTTCTTTTGAGACTTACGTCTAATCTCAATATTGTGTAGAATTGTTCTACGTAGAATGATAAAGGAGAAAGTAAGTATGAGAAAAAATTTGGTAATTGCAATAATGCTTTTAGGTCTTTTGTTGCCACTAAGTATTAGGTCAGCAGATGCTATAGGACCAGTAGAAATTATGAAGAAAACTTCTGGTGTTGTTCTTGGTGTTGGTGTTGGACCGGCAGTTGGTGGTGCAAGAGGATTTACAAAAGGCTGGCTTTGGGGAACTGATGCAACAGCTGAAGCATTAGGTGATCCAAATGGAGTACCACACAAAGTTATTGGATTTACAACTGGAGGAGTATTAGGAGCTGCTGCAGGTGGAGTTGCTGGAGTACTGATGGGGGCCTATGATGGTGTTCAATATGGATGGGATAGCCCATGGACTAAAGAAAACTTTAGCTGGGGTGGATCTGGCTTCACAGATTATGATCCATTTAAGTGGTAATACCATAACCATTAATCTATAAAAAGGACAAGCATTTGCTTGTCCTTTTGTTTCTACATACCACCGGCTTGCTTACGAATAAGCTTCGCCGGTTTTGCAAAGTGCACATATTATGTACTTCTTAGCATTGCTATCAAGATTTTACCGAATAAATCGGATAAAATCTTACCTCTTGAGTAGCTTGCTTTGAAATATTACACTAGCTAGGTAGTAACGTCCTTAGGAGCATTTTTTTATATCAAACGTCAAAGTTATTATGAAAACTAATAGAAAAAATAGAGAGAATTTAATTGCCTTTCTTTTAATTATTTTATTTCTTTTTGGATGTGTACAGTCTGTAAGTGCAAGACCCCTGGATAATATAAATAGTGGATTAAAACAAACTGGTGAAATTATTGTTCAAACAGGCGGGGTGATAACTGGCTTTACATTTGGTTCTTTAATAGGGATGGTTAGAGGCTATTCAAAAGGTGCAATAGTTGGTACTGATTTTGCTAGTGAGCTTTTAGGTAATAAAGAAGGATCGGTTGAAAGATCTGTAGGATTTTTGTCTGGTGGATTTCTGGCTGGATTTACAGGCGGGGCCTATGGGTTATTAATGGGTGCTTATGATGGAATTACTTATGGAGTATCTGATCCATTTTCAAAAGAAAATTTAAGTTTAACAGGCGATTATTTTACTGATTACGAGCTTTTGGATTGAGCATAGGCTTTAATTCTTAATAATGTATAAAATTTAAAACTTGAAGGGATTTACCTGGTTGTATATTATAGTTTTATGTCTTAATTGATAAAAGAAGGTTTTTACTTTTGATGAGAATATTTGAAAATAACATAACTTCACCTTTTGCAAATTATACACATAGGCCTTCGGATATAAGACCTGGAATTAGAGAACATGATTTGTCAAGAGAACTTGAAAGTTTACCAGGGGTAGAAATTTTTATTGGCACAGAAGTTGCAATTGGAGATACTACTTTGCGTTTTACAAGAAGATCCGGGGGTTATATTGGGGTAGATAAAATTGATCAAAGAGGAATAGTTCTTGAACAAGGGAAAAAATTTGAATTTGTTCCGACATTTAGTTTTACAGAACCGCTCCAGCTTAAACATTTTGGTAAAGCCGGACTTTTGGTTTTGTCTAGAAAAGTAGCAGAGTCCATTGCAATTGATAGTTGGAAAATACATGTAGCGGAAATTTCTGGCGGGAAAGTAAAGCTTGCGATTGAAGCACCCAAGGATTTGGCTCCTGCTTTTAGAGAAGAGATTTTGGATTTGGATAATGCACCTAATACTGTTTCACTTGTTGGTTTTGATAAGGAGAAAGCAATTAATCCTGCTGAAATTTTTCCAGAAGACAGTGATCCACAACCATTTCCTGGATTTATTCAAATACTTGAAATCAAAGACAACACCGTTAGGCTGGGACTTTCATTTGATTCAAGTGCGTCAATTAGAAGAGTAGAAGGTGAAAAAGTACAAGGACTTGTTTTAGCAAGAAACAAGGATGAAAAGATTTCATTTCCAAGTCATAAACCAAACCCGGATGATATTAAACCGGAAGAACCACCTAAACCCATAAATTCCCCAGGTATTTCATTTCTTTAAAACCGTTTTGATAAGCTTCGATTATTTGATCTGCAACAGGTGGATATAGTGTAACCTTTGCTAATTCATGGATTGGTTTCCAGCCTACATCAGCTAGTACAGGATCTGGATCATATGCCCCAAGCTTTAGCTCGCCACCTAATACTTCCCCTGTTGCGTAAATGTTAATGATATGCCTGCTTCTATCTGGTGCAATTGCTTCTGATAAAAACACAACCTTCCCGAATCTTATATCTAAATTCGTTTCTTCCTTAAGTTCTCTTACTGCACAACTTGCAAAATTTTCACCATATTCAATTCTTCCACCAGGTAAAACCCAGTAATACCTTTGCCCTTTTTTATGTTGCACTAAAAGAATCTCTTCTTTATCATTAACGATAATTACAGATACCCTAAAGTTTGGCCTATAGGAATGGGTTTTTTTTCCTTGAGATTTGTTATTTATCATTAAAATGTATTATTTATTTGAAAAATATGTGATGCACCCTTTTGCATCGGAAACTGTATTTATGATACATGATAAAACACTAAAATGAAATATTACGGTAACATTTTAATGAAGAGATAATAATTTATCATGGCAGTTTCAAATCTAGATCTTTTAAATAAATTTAGGCCTCATAAGGTATATAAACGTAATTGGTTTGTGGGATTGTTTAATTTTTTTGTTTTGGCTGTATTTTGGTTTGCAATTATTTATGGGGCTACAAGTATTACAACCATTTTGTTTGCAAAGATTCTACCTGAACTATTAATTCAATATGGGTTGTTTCCGCTAGCACAAATAACATTTTTCCTGGCACCAATTGCAGCAATTATGGTTTTAATTCCAGCCAATGCTACTTTTTTGGTTCTAAATGAACGAAAAATACTTGCACTTCTTACAGTTCGCTATGGTACAAATAGAGTAGGTCCGGATGGGTTTTTGCAAACACTTGCAGATGCAGTGAAGCTTTTGTTTAAAGAAGACAATATTCCAGGGGGAGCTGATAAGGTTTTATTTAGCTTGGCTCCTGTAGTGTTTTTTGCTCCGGGTGTGATTGCTTTTATTCCACTTCTTTCGGTTGCTACTGGAAACAGTGGACCGTTTATTATGTGCGATCTTTCGATAGGAATTTTATTTATTCTTGCAGTGTCTTCTATTCCTGTTATTGGGCTTGTGCTTGGTGGCTGGGCAAGCAACAACAAGTACTCTTTAATGGGAGGACTTAGAAGTGCTGCACAAGCTATTAGCTATGAAATACCAATGGTGCTTACTGTAATAAGTGTAATTTTGCTTACTGGTTCAATTAATCTAATGGAAATAAATGATGGTCAAGTTGGTGGAATCTTGAACTGGAACATTTTTGCATTTGGAAATCTACCACTTCTTTTACATCTTTTCCCTCTTGGTACAGGTTCTATTGTTGGGCTTTATGGCCTTGCATTTTTAATTATTAGTTTTATTCTTTTCTTTATTTATATAATTTCGGCAATTGCAGAGGTAAATAGGATTCCATTTGATTTGCCTGAAGCTGAGAGTGAGCTTGTATCTGGCTATAATACAGAGTTTACCGGAATGAAGTTTGCACTGTTTTTCCTGGCTGAATATACAGCTTTGTTTATTATTTGTCTTTTAGCTTCAGTACTGTTTTTAGGAGGCGGGCATTTACCTTGTTCTGTAGAAACTGAAATGGCTATACTAAATAGTCTTTCTAATGCACATATTGCTGGTGATGTATATGATTTTGGATGGATATTGCCATCAATGGTCCTCATGATAAAGGCTTATGTCCTTATATTTTGTTCAGTTTGGGTCAGAGCAACACTTCCTCGGCTTAGATATGATCAATTATTAGCATTTAGTTGGAAATATCTTATACCTTTTTCATTAGTTAACATTTTTGTTGTTGCGATTCTTGTTAGTATTAAATAAAGGAGGTAGACAGGATAAATGAATTTGTTAACTAAGACAATTGACGGTTGTTATAACATTTTCAGGGGACTGTTTACTGTTTTTAAGCATATTGCCAGGAATCCGATTACCTCAGCTTATCCTGATGTTGTACCAGAGTTATATCCTCAAACAAGACACAGATTAGCACTTACTGTTAATCCTGATACTGGAGAGCATCTTTGCATTGCATGTAAGCAATGTGAACGTATTTGTCCTGATACTTGCATAACTGTTATTGGTGATCCTGAAAAAAAGGGTACTATTAAGGATTTTTATTTAGATCATGGGCTTTGTATGTTTTGTGGCTTGTGTACAGAGGTTTGCCCGACAAATTGTATTATTAATACGGTTGACTTTGAGATGAGTGAGTATACCAGAGAAGATTTAATTTATGACATTGACAGACTTACACTAACACAAGAGCAATCAAGATTTTATTTTGACTTTAAGGAAATGCCAAAGCCAAGACCAAAACCAGAAAAGAAACCAGCTCCTGTTCAAACACAAACTGAAGCACCGAAACCACAACCAGCTGCTTCAGCACGCGGAGGTGAGAAAAAATCATAATGAACAGCGCATTAGACTCAATAATTAGCGATCCTTTGTTTTTTCTTATCAGTGCAGTTGCAGTTATTGCAGCACTTGGAGTTGTCTTAGAAACAAATGTAGTCAGAGCTGGTTTTTTGCTTGTTATGTGTTTTGGGGGAGTTGCTGGAATTTATTTTCTTTTGAAAGCGCCTTTTGTAGCTGCTTCACAAATATTAATTTATGCAGTTGGCATAACACTTATCATTGTGTTTGGATTAATGCTTACAAGTTTTAAACAAGAGATGCCTAAGATGAAAGGTGAACTAGGAAAAAGTATTTTAAGTACAGTGATCTCATTAGGAACTTTTTATGTACTTTCTTTTGCACTTCTTGGCGGTAAGTGGGGGGTGTTTGATGCTCCTGTCATTTGTCCAAAGAACACAGAAATAATAGGTATTAGTATGCTTAGTTCATATGTTTTACCGTTTGAGCTTATCTCAGTACTTTTGCTTGTGGCTCTTATAGGGGCAATTGTTATAGCTAAAAAGGATAAGTTTTCTCAGAAAGGATAATGTAAGTGAATAAGAATGTAATTTCCAAATTATTTTTATCACTAGCGATTGTAGTTTGTTTTTTACTCATGGCTGTAAGCCTTCAATCTAATCTGGAAAGATATATGCTTCTTTCTATTGCTTTATTTAGCATTGGAATTTATGGACTTACAGCATCTAGAAATGTAATTAGAGTTCTTATGTCTATTGAAATACTTTTAAATGCAGTGAATATAAATTTAATTGCATTTTCTAGTTTTATTGATCCACTCGAAGTAAAAGGGCAGATCTTTGCAATTTTTGTTATGGCAGTGGCAGCAGCAGAAGCAGCTATTGCTCTTGCGCTTATTATTGCTATTTATAGAAATTTATCTTCTGTAGATATGGAAGATTATGCGGCTTTGAAGTGGTAAAGTTAAGCCACACCAACACTTACAATAGGTACAGTTTTTTGTGGTTGGTTAGCTGCAGGGACTTTTTTAGAGAGATCTATTGTCAGGGAGTCTTGTAATTCTTTAAGTGGCACATTGAATAACTTAGAAATAAGTTTTATTGAATAATCTCTGCATGGCTGGATAATTGAATCACAAGCATTGAGGACACTATTAAATGAAGATGAATCACTAAACCTATAGTTCTTTACTGGATTCTCATCCTTTAATACATACTCATGAGTTTCTTTATTAATTAGATATTTAGTAGCGCGTCTTTTGTGGACATTTGCAAGCCTATTTAAAAGTTTAAATGGCAGTTCACCAAGTTCTGCTGCAGTTACTTTAGGAATGTAATCCCCAAGCAGGTATGTTGCAAGTGATGATGATAGACCGGATAGAATTCTTCCTGGGAAAAATCTTTCGTTTAATACATTAGCAAATGCTTTGGCAAGAACATTACCTTCTTTTTCAAACTCTTTTTTAAAATCAATATAAAATCTCATTGTTTGTGAAGCTGTATAAGTTATTTGATCAACAAGGGTATATCCAACTCCTTTTAATAAGCTTTTCCCAAAACCTTCTTCAGAACTAATATTGACTCCGGGCAAATTCTCTTCTGAGTTTCTTAATGCATAGCTTGCAAGCCCAAAAATACCAAACTGACTAATTGCATATCTTAAAAAACTTGGTTTAGCATTAGGATCTTCTTTATCGCCTAAACCTAATATTTTAAAAATATAATTTGAAGGACCTTCTACAAAGGCAGAATAAAATCCTTCATATGTATCTGCGTCTTTTCTTTGTTCTTTGTTGCCATTGTAATTTCCATTTAAAGCTTCACTGTTCATACTTTGATGACTTGTAATTAACCAGTGCCATATAGATCCGATAATTTTCCCGGGAATAATTACAAGTTGCTCAGGAACAGATGGTGTAACTACTTTTGCAATTTTTGAAAGTAGGGATGAAGAAAATGTTTGCCAGAATGGTTCAAGTCCCTCATCTTGTAAAACCTGTCTGTAAGTTTCAACAGGGTTTTTGTCTTTTCTTTCAATTATGCCAACTATTGCTTTTTCATTACCTCCTATCATGTCAATAACAGCAGCTAATCCTGATCGCATTAAGCCACCGGTTCCAATGTCAGATAGTGCTACTTTTAATGAACTCATTTAAGTTTAATTTTTTTTGTTAAAAGTCTTAAATATCTCCACAGTAAAGTTTTAAATTTTGTCAGTTAAGTGCTTATTAAAATTTGACCTTAACCTTATAGATTAATTATTTCTTTATAAACCGACAAATTAAATGTAAGTTTAATTTGTCTTTGCACTACTTTATATGATCTTTAAGGTTTTACGATAGGTTCTCTAATTTGGACCAGGAAACATAGATTGTAGCTTCATGGCTAGACTCATATCTCCTGATACTCTAAGCTTGCCCATCATAAAAGCCATTTGGCTATTTAGCGAACCATTTTGAATGGCTGCCCAATCCTGATCAGAAATTGATATTGTAACTGATGGATTGTTAACCTCTCCATTTATTAATTCGCATTTTCTGTCTTTAACATTTAGTGACCACTTGCCACCAGCTGAACCAGTTATATCGAATAGATATGTTGCACATAAATTTCCTGCAGCATCAGGATCAAATGATTTGTACATTGCTTTAATTGACTCTTCACAAGAGTTCATGTGGCTACCCCTATGCCTCATTTTAAACTGACTAATTTCAAATAACAAGCATTGTCAATTTTAAACAAAATTTGCTATTTTTGTTCAATTTAAATGAAATTTATTTAATTTTCTTGTTTTGTTAAAGTAATTTTAGCCTAATTTGTTTTATATTGAAACTGCAAAATGAATTTTTACGTCAATCAGAGTGTTGTTATACTAACTTATTGTGATATGGTTTTAATAAAAGATAATAACAAGCTTAAAATATCAATACGAAAGAAATAATTAATGAAAAACATTCTAGAGAAAATTAAACCTTTGAATAATATATTTGTTCTTGTAATTATTTTTCTGGTGGTTTATTTATTTTTAATTAGTGGTTCTATTAGCAACCATGCAATGATAGTAAATGAGCCTGATAATAACTTTAATCAAAGATTTCTTATTCAAAAGGATGTTTCATACTCGTTTAATATAGCTGACAAACTAGAAGGAGCTGGACAAGTAAGACTTGTTGTTGATAATGACAAATTAACTGGAATAGCAAGCGGTGTTGGTTCAACTTATAGGGGTAAAATTGATTTACATTCGAAATTGGATGGAAATGTAGATAGACTAAGTGGTGAGATAAAATTAGTAATTAATGGTATTGGAGATCCTGTAGGAGTTCCTGGCAAGGTAAGTTTTCAAGGACCAATAATAGGCTCACTAGTTGATAATAAGCTTAGATTAGTTGGAGATGTAGATATTAATGGTTGGGTTGCAGCATGTGCTGGGTTTGGCAGTAAAGAAGAATTAGTTATTGAAATAAATGATAAGTCAATCGTAAAGATGCTTAAGAAAGCTACTCACAACTTAGCAATGCGCTAGTTGATTTCTTTTAGTTCATACAATTCCATAACTTGAACATCATCTAAATTATTTTTGATATATACAAAAGTTTATTTAACTTGTTAATAACCTTAAGGTTGTACAAGGAGTTAGTGATAAGTTCAATTTGGGTTGAAATATAGGTAAAAAATTTACAAGGAGTGTCTTTACTAACGGTTAAATAGTGTATTTTTAGGGTGTATAGGTCTTAAGTAAAAGTGTGAATTAGCCTTTTACTATTAAAATTAAAGTGGGTATAACTATATAAAATGTTTGAAAGATTCACAGAGAAAGCAATTAAAGTCATCATGCTGGCCCAAGAGGAAGCAAGAAGACTGGGACACAATTTTGTTGGAACTGAACAAATTTTACTTGGGCTCATCGGGGAAGGTACTGGCATAGCTGCAAAAACATTGAAATCAATGGGGGTAAACCTTAAAGATGCCAGGATTGAAGTTGAAAAAATAATTGGCAGAGGCAGCGGGTTTGTTGCTGTAGAAATTCCTTTTACCCCAAGGGCTAAAAGAGTATTAGAATTGTCGTGGGATGAAGCAAGACAACTTGGACACAATTACATTGGAACAGAGCATCTTTTACTTGGACTAATTCGAGAAGGAGAAGGTGTTGCAGCAAGAGTGCTTGAAAATCTAGGAGTAGATTTAACAAAAGTAAGACAACATATAGTTAGGTTGCTTGGGGAAACGGGTGCTTCTGGTACACAAACAGGAATTGGTACAGGAAGATCAAAAACACCTACTTTAGATGAATTTGGAATTAATTTAACACAAGCTGCTACTGAAGGCAGATTAGATCCTGTTGTAGGAAGAGAAAAGGAAATTGAGCGGGTCATTCAAATACTTGGCAGGAGAACAAAAAACAACCCTGTTTTAATTGGAGAGCCTGGTGTTGGAAAAACTGCTGTTGCAGAGGGCTTGGCTCAACAAATTTCAAGTAATGATGTGCCTGAAATTCTTCATGACAAGAGAATAGTTCAATTAGATATGGGACTCTTAGTTGCCGGCACAAAATACCGCGGTGAATTTGAAGAAAGACTTAAAAAAATAATGGATGAGATTCGTGCTGCAGGGAATGTAATTATTGTTATTGATGAATTGCATACTTTAATTGGTGCTGGAGCAGCAGAAGGAGCAATTGATGCTGCAAATATTTTAAAACCAGCACTATCTCGAGGTGAGATGCAATGTATAGGTGCTACCACTCTTGATGAATATAGAAAACACATTGAAAGAGATGCAGCTTTAGAAAGAAGATTTCAGCCGGTTATGATAGAAGCTCCTTCAGTTAAGGACTCTATTGAAATTTTAAGAGGACTTAGACCTAAATATGAAGAGCATCATAAGTTAATTATCTCAGATGATGCATTGGAATCTGCAGCGTTCTTATCTGACAGGTATATTAGTGATAGGTTTTTACCTGATAAAGCAATCGATTTATTAGATGAAGCTAGTTCCAGAGTAAGGCTTAGAGCTAGTTCTCTCCCTCCAGAAGGCAAAGAACTGGAAAAGGAATTGCGCAATGTCAGTAGAGATAAAGAACAAGCAATTCGTTCTCAGGAATTTGAAAAAGCAAGTCAGCTTAGAGACAAAGAAGCAGACTTAAAAGAAAAAATTAAAGAAGCGCAACAAAAATGGAAAGAAGAACAAAACAAAAATAAACCTATCGTAACTGATGAAGAAATCGCACATATAGTAAGCTCATGGACTGGCATACCAGTTGGTGATCTTACACAGGGTGAGAGTGAAAGACTGCAAAAACTTGAATCTATATTGCATGAAAGAGTTATTGGTCAGGATTCTGCAGTTACTGCAGTTTCAAAATCTATCAGGAGAGCTCGTGTTGGCTTAAAGAATCCTAATAAACCAATCGGTACTTTTATGTTTTCTGGTCCAACAGGGGTAGGTAAAACAGAGCTTGCAAAGGCTCTTGCAGAGTATTTCTTTGGTACTGAAGAAAATATAGTAAGAGTTGACATGTCTGAATATATGGAGAAACACACAGTAAGCAAGCTTATAGGTTCACCTCCTGGCTACGTGGGTTATTCAGAGGGTGGACAGCTTACTGAGGCTGTACGAAAGAGACCATATACAGTGGTTCTGTTTGATGAAATCGAAAAAGCACATCAAGATGTATTTAATATTCTTCTTCAAATACTTGATGATGGACGCTTAACAGATTCAAAAGGAAGAACAGTTGATTTTAAAAATACTATTGTAATAATGACCAGTAACGTTGGTGCAAGAAATATTGAGTCATTAAAACCAATGGGATTTGTTACTGAGTTTAATGTTGATGATGAATCAATTTATAAGCGAATGAAAACTACTGTAATGGATGAAATGAAAAAAGCATTTAAGCCTGAATTTTTAAACAGGTTAGATGACATTATTATATTCAAACATTTAACCAGAAATGAGTTACATAAAATATTGGATCTTATGCTCAAGGATTTAGGAAAACGTGTACATGAGAAAAATATGGATCTTGAACTCACTAGTGATGTAAAAGATAAGCTTGTTAAGGATGGTTACAACCAAGCATATGGCGCACGTCCTATGAGAAGGACACTGCAAAGATTAATTGAAGATGCTCTGGCAGAAGAAATCCTTGCTGGTAAGTTTAAAGAAGGTGACAAGATTCAAGCAGTGCTTAAGAAACATGATGAGGTTCCTCCAGGAGTTGCAGTTGCAAAAGTAGAGTCTGCTCATCCTTCTGGTTCAAAGGAAGATGATGGTATGGTAGTTGTTTTTGAAAAAGCTGGTACTGTTGAGTTTAAGAGCAAAAAAAGTAGTTCCAAGAACAACAAGAAAGAAGAGCCCAAAGAACCTAGAGAACCGGCAACTACGAAATAGCAATATTGACAAAATAGCTTTTTGTCTGATTTACTCAGCAAAAAGCGTCATAGTTTCCAGAAGCGAGTTGAGCGTTCGCGCGAAACGAGCGGCATAAAAAAAGAGCCCAAAGAACCTAGAGAACCAGCAACTACGAAATAGCAATATTGATAAAATAGCTTTTTGTCTGATACGAAATAAGTAATTAACAGTTGATATCAAATCCCGTATTGCTAATTTATTTATGTTAAGCTTTCTAATAAGTTTGAAATAGAAAAACATGCGTATTTTAGGTACAACAATGGTTTTACTGGGGTCGCTTATTGCGGCTTCTGGTCATAGTCAGGAAAACGCAGCAAATAAAAAAGATGAGATAACTTATAGGGTAGATTTAGATGACTATAATCATAGTTTAGGTCCTATTACTGCACTTGATGTAACCTCATTAGCTTTTAGGGAAGAATTAAAACTTAGAGATGTTAAATTTGTAGGTATACAGATTAAGTTTTTTGAAGCAACAAATAAACTTAGGGATAAATATCCTGGTGAATTGATCTATGCATTTTCATCAGAAAATCATACCAAGTTTACGATAAAAAATTCAGTTCCTTTTTCTAGTAGCCCCGTTTCAGATGAACAAGTTGAAAGTCTTTTAAGTTTTCTTGATATTGATAAGAAATTTTTAAAAGTGGAAAAAGATAATGATGGGAATCCGGTAATTGTTATAAACACTAAATTGGAGGATAGGCTTCCTCCAGAACTTTTAAAACTTACACAAGGAAACTTTCAGGCAAATATGGTACAGAAAATTAAGGAATTGTCTCAGATGACTGAAATGTTTGGTGAGGATAATTTATTTAAAGATGCTTTAAGGGCGATTGAAGAGAAAAAGGCAAAGCTTTTATTTTATGATCCTTATTTAAGTAATATTGATATTGCTACACATAAAACAATGATAAGTGCTGGAGCTATAACTTATGCTACAGATCCTATAGAAATCCATTTTAATTTATATAATTTGGTAACTTATGTTGAAGAGTTAAAAAAAGAAAATCCAAGTGATGAAGTAAGTATAGAAAACAAACTTGCAGGCACAATAGCAAATGAGCTTGTTCACTTAATGTCTGATCTGGGAGGAATAAAATCTATCGTTGTTAAAGATATTGGCAAAGAAATTGAGGCAATGAAAAGCAGTGAAGAGCCTACTGAAAATGAAAAACAATTCGAACGAAGAATGAAGGATGAAATTCTTAGTCAGCTTGTTGATGATATAGTTTCTGAAAAATTAAAAGATCCTAAACTGAAAATTGATGATAGCTGGTTAAAGGGTAAATTTATTGATATATATTTTACGACTATTGCCTACTTTGAAGTAAATTACAATGTGAAGTTAAATGATTTAACAAAAGAGCAAATGGATGAGGTTTTTCAAAGCATTATACGAATGATAAATAATGATAATTTTCAGAGAAGCCTAAAAGATGGACTTAAAAGATTTAAGCTATTTGATGAATCCTAAGTATGTCAGCTCCATTATTTATGGCTAGTTGAGTTAACTCTTGATTCTTTTTTTCTATATCACAGTCTCCAAAAAGTTTTTTAATAAATGATTTCTTAGATGATCCAATAAGAATTGAAAAACCAAGAGACTTCAATTCTTGAAGATTTTCAATTAAAAATAAATCTTCTTCAGGAGTTTTGCCAAATCCAATGCCAGGATCGATGATTATGTTTTCTCTTTTAATTCCGTTCTCTATTGCAAAGTTAGTTTGCTTTTCTAGCCAGTTGTAAACTTCTTCTATTACAGAGGTATGAGCTTCTTTGCTTCGTACTTCTGGTTTGGTGGCAGGAATTCCCTTATTATGCATAATTATGACCTTGCAATTGGCTTCTGATGCGATTTTTATCATGTCTGGGTCTTTTGTTAAACCTGAAACATCATTGATAATATCTGCACCAGCTTCAAGAGCTTTTTTAGCTGATTTATTGCATCTTCTAGTTTAAAATATTGTCCACCGTCTGTAAATGAATCAGGGGTAATATTGAGAATCCCCATAAGTAGCGGCTTTTTAGATTCGATTAAAGCATTGTTTGTTGTTGTTTTATGCACAACTATATGATAGCTTATGATTTATAAGTTCTAAGTTAAATATTTTTATAAAGCTCTTGTCCTCTAGTAGGGCTTTTTTGAAATGTTTCCTCCCACCATTTGACAAATTCTTTTACTACAGCTGAATCAAATTGAGTCCCGCTGTTTCTCAGGATTTCTTCTAAAGCTTGTTCATGTGACATTGCTTTTCTGTATATTCTATTGGTTGTCATTGCATCATATGCATCAGCTATTGATGCAATTCTTGCAGGGAGTGGAATTTCATCTCCTTTAAGCCCATATGGATACCCATATCCATCTATTCTTTCATGATGGTATAGGACTGCATCCAAACAACCATGCAAACACCCAAGTTTTTTAACTATCTGTGCACCTATAATAGGATGTAATTGCATTTCTTTATACTCATCATCGCTAAGTGGACCTGGCTTGAGTAGTACTGCATCACGTATGCCTACTTTTCCTACATCATGTAATAATGCTCCACCTTCCAAGTAAAGCTGCTCAGTAGGTGATAAGTCACATTTTTTCCCAAGTTCTTTGGATATTTGAAATACCCTGTCAGAGTGCCCACCGGTATAAGGGTCTCTGGCTTCTACGGTAATTGCAAGAGCTCTTGCTGTTTGGAAAAAGTTCTCAATCAGCATTTTTTGAATTTCTAAATCTAACTCTTTTCCTTCAGTAGTGTTTGAAAAAGCTTTGCTAAAAACAGTTGCAATTTTATTAATAGATGTTCTGAAATCTCCTTTTAGTTCATGAATCTGTTCTATATCTTTTGCAAAAAATAGTATCTCGCTTTGGGTTGGGTAAGATTTTTCAAAGGATAAAATACTTGACCCATCTTCTTTATTTCTTAAATTACTTATCTGTTCATGAATTGACGAAGCTAAGTCTTTAAGAGGCGGATCTAATTCAAAACTTTTATTTGAAGTGCTTGACTTTTCACAGGCCTTTTTGTTCTTATCATCTGTCATTGTTTCTATCTTTTTCTTTCTTTCCTGACATAACCACCTTATTTTATTTATCCCTTTTTCTGTGTGATTTTTATCACGTGAATGCTCTATTTCTTTATTTATCATTTATGGATACCCCTAATCTGGTTCAATAAATGTCATTGCCCCTATATTAAAATCTACACATTTAGGTTAAGAGGAGTTATAGGTTAAGTGCACAATAGGTCTTTTAGTTTAAGTTACAAAGTTCAAATCCTCTTATATCTATGGAATTTTCAGCTATCTCGTAGGTAAAAAATCTTACATACTTCTTTAATTATTTTTGTAACATATTTTAAAGTCATTTGTAAGATTGTTACTGCCTACCGCCGGCTTGTTCACGAATGAACTTCGCCGGCTTTCCAATGTGCACTTATCAGATATTTCTTGTAACAACATCAAGATTTTACCGAATAAATCGGATAAATCTTACCTTTTGAGTAGTTAATCTTGAAATACCACACTAGCTAGGCAGTAACATAAGATTAAATATTAGTTAAATGACGGTAGTGGCAAAGTGCTATTGCAAGAGCATCTGAAGCGTCATCTGGTTTTATGTCTTTGTTGATTTTAAGTGAGAATTTTACCGCTTGCTCAACAAATTTTTTTGTGGCTTTGCCATATCCTGATATTGTTTGTTTAACTTGCAGTGGTGTATATTCGAAAATTTTAATTTTAGCTTTTGCTGCTGAAAACAGTATAACCCCTTTAGATTGAATAACAGAATTTGCTGTTTTTACATTTTTAAAAAAATAAATGTTCTCAATTGCAATAGTATCAGGTTTGTAGATATTATAAATTTCTTGCAGATCTAAATATAGATGTAATAGCTTTATTTCCTGTTGTAAATGACCTTTTAGATCAATGTAACCATAGTTTATTACTTCTGGCTGATTAATATTACCATTACACTTAAGTATTCCATATCCTATTGTAGTGCTGCCAGGATCAATTCCTAAAATTACCTTTTTGTTTCTTTTTTTAATTTTATTTGTCATTATGTTACTTAGAATGTAAAGTTGTTATCCAGATTTTACCGAATAAATCGGATAAAATCTTACCTCTTGAATAGTTTGTTTTGAAGTATTACACTGGCTAGGTAATAACAGACATGATACTTAAACTTATTGCAAGTATAATTTGTGGTTCTATTCTCTCATTAAGTCAACCAGGCTTTGATTTGTGGTTTTTAGCTTGGATCTTTTTAGCTCCCTTATTTATTTTGATTAATACTTCTAAAAAAATGCTAGAAGTTATTTTATTTGCTGGATTATTTGGGTTTTTCTATAATGCTATTTCGTTAAACTGGTTGCTTTCTTTACATCCATTAACCTGGCTCGGGCTAAGTTATGAGGAAAGCTTATTTGTTTCAGTGTTAGCTTTGTTAATTCCTGCTTTCTGTAATTCTTTGTATTTTATACTTTTTGGAATACTGGTTTTTGTAATGAACAATCGTGCTCCTAGTCCATATAACAATGGATTTTTAAAGTATCTCTTACTTTCTATTTTCTGGATAATTATTTTTAATAAGATTTCATCCAGCAAGCTTTTATTAGGGTTTCCTTGGACTTTAATTGAATATAGCCAATATAAAATTTTACCTTTTATCCAGATAGCTGAATATTTTGGAAGTTTGTTTATTGGATTTATCCTTGTTATGTTTGCTCAAGTTATTGCAGATATTTTTTTGAATATTTTAAATAGAGAAAGAATCGGTGGCAGGTATTTGCCCAAACATCCCGGAAACATTGAAGAAACTTATTTTGGATTGTTGTTTATTTTAGTTTTGGTTATAGGTATTGTTATAAATGGTAAGATTGCTATAAATAATAATGAACAAAGCTTTACTCTGGATTCAAAGACTATACTTGTGAT
>JACOTS010000181.1 GCA_016178265.1 Candidatus Melainabacteria bacterium
AATCCCAGAAAGCGCGCCCCAGTTCAGATTGCAGGCTGCAACTCGCCTGCATGAAGACGGAATCGCTAGTAACGGCGGATCAGCGACGCCGCCGTGAATACGTTCCCGGGCCTT
This sequence comes from Candidatus Melainabacteria bacterium, assembly GCA_016178265.1. Lineage (GTDB taxonomy): Bacteria > Cyanobacteriota > Vampirovibrionia > 2-02-FULL-35-15 > 2-02-FULL-35-15 > JACOTS01. The sequence goes on from JACOTS010000181.1 coordinate 115, forward strand.
GTACACACCGCCCGTCAAGCGATGGAAGCCGGGGGCACCCGAAGTTGGTTGCTCAACCCGCAAGGGAGAGCGTCAACGAAGGTGAAACTGGTAACTGGCGCTAAGTCGTAACAAGGCAGCCGTACCGGAAGGTGTGGCTGGATCACCTCCTTTCTAAGGAGAATTACGAATAATGCGGAATGATGGATCCAGAATGCGGAATGAATAATTCTGCAATCTACATTCTGAGATCTGCATTTAATTTGTAATAGGTTGGACTTTTAGAAGCTTTTAAGTTTAGCTCAAATACTTAATAGTGGATTAAAGTGACAGGATACATTTCGGTAGAGAGAAGTTTATAACTAATAATGAAAATATAAGTTGTGTCTTTATTTAAGACTAGATATTTAATGGAAGTCACCTCCTATATTCCATGAAATCTTTCTGTTGTGGTTTTTGTAAGCCAAAAAAGTATTGTTATAACTAAAACTATTCCAGATATTACTCTGCTTTTATCAGGTTTTTGAACTACTTTTAATACTCCTTCTTCTTTTTCAAGTTTATATTCTGGTGCAATAAACCATGCAAGTAATAATCCACTTAAAAGGCCTCCTAAGTGTCCAGCATTATCAATTCTAGGAATCATAAAACCTAAGGCCAGGTTTATTATTACAAGTGTATACATTGCTCTAAACTTAAGATTTGCACCTGGGACTTTATCTTTTTGCCTATAGAAGAAAATAATTAATGCACCAATGATACCAAAAGCAGCTCCTGATGCACCAATTGCAAGTCCTGGTGAAAATGCATAACTTGCAAGTCCGGCTCCCCATGATGTTAGTAAATAAATTATAAGAAATCTAAGAGAACCATAAATTGATTCTACTTCTGTTGCAAATATGTGAAGTGCTGCCAAATTTAAAAACAAATGTATTAAGCTTCCATGCAAAAAAGTAGAAGTTAAAAATCTCCAATATTCACCATTTGCAATTCCTTCATTCCATTTTGCTCCAAGAAGAATAATTGCTTCTTCACTGTATAGAGCGTCAAATAAAATTTCTATTCCAAAATAAATAGCAATAAATATAATTATTGCTTTAGATAAGCTTGATTTGTGTTTTGGTATTCTTGGATCGTATGTGACATATTCTTCGTTCATCATTTTTCTATTATAGCGATGATTATGTTGGGTCTGTAAGAAATTCGAGAATGTCATTCCTGGCTTGACCAGGAATCCAGTGAATTATTGAAATCGTTACTTTTCTGGATTCCCGCTTTCGCGGGAATGACAACTGTCCTTGAAAGATTTACATACCCGATTATGTTCTTTCTACTATTTTATTAAAATCACAAATCTGTTCAAACAGATCTTTCCCTTTTTTTAAGAGTGATTGTCTTGTTTGTTTGATTTTCGGATCCGGATCGTTTACTAACACATTGTCAAAGAATTGATTTATTGGATTTGTTAGGTTTGTAAAGTCATCAAGTAAATCTTTTTGACTGTGATACTTCTCACTTGCTATTTTTTTGTTTATATCTTCAAAAAGCTTATATAAATTTTGCTCCTCATTAGTTTTAAGATTGTTTTTGTCTAAGCCCCCATTGGCATCTTTTTCTACAATTCTAACTAGCCTTTTTGCAGCAATTAAAAATGGAAGATATCTTTCTTTGTTTCTCAGCACAAAAGATTCTTTCAACAAATGTATTTTTTCTTTGGCTGAAATTATATCTCGTAAAGGATCTCTTATTGAGATTACTGAGTCAATTAAATCACTTTCGTAATTGATGTTTTCCATTGAAGTAATGAATCTTTGTAGTAGAAAGTCTTTTATTGATTTGTCCTGTCCACCGCTGATCTTGTCTTTTATAGAAGTTGTATTTAAAAAATTGGTTATTAATACATCAATTAGATTGGTTAAATCCAGGTTCCAGTTTCTATTTAGAGTGTGTTCTATAACTCCTTGAGCCTGTCTTCGTAGAGCAAAAGGATCAGCAGATCCTGTTGGGAGCTTTCCTATACTGAATAAGCAAGTGATGTTATCCAGCTTATCAGCTATTCCAACTATTAACCCTGATTCTGTTTTAGGGGTGCTATCTCCATAGAATCTTGGGTAATAGTGTTCACGAATTCCTTCTGAGATGTTTTTGTTGTAACCATTTGCATTGGCATAAATAGAACCCATTTCCCCCTGAAGCTCTGTAAATTCAAATACCATATTTGTATTTAAGTCGAGCTTGCATAACTGGGCGGTTTGAATAATATCATCAATGGATGATTCAAGTTTAGTGTTTTCTGCTACTAATCTCTTGTAAATATACTCGGATAGTTTAATAATCCTTGTGACTTTTTCTTCCATTGATCCTAGTTTTTTTTGAAACGCTATTTTGGATAAGCTGTTTTTTTGTTTTTCAAATGTAAAAGGTGTTTTTAAATCTTCTTTGTAAAAAAACCCGGCATCATTTAGTCTTGCTCTTACTACCTTTTCATTGCCTTTCTTAATTTGATTTTTGACTGTTTCATTGTTTATCTCTGTGCCGTTTGTAATTACTATGAAATTTGATGATAGTTTTCCATTTCTATCATTAATCACAAAATATTTTTGATGTTTTGCGAGTACTGTTTGAATTACTTTTGGAGGTAATGTTAGGAACTCTTCATCAAAATTGCAAAGTAATGCTCCAGGGTACTCAGTAATATTTGTTACTTCTTGCAAGAGCTTGTTTTCTATTAAGGGTTTTCCATTTATCTTGTTTGCTAATTTATAGGCAAGGCTTTCAATGAGTGATTTTCTTTCATTGCTATCTACTAATACATAGTTTTCTTTGAGTATATTTTTGTATTCTATTGGCTGCTCTATCTTAATTTCTTGTTCTGATAAAAACCTATGTCCATAAGATATATTTGAGCTTTTAATATTTGCATATGTGAAATCTATTATCTCTTTGTCGAGTATTGCAACAATCCATCTTATGGGTCTTGCAAATTTTTCACTCGTACTGCCCCATGTCATAAATTTGTCACCGGTAATTTGTTTTAGTGAACTGACTAATATTTCTGGTAGTAGTTCTTTTGTAGATTTCCCGCCTACTTTTGTACTTGCAAAAAGGTAGTCTGCACCATTTATATTTTTAGTGATTAATTTATCTGTTGTGATGTTTGCTTTTTTTGTAAAACCAATTGCTACCTGTGTTGGATTACCATTTTCATCAAAGGCTTTGTTTCTTGGAGGGCCTTTTATTTCTAATGTTTTTTCTGGTTGTATATTAGGAATATCTGTTATAAGTACTGCAATTCTTCTGGGTGTACTAAAAGTCTGAGTATTTTCTTTTTTGCAAACAATAAAATTTTCTTCTAACCCTTTAATTATATTTTCTTTTAATTGAGAGACAAAGCCTTCAATTAAACTCGGTGGTAGTTCTTCTGTTCCAATTTCAAATAATAAGTCTGGCATAATGTATTTCTATGTGAGTTTACGGGTTTACCTTGTTTAAAGGGTTCAAATCGTATGTTTTTAATTATAGTTTATCTTAAAAGTATGTATCAAACTTGAATTATAATTAACTAAACTGTTAGAATAACGTGGTTTGGAGACATAGAAATGGCATGTCCAAAGAAAAAAACATCTCATAGAAAACAACATCAAAGAAGAGCTAATTGGAAAGCAGATATTCCTAAAATTGTTAATTGCTCAAATTGTGGAGCACCGTCGTTACCTCATATAGCATGTACTTCATGTGGATATTATAATGGCAGAGAATATTTGAGGGCTCTACCCAGAAAACAAAGAAAAGCAACGGCTTAAAGTAAGAGCCTGCAAAGAATTTTTAAGGAGTTGTTGTAAATGACCTCGATAGCTGTTGATGCCATGGGAGGAGATCATGCACCACTTGAAATCATTCATGGTGCAGTTTTAGCAGCTCAAGAATTTGATGTTTCTATAAAACTGATTGGACCGGAAAGTATATTGCAAAAAGAGTTACAGAAGTATTCTATTAATTCTCTCTCAATTGATATTATTCCTGCTTCCGATGTAATTCCAATGGGAGAACATCAGCCGGCATCGGCAGTACGCAAAAAGCCTAATTCAAGCATTGTTGTTGCAATGAATGAAGTAGCAAAAGGAAATGCAGGTGGAATTGTTGCAGCAGGTAGTACTGGTGCTGCAACAGCAGCAGCACTGTTTTGTTTAAAAAGAATTCCCGGCATAGAAAGACCTTGTATAGCTGCAGTTATGCCTACAATGAAAAGGCCTGTTGTATTGGCTGATGCAGGTGCTAATCTTGAAACTACAAAAAATCAAATGGTTCAAAATGCCATTATGGGAAAAGCTTTATATAAAGCCTTGTTTAAAGAGGAAAACCCAAGGGTAGGATTGTTAAATGTTGGTGAAGAAGAAGGTAAAGGCACCTCACTTCTTAAAGATGTTTATCAGGAACTTAAAAAAGAGAAAATGTTAAATTTTATTGGGAATGTTCAAGGACGTGATGTTCCAGAAGGTGATTGTGATGTTTGTGTATGTGATGGTTTTGCTGGAAATGTTTTTCTTAAAACAACAGAAGGTGTTGCCAAAATGGTAGTTACTTTACTTAGAAATGAACTTACAAGAGATGTAAAAAGTAAAGTTGGGGCAATTCTTGCACATGATAGTTTTTATAGATTAAGGAAAAGAATTGATTATTCTGAATATGGTGGCGCTCAACTTCTTGGTGTAAAAGGAGTTTGTGTAATTGCCCACGGGAGTTCCCAACATATAGCTATTAAAAATGCAATTAAAGTAGCAAAAGAAGCTGTAGAAGCAAATATAGTTGGCTTAACAGAGGATATGGTTAGAAATTATTAATTCAATATAACTTTAGTTTGATGTATTTCTGATTTGTTTTAATCTTTAATCCTTTATTTTTATATAATTAGGAAGAATCTATCAGGTGATTTAAATGCAAAAGAACTATGGTATTAAGTTTATAGGAATTGGAACAGCACTTCCATCTAAGGTAGTGAAAAATACTGACCTGGAAAAATTATATGATACAACTGATGAATGGATTTATCAAAGAACTGGTATTAGAGAAAGGCGCGTAGTTGAAGAAGGAAAAGAAAGCGGATTTTCTTTAAGTACACAGGCAGCAAAAAAGGCATTAAGCATGTCCGGGGTATCACCAGCTGATTTGGATTTAATAATAGTTGCAACGGCTACTCCTGATAATTTGTATCCTTCTATGTCGTGCTTATTACAAGGAGCGTTGGGTGCAAACAGTGCTATCGCATACGATCTGTCAGCAGCATGCTCAGGTTTTGTTTATGCGGTTATAACAGCAGCACAGTTTATTTATTGTGGTACCTATAAGAATATATTGGTAGTTGGTCTAGACATTCATTCAAGATTTATGGATTGGAGTGATAGATCTGTCTCCATACTTTTTGGTGATGGTGCTGGTGCTGTTGTGTTGCAAAGTACACTTGCTGCTTCTGATGAGATACTGGGTTATTCAATGCAATCACAAGCTGATTCAAAATCAGATTTGGTTTTAACAAATCACAACATTTTTTATCCTGCAAGAAATGTAAAAATATCCCCAAACTTTACCAAGATGAATGGAAAAGCAATTTTCGAATTTGGACTAAAGATTATTCCTGAAACTATAAATAAAACTTTAGCTCCTACTTCTTTGAAAATATCAGATTTTGATTATTTGATTCCTCATCAAGCAAATAAGAGGATTATTGATTCGGCAGCTAAGAAATTAGGGTTCCCAAACGAAAAAGTAATTTCAAATATTGAGAAAGTTGGTAATACATCCGCTGCAAGTATTCCACTTGCATTAAAAGATGCAATGGATACAAAAAAAATTAAAGTTCCTTGTAAAATGCTTTGGGTAGGTTTTGGTGCAGGTCTTACATGGGGTACTGTTGCAGTTAATTGGAACCTGAAACTTTAAAATTGAGCCTGTAGTCTCTAATAAGGGAGTGTATTAAAATTATGTTTAAAGAGTGGAAGATTATATATTGGTATTTGGTTTTTAGTCTATTATTAATACCTGTTACAAATAGTTTTTTTGTAGGCTTAAAAAAGGTAATAAGTACATTCCGGTTAAATATTAAGCATAAAAATTTCATAACTTCTGTTTATGATGAAAATAAGAAATTAGGTGATAAAGTAAAATATTACAGAAGTACTGAAGGCAAAATGGCTTTAGTGAAGGATAAGCTAAATAGAGTTGAAACAGGAGAATACATAATAAAATTTAAATAGTGTTTTATGACTAAATTAGAGTTAAAGGTAAAAACTAATAAGCTTGACAAAGTAAATGAAGTTACGCTTGATGTAGAAGCTCCTACAGAAATTGCTGAGAAAGCATATGCAATAGCATGCAGAGATATAAGTAATAATGTTGATATTCCAGGGTTTCGCAAGGGTAAAGCACTCAGAGACATAATAGAAAAAAATTATGGGAAAGCGTACATAAGTCAAAAAGCGTTTGAGAATGTATTCTACGATATGTTATCTAAAGCTGCATCACAAGAGAAGATAGAAATTGTTGATGTTGTTGAAATATCTTCATTTAATTTATTGCCTAGCCAGCCGCTAACTTTTAAAGCAGTTGTTGAATTGAAACCAGATGTAAAACTCGGAAAATATAAAGGTCTAAAAGTTGCTGGTAAAAAGATGGAATATGACCAAGATGACTTTATTAAGCAAACGCTTGAAAAAATTTCTAATAATCTTATTACATTTAAGGTAGTAGAAAGAGAAATTACAGAAGGGGACTTAATTACTATTGATTTTGAAGGCAAATTTGAGGATGGTTCTGAGGTTCCTGGAGGAAAAGCAGAAAAATTTCAAGCTGTTTTAGAAAAAGGAAGATTTATACCTGAATTTATAGAAAAGTTGCAAGGTGTTAAATCAGGTGAAAGCAAGGATATCGAAGTGAAATTCCCTGAAAATTATGATAAGGGATTTGCAGGGAAACTAGGAAAGTTTCATATTAAAGTTCATACGGTTGAAGAAAAAGTGTTACCTGAAATTAATGATGAGCTTGCTAAAAAAGTAGGGGTGGAAAGCCTTGCTCTTCTAAAAGAGAAAATAGTAAAACAAATGACAGAGATGCAAGAGATAAATAACAAAAATGAGTTTGAAAATAAACTTGTGGAAGAAATTATAAAAAATTCAACATTTGATGTTTCAGAAAGAATGTTACAAAGAGAAGTTGAGCATCTTTTGCATGATGTTAAGCATGAGTGTGAGCATTCAGGGTTGAATTGGGACGAATTTAAAAAAGATGAAAAAAACAAGGATATTTTTGATCGTGCAAATGAAACAGCAAACAAACGAATTTCTATTGATTTGGTTTTGAGTGCTGTTATTAGAACAGAGAATATAATTGCTAAGCCCGAAGAGATTGAACAAGAGATCAAAATGAGAATTGCACAAAATCCCGAGGGATTAAAAAATTTAGAACAAGATGTGAGGTTTAGAAGTGCAGTTCATTTGAGTATTGTAAGAAATAAAGCGTTAGATTTTTTAGTACAAAACAATGAACCTGTATGGGGTAAGGATGTAAATGTAGTTAGTGCTGGAGAGCCTAAGGCAGATAAATCTGAAAAAACAGCTAAAACGGGTAAATCAAAGAAGTGATTAGTGTTATTGTGGTAAGTAGAAACAGAAGGAGAGATCAACGTGATAAAACAAGATAAATATTTAATCGAATCAATTTCTAAACTTCCGGATGCGCATTGTTATATGCCATATGTTATTGAACAAACACCAAGAGGTGAAAGAGGGTTTGATATATTTTCTAGACTTCTTAGAGAAAGAATAATTTTTCTGGGTGTACCTATTGATGATAATGTTGCAAATGTTATAGTTGCGCAACTTCTTCTATTAGATTCTGAAGATCCGGATAAAGATATAATGCTTTATGTTAATTCTCCTGGGGGTTCAGTAACTGCTGGGCTTGCTATTTATGACACCATGCAACATGTTCGTTCTCAGGTTTCTACGATTTGCCTGGGACAAGCTGCAAGTATGGGTGCATTTTTATTATGTGCAGGAACAAAAGGTAAAAGACTAGCACTTCCTAATGCGAGAATTCTTATTCACCAGCCATTAGGTGGTGCGCAAGGCCAAGCAACTGATGTTGAGATTCAAGCAAGAGAAATATTAAGGATTAAAAAACAACTTAATGAACTTATGGCCAAACATACTGGACAATCTGTGCAAACTATAGAAAAAGATACAGATAGGGATAATATAATGATTGCTGAGGAAGCTAAAAAGTATGGTCTAATTGACCAAGTAATAGTGAAATTAAGTGATGCTAAGGAAAAATCCCCATCCTTAACCTCTGTATAATTAAATGTAGGAATTAATATATAGCAGTTCACTAATATACGTTATATATATAGTAGCTGAGGATAAGAAACAAGAAAAAATTCTATTATGTCTTGAAAAGATAATTGTGGGACCAAGAATTAATAATATTGGTCTTACATTTGAGGAGAAAAATACTAAATGGCAAAGACAGAAGATACAAGATTAAAGTGTTCTTTCTGTGGAAAAAGTCAAGAACAGGTCAAAAAGCTTATTGCGGGGCCTGGTGTATATATTTGTGATGAATGCGTGGATTTGTGTAATGAAATTTTAGATGAAGAACTTTTTGATTCTACCAGTCAATCTCAAACTAAAGAACAGTCTTTACCGCTTCTGACCAATATACCTAAACCCCATGAAATCAAGGCATATTTAGATGAACATATTATTGGTCAAGATAAAGCAAAGAAGATACTTTCTGTAGCTGTCTATAATCACTATAAAAGAGTTAATCATAATTTTGAATCAAAAGAAACTGTAAATAAAGTAGAAATCCAAAAATCTAATATTCTTTTGCTTGGGCCTACTGGTTGTGGCAAAACTTATCTTGCTCAAACACTTGCAAAGATGCTCAATGTTCCATTTGCAGTTGCTGATGCTACTACTCTTACAGAAGCAGGATATGTTGGTGAAGATGTTGAAAATATCTTGCTTAGGTTATATCAATCTGCTGATTATGATGTGAAAAGAGCAGAAAGAGGAATTATTTATATTGATGAAATAGATAAAATTTCACGAAAATCTGAAAATCCTTCAATCACGAGAGATGTTTCGGGAGAAGGTGTGCAACAAGCGCTTTTGAAAATGATAGAAGGTACTACTGCTAATGTACCTCCGCAAGGTGGCAGAAAACACCCTCATCAAGAGTTCATACAAATTGATACTTCAAATATTTTATTTATTTGTGGTGGTGCATTTGTTGGACTTGAAAAGATAATTGAACTTAGACTAAATAAAGCAAAAGGAATTGGTTTTGGATCAAAACCAATGACACAACTGGAGCGTGACATTAAAGCATCTCAGCAATTTAAGTATTTAATTCCTGATGACTTATTAAAGTTTGGGTTAATACCAGAGTTTGTAGGACGTATACCTGTAACTGCTGCACTTGATGCACTTGATGAAAATGCGTTAAAGAGGATACTTACAGAGCCAAGGAATGCAATAGTTAAGCAGTACCAGGAATTAATGAAACTAGATGGGGTTGAATTAGCATTTGAAACAGATGCTATAGCTCAAATTGCTAAACAAGCCATATCAAGAAAAATGGGTGCTAGAGGTTTAAGAAGTATAGTTGAAGAAATTATGACTGATGTAATGTATGAAGTTCCACTTAAAGGGGATATGAAAAAAATAATAATAACCAATGAAATGGTTAAAGATAGAACTATAGGTGAAGTTGTCAATTTGCCTACGGAATTAGAAAAAAGAAAAGGTGAAATAGCTTAATTCTTTGAGTCATTAGCTATTAGAATTATTAATTTGTATGGCTAAGAGCTAAAAGCTAATAGCTAAAAGCATATATAATATAGATAAGATGAAAGTTGGGGTACCAAAAGAGATCCTAGATCAAGAATACAGGGTTGCATTAACACCTGCAGGAGTAGATGCACTTATTAGACAAGGACATGAAGTATATGTTGAAAACAATGCAGGACTTGAAAGTGGAATAACTAACCAAGCATTTGACAAAGCAGGGGCAAAGATCTTAAATACTCCTCATGAAGTTTTTGATGCTACCGAGCTAATATTAAAAGTTAAGCAACCGCTAGAGGATGAATGTAAGTATTTAAAACTCAATCATATTTTATTTACTTTTTTGCATCTTGCAGCTGATAAAACATTAGCTAATGATCTGTGTAAGTCAGGAGCAACATGCATTGCATATGAGACAATTGAATACTCCAATGGAGCATTGCCTCTTTTAATACCAATGAGTGAAATTGCTGGGAGACTTTCTACACAAGTTGGAGCACACTATTTAGAAAAGCATTCTGGGGGAAAAGGAGTATTGCTTGGTGGTGTGCCAGGAGTAGAACCTGCAAATGTTGTCATTATTGGTGGTGGTACAGTTGGTATCAATGCAGCAAAAATGGCTATAGGACTTGGGGCTAATGTTGCTATTCTAGACAAAAATTTAAATAGGCTTAGAGAATTGGATGATTATTTTCATGGCAGGTTGCATACTGTTTATTCTACCCAACACAAAATTGAAGATTTGCTTTCAGAAGCTGACCTTATAATTACAGCAGTTCTTGTTACAGGTGCTAAGGCTCCAAAATTAATTACTAAAGATTTAATTGCTCATATGAAACATGGTTCTGTTATTGTTGATGTAGCTATTGATCAAGGTGGTTGTGTAGAAGGCGTAAAGCCAACTAAACATTCTAACCCACTTGTAAAGATTAATAATGTTTCTGTTTATGCTGTGCCTAATATTCCTGGTGCTGTGCCAATGACAAGTACAATTGCACTTACCAATGCCACGCTTCCTTACGTATTAAAGCTTGCAAATGCTGGCTATAAGGCTGTGTTGGATGATGCAGCGTTGGCTAAGGGTGTAAATATAAGAAATGGATCAATTGTCCACAAAGTTGTGGCTGATGCACTGGATATGGAATATGTACCCCTAACATAGGAATGAAAAATATATACTTCTTTTATGGAAATGATATAGAGGAAATTTCTTCCCATACAGATTTATTGGTTCATGAAAAATGTATAACTAGCCAAATTAATGATTTAAAAAGATATGAAATTGGTACACAAGAAGAATTGGATAATTTTTATGACTTAGAGTCAACTATATCGCTATTTTCTGAACAGTCAATATTAAAACTTTCTTTTTCTCAGCAAGGATTCAAATTGATTGAAAAAAATCATGAAGAGTTTATTGATAAGCTTCATTTTTTGTCTAAGTCTAAAGTCATTTATATCCTTATTCTTTTTATTAAGTATGATAAAACAACTAAGTCACATCTTCAAAAATCTGATTTATGTAAATCTCTTAGTGACATTGCTGAAACTAAAGAGTTTGAAAAATTAAAATATTGGCAAAAAAATGAAATAAAAAACAAGATTTCCGAACATGCTAAAATGCTTGATCTTAAAATTAACCCAGATGCATTAAGCTTATTGCATGAAATATTCAAAGATAATCCTTCAACGATTTTGTCAGAGTTGGAAAAAATAAAAACTTATTTATGTCCTTCTAATAATGTAACTTGCGAGATAGTTCATGAGCTTTATATGAGTAGTTTTAATGTTGATGATCTGTATGATTATTTATTGCTTAAGAAAATTAAATTAAGTGATTTAGAAGCAGGTTTTAATAAATCTATTGCTCCATTATACTTAATAGCGATTCTACAAAATAAATTAAGAGAAGCATATAAGATTAAATTTCTTGTTTTACAAAAAACCTCTAAACAAGAAATTGCAAAACTTATTGCAATACATCCGTATAAGCTTGATTTGTTAATATCAAAACTTAATAATGTTTCAATTGAGTATTTAAATAATCTGATTTTGCAACTTAGTGATTTTGAATACAGGCTAAAATCTGGAAGAATTGAAGAATCAACAGTTATTGATAAGATTTTGTTGTTGAAGTAAATTTCAGCTTATCTTTTTTCTGCAAAATATTATTAAATGGATTTAAAGAGTCCCAAACTACTTCTATGTTGGTTTTCCAAAATGATATTGGTGCTGCCTGGCAAAGATCTTCGATTTTTATTGCATCTTTTGAGGTGACAATAATATCTTCAACATTATATTTTTTTGCCAGTGTTGTCATCTGTTCAATGTCTTCATACTGATAATCAAAATGATCTGGATAAGCTAAATATGATAAAATATTAATTTCGTTTTTTGCAAGTAAGTCGAGAAATGACTCTGGATTGCCAATGCCACAGCAGGCAATGGCTTTCAGTCCTTTTATATCTTTTAGAGTTAAAGTTTTTTTAGTGTTAATTCCAGAAATTGAATTTAACTTGTAACTTATCTTTTCTATCTGTAATCCTTTTGAGTAGTTGTCTAAAATCTTTAGTTCATGATCCTGTAATTTCTTTCTGTCGCAATTTGAAATTATAATTGCTGTAGATCGGGTAAGTGATTCTGGTAGTTCTCTAAGCTTGCCTCTTGGCAGTAAGTGCCCATTATCAAAAGGAGCATAGCTATCCAGAAGCACAATATTTTCATCCCTATGTAGCTTTAAATATTGAAAACCATCGTCTAAAATCAGTACATCAGCACCTAGTTTAATTGCTGACTGCCCAGCTAGTACACGATCTTTATTAATTAAAACCAATGCTTTTGGGACTTCGTTAGCAATTAAATATGGTTCATCTCCAGCCCTGTCGTAGTCTGTTACTATGTCTTCACCATCACTGACAAGTAAAACACCATCTGCATGGTTGTAATTAGCTTTATAACCTCGGGATAAAATAGCAACTTTGTGTCCTAAATTTAAAAAATACTTAGCAAGTTCAATTGCTACAGGTGTTTTACCAGTGCCACCAGTTGTAAGATTACCTATGCTAACTACGTAAGCAGGTAGTTTTACTGTCTTTAAGATATTAAATTGATACAGTTTAAATCTTAGCTTGTATAGCAATAAAAAGACATATGATGCAATTTGCAATAGTATATTTAATATAAAATTATTTTTGTACTGTTTATAGATATGCAATGATTCTATCTGTAACTTGTTCAAGAATGTTTTCATATTTGCTAATTATACTTGCACCTTTTTTAACTTTAATTTCTTTTTGTTTGTTATCAACTAATACCTCAGTAATTTTACCTTCTAACTCGCTTTTGTTGTTTACCTGTACAATTGCATCTTCTTGTTTGAATATAGATGATAACTCAGTAATTTTAAAATCATTTGGACCAATTATAGTATATGAACCTGATTGAATTGGCTCAAGTATGTTATGTCCTCCAATGTCTGCAAAAGTTCCTCCAAGAACAGTAATGTCTGAAATTTTATAGAACTCTGTGAGTTCTCCAATTGTGTTTAATAAAAATATGTCATTTTTAGAGTTAATCTTTTTATTTTCAGTTCTTAATACCGGAATAAATCCTTTGTTTTTTAGTAAGCTTTTTATTTCATCAATTCTTTCAATATGTCTTGGTGCAATTATTAGTCTTATGTTTGGATAGTTCTTTAAAAGCTTGGTGTATGTTTCAATAGCTATTTCTTCTTCTCCTTTATGTGTACTGGCAAAGATGAGTTTAGTTGTGTTGTTATCATTAAAGATCTCAAGGTTTAGATTATTACTTTTACCGTTAGTATTTAAAAAACCTGAAAATTTGATATTGCCTGTATTTAAAACTTTGTCTTTATTTGCACCAAGCTCAATGTATCTTTTTGCATCTTTATCTGATTGAGATAAGATTAATGAAAAAAGGTTTACTATGTTTTTAAAATAAAACCTAAATCTCATGTAGTTTTTAAATGATTTGTCCGATAGCCTTGCATTTACAAGTATTGTTGGAATTTTGTTTTTATAACACTTGGAAAGTAGAATAGGCCAAATTTCTGTTTCGGAAATTATAAGAAGTTTAATGCTTACATATTTTAAAAGTGATCTGATGATATATGGAATATCAAATGGGAAAAAGAAGACCTCATAATTTTTATCTTTGGTTAAATTGCATGCTAGTTCATAGCCTGATCTGGTTGTTGTTGAAATCATTATTGGATAAGCTGGTTTTAATTTATTGATTTTTAATATTAATGGCCATATTGCTTTTAATTCACCGACAGATACGGCATGAAACCATATCCAGTCTTTCTTTGATTGCCATGATTTAATTAAATCTCTTGGCCAAAAGCCTACTTTTTGCCAAAAACCCGATATCACGGTATCTCGTTCCTCTTTTTGTATGCTTCTAGTGTATTTGCCATAAGCATTGCTACTGTAAC
>JACOTS010000182.1 GCA_016178265.1 Candidatus Melainabacteria bacterium
ATTGTTTGAAAAAAAGGTGTTAGCTGATTCTATATGGGCATTTAATCCAAATTCTTTAAATATTTCAAATATTTCTTTAAATGTTTGTGGAATTGGGAATAAAGTCTCTTGATAAAAAAGCCTCTCATCAAACAGTTGCCATCCTCTGAATAAAGAAAAGGAGTATATAAAGAATGTAATCAACAAAGTAATCAGGATATATATTGTTGGGGAGCTGGTTGAGTCTTTATTTATTACCATTAGAGTAGATAACTTTTCCGGTTTCTTTGATTTCCCTAATAAAAGAACCAATTGGACTATCAGCATCGTTATCAAAAGATTCTTTTGCAAAGGGAATTATTTGTAAATCAGGGTCAAGCCTCAAATGAGCTTTTTCCTCTATTAATTTTATATTTTCCCATCTTGGTTTTTGAGGATCTAATTCTTTTGATATAACTGCTAAATCAATGTCACTGTATTCATGTGGATTCCCTCTGGCATAAGAACCAAATAAGATAATTAAGTCAACATCCATTACCTCTGTAATGCTTTTTACATAGTGTCTTAGTTTTTCGTCAATATTCATTAATAATTCCCTTCAACAATTTTTCCAGTGAGGCATGGCTGTGCTCTATTACACCTAGATATAAGCCTTCTTTAAATAAAGCTTTTGCAATTTTTAAATCGTTCCTTGCAATCTTTAACCAATTTTCTGTTTCTTTCTTCATGGTTTCAATTATATATTATTGCATCATGGGGTCAGACCCTATTAAACGAAATTCAAGGTTCCGTGGTTCATAGTTTTGTTGCGTGCTGTTTGATGCCTCATAAACAATAGGGTCAGACCCTATTAGGGAATATGATTTGAACCCATGTTATGCTAGAAAATCGATATAGTTGCTTAACTTTTGCATGAAGGATAGCTTAAACAAGCTTGCTTGTTGATACAAACTTAAACTAAGTGGTATATTTAAATTGTCATGGATGAAATTGAAAAAAAATATATTCTTGATGAACAGAACAAAAAAATAGCTGTTCAGATTGACATTGCTGTTTTTGAAAAAATAGAAAATATTCTTGAAGACTATGGGCTATTTAAATTAATCCACGAAGGAGATGAGAAAGAATATCTTGGTCTAAATGATGCTAAAGAATTTTATAAAGGCTTAGATAAGGCAAATTGAAAACGCTATACAGTAAAAAGTTCTTAAAAGATTTAGCTAAAATTTCTAAAAATGAAAGAACAAGCATTGAAGTTTTTGTCTTTGAAACTTTAGTCAAATCAAGTTCACTGTCTGAAGCAGGTAAATGTGAGAAACTAAGGGGACATCAAAAGTACTATAAGGCAAGGTTTGGGGACTATAGAATTGGTCTGAAACAAGAAGGTGAAGCCTTAATATTGGAGAGAGTTTTACACAGGAAAGATATTTACAGATATTTTCCTTAAAGGCAAGCCAAGACTAATCGTGCAAAAGGGGTCAGACCCCATTAACCACAAATTAAAGTAAAAATGGTTATTAAGAGGTATTTGGTTTTATTATTTGTAAGGTGGGTTGATATATTTTTAAAAATTAGCCAAACAAGGGCGGTGTTTATTAGGTGAATGAATAGCTGTATAAAATGGTATGGAATAGAG
>JACOTS010000183.1 GCA_016178265.1 Candidatus Melainabacteria bacterium
AATATTGTATATTGCAAGAAAAATAACTCAGCAGTACACTCCTAAGAGCTCTGCAGATACTACCTTATAGTACTTACCTATGTTATTTAATAAAGCCGAGCAGTCTTCCTCAAGTAAAAACTATAAAAAAGACTTTGAGAGGCGGTTTTTGGAAACCCAGCCTTTTTAAGGGCTGGGGGATTATAACTAAAGTATCAAACTGCTCGAAAGGGGTGTACTGCTGAGTGTATGAAATGTTAGAAAAATATTCTATTTTGCTAAGTGATTTTTGAGATAGCTTCGAAGGGAGGGGGTCCATGAGCAAGGAACGCAGCTCATGGAGGGGACCTGTAGGCGGCAGGACCCACTGAGTTATAACTAGCAAGGTGAACAGTTACAAAAATTCTTATAGCTTTATTTGTTTAATCCATTCCTTTAGTTCAGTCATCATGCCGGAATGAGTCATATGTATGGTAACAGGGGTAATGGAAATTTGATTATTTCTTAGAGCATATACGTCTGTTCCTGGCAGCTCATCTTCTTCTAGTGCTTCACCTGCAAGCCAATAATATGTTCTTCCTCTTGGATCTACTCTTTTTTCAAAGTAATCATTGTACGGTCTTACACCCAATTCTGTAATTTTAATTCCAGCAATTTCAGCAAGTGGCAGAGGAGGGACATTTATGTTCAATAAAGTTCTATCCGGGAATTTGATTTTGTCAATAATTTTAATAATGTTTTTTACTACTGTAACAGCAGCTTCAAAATCTTCAGGCTTATTATGAGCAAGGCTAACAGCAATACTCGGAATGTTAAATATTGCTCCTTCCATTGCAGCGCTTACTGTTCCAGAATAAAGAACATCGGTTCCCATATTTGGTCCGTGATTGATTCCAGATATGACAATATCCGGATATTTATCTAAAATTGCACCAATTGCAATTTTTATACAATCACTAGGTGTTCCATCAGTAGAATATGCAGCTTTGATTCCTTTCAAATGAGTCACCTCATCAAGTCTAAGAGGTCTGTGTAGAGTTAATGAATGACCGGTAGCACTTCTTTCCCTGTCTGGTGCAACAACATAAATTTCATGATCTTTACTGAGACCTTCTGATAAGGCTTGTATTCCACTTGAATATATCCCGTCGTCATTTGAAACTAAAATTCGCATGAATATGATTATAACGTATATTAGGAGTAAGGGATAAGTGTAAGAAACTAAAAACCAATAACTATAAACTAATACTATAATTGTAACTACTATATGTTTGGTAAAAATAAAATTCAATCTTATTCCAGAGATGTAAAAAAAATACTTATTGTAATTTTAGTCTTAAATATCATAGTTCTGTTCATAAAAATTGTTGCAGGAATAATGACCAGGTCTCTTTCTATTTTAAGTGATGCAGCTCATAGTGGTATAGATGCTTTTAATAATATTGTTGGACTCTTTGTATTAAAATTTGCCGCTGAACCACCTGATAAAGAACATCCTTATGGTCATGGAAAGTTTGAAACACTGGCTGCATTTGGTATTGTAGTTTTTTTAGCAATTACTTGTGTTGAAATTTTGCAAACCTCTATTGGGAGATTAATTCACCCGGTGAATCTACCTTTATTTAAAATAGGTGTTGTTTGGATTTTGGTTTTAACACTTTTGATAAACATTTTTGTGTGGATTTATGAAAGAGGGCGAGGTAAGTTACTCAAAAGTGATTTGTTAATTGCAGATGCAACTCATACAGGTTCTGATGTTCTGATTACTTTGTCTGTAATTGGTTCCCAATATTTCATTGCTCATGGAATTTATTGGATTGATCCTGTTGTTGCAATTATTATTGCTTTTATAATTGCTAGAGCTGGTTATGAAGTAGTGACTAGTACTGTGCCTATCTTGGTAGATGAAGCTTGGCTTGATCCTGCAAATATTTCAAAATCAGCCATGAAAATTAATGGGGTGAAGAGTTGTTATGATATTTATTCTCGCAGAAGCCCCTCCTTAGCATTTATAGAGTGCAAGATCAAAGTTGTCCCTAAGGATCTATATACTGCTCATCAGATTGCAGATCAAGTAGAAGGTAAATTGAGAGAAGATTTTGGGGATTGTAAGGTTACAGTCCATGTAGAGCCGTGATTAAGAAGTAAGAGATAAGAGGTAAGAGATAAGAGGTAAGAGGTAGAAAATATTAATGCCAATAATAAAAGATTACAAAAAAGCAATCAGAAAAATAAAAGATATATCTTCCAGATTTGATCTTTCAAGGTGTAGAAAGGAATACTTAACAGTTGAAAGAATTGTTAGTGAAGTAAGATTGAAAGGTGATAAGGCTCTAATAAAATTTTCAAAACAATTTGATAACGTGCAACTAACTGAATTTAAAATATCTTCTCTTGAAATTAATAGCTCAACGAAATATGTTTCCAGAGAACTTATAAAAACTATTAAAAAAGCAATATATAGAATTGCTGCTTTCCATAAAACAAATGTGCTAAAAACCTGGATTAAAACCTATAGACTAAATGAAAAAATGGGTTATAAATATGAACCGCTTGATTCAGTTGGGATTTATATACCAGGGGGCAAAAACCCTTTAATATCAACTTTGCTTATGACAATAGTTCCTGCAAAAGTAGCTGGAGTAAAAAGAATAGCAGTATTTTCGCCGCCGCCTGTACATAGAGGAATATTGGCAGCATGTAAACTTTTAAACATTACAGAGGTGTATCAAGTTGGCGGTGCACAAGCAATAGCAGCAGCAGCATATGGCACAGACAGTATTAAGCCGGTAAGTAAAGTAATTGGTCCTGGAAATGTTTATGTTACTCTTGCAAAAAAAATTGTTTTTGGAACAGTTGGTATTGATGGACTATATGGACCAAGTGAAATAGCAATTTTAGCTGATAAGAGTGCAAATCCCGAATATGTTGCACATGACTTGCTTAGTCAATTAGAGCATGGTTCAGGACTAGAAAGCGCTGTTTTGATTACGAGTAGTAGTAAAGTTGCTTATGCAGTACAAAAACATGTTTTAAAACTTGCAAAAAAATTACCCAATCAAAAAACTGTTATTGGTTCTTGGAATAAAAATAGTGCCATAATTATTGTTAAGGATTTGAAGATAGGAGTTCATCTAATTAATGAACTTGCACCTGAACATTTAGAAATACTTGTCTCTAAGCCAAAGGCATTGATTTCAAGGTTAAAAAATGCAGGTGCAATATTTGTTGGTGAATATTCTTGTGAATCTATTGGTGATTATGTTGCAGGACCAAGTCATTGTTTGCCTACAGGGGGGAGTGCTAGGTATTCATCTGGACTTACAGTCAGTGATTTTATTAAAAAAAGCTCTTTTATATTGTTTAATAAAAAAGCTTTTATGAAAGTTGCATGTGATGTGATTGAGCTTGCAGATGCAGAAGGTTTAAAAGCCCATGGAGATGCAGTAAGAGTAAGGTTAAACAATAGTAAGGGTAGGTAAAGATGAGAAAGCTTATACACAGATTTTTCTATGCATGGCTTTTTCTTACCAGATTGCCGGCTCCTCCGCTACCAAAAGCTA
>JACOTS010000150.1 GCA_016178265.1 Candidatus Melainabacteria bacterium
ACCAGACTGTTTCAAATGTTCAATTTGTGCAAAAGCTTGTAAGATGCCTTCGTGTCATGCTTGTTGTCCAAAGATTCAAGTCCCAGAAACCGAAAGATTGGTATATCACCTGGACACTACAAATATAAGTGGTCTTAAAACCTCAACTAAAGACGCTGCCGCTAAAAAGACAACTTCTTGGGTACCTATTGTAGGAAGCAGTGAGTCAGTACTAACCTTCTTTGATTTTAATACACAAAGCAATTGGGTTGGAGAGTTATCTAACTCTATTGATCCTCCTGCACTACTTTTTGATGGAATAAATGATTACGTTAGTATTCCTAAGAGTGCAACAAAACCATTGCAAGAAACAAATGCATATTCTATAGAGGTATACATAAATCCATCTAAAGGACTACTAGGCAAAGGAACCATATTTGCTAAAGGACAAGATATAAAGCTAGCAATAAATTCAAAGTCACAATTACTGGTAAATGATTCTGAAACATTGCTGCCAATAATACCAAACAGCTGGAACCATATTGTACTTGTTAAACATGAAAATGGACTTGGAGAACTATATTTAAATGGCTTCCTTACGTGGTCAACCTTAGATCTCCCATACATTAAATTGGAAGACAGTACAAGTATTATAGGTGCTGAAGATATTATAAGCAAGACAACAAACTTTTATAAAGGGAAAATCGCACTTCTTAGAATTTACAAAACAGGCTTAACTCCAGAGAAGGTTACAAGTGTATTTGATGATGCAAAATTTAAATTTGAAGGTAAAAAATCGTTTGCAAGCAGTTCTTCCTCCGGTAGTTTTCTGCCAATATTTACCTCAGGAAATCCTGATTTTATTCCTCCAGGAATAAGAGTTGATTTTGGACTTAGGGATGGATTTGTACCAGGACAAAGTTTCATGGTTTCAGTAACCGATGAAGGAGGAAATATATTCGGTAGCAATCCAACAAGCACCATTGGTGATATATCTTGTACAATTGGTGGTACAAATTCATTTCTCACAGGAAGTCAAACCATTCCTCCTAGACAATCAGGACTTAAATTTGATGGGAAAAAGAAAGTTAAAACCCCACTAAAAGGAGAACTAAGAACCTGGAGCATAGAAGCACTCATTAAAAGAAATACTGTAGATTTATTTAGTGGTAGCAATTTAGCAGACACTACCTCTAGTTCCGGCAACACTGCTTCTGGCAATAGAACAACCCAAAAATTACAAGTGAAAGGTGATGGCAATGCCGGAGACAATAACACATTACCAGGAGTAACAAATCAATTTGAAACAATCTTTGCTGGTAAAGATATCGGATTATACATAAACAATAGCATTCTCACTATTGCAGGAGAAAGAATAATTCCAAGCGGTGCATTTATTGATTCTCAAGGTTGGCACCATGTTGTAACATCCTGCGATGGAAGAACAACAAAATTTTATTTGGATGGTTACATCATTGGAGGTGGAATACCAGCACAACTTAATTTAGACAATGCAACAATAGGAGGCAATGATAAAGGTGAAACATTGAATGGTGCTATAGCAAATATTAGGATTTACAATAGATCTTTAAGATTTGACGAAGTAGCTAAGAATAACAGATTTAGATTGGATGCATCAGATGCTACAGGACTTATAGCTGAATGGAAATTTGAAGAAAAAGGTGGAGATATAGTTCAAGGATGGAGTCCTCAAGGAGGCTTTGATGCCATTACTTCTTTTGGAGTAAGAACTCAAGAATACAGAGTGTTCCCTGACCAATCTCTTAATAGTCAACTAGATAACTTTAACAATTCTAATTATCCTGGTCGTGGACTTGACTATGAATACAATATTAAAGAATATACTTTTGAGGTTCCTTCTCTTGGACCTGATGTACCGGATCAATTCCAAAAAGTTACCTGCTCTGCAAGCGACGTTTTTAGAAACACAATCCAAAATGAAGAACTGGGAGAAATATTAATTTTCAATACCGCCACAAAAGCATCAACCTCCAGTTCTTCATCAGGAGGCAGTAAGAAAGAAGTAGCAAACTGTTTATGTAAAGGAAACAATTTAGAATTAAACACAGGTTACACAACAATTTGTTTAAATGGCAAGGTTATATGTAACGAAGGTAAAGTTGAATGTTGTAGAGGATTAACACAAAGCAGCAGCGGGAAATGCCTTAGTAATGATCCTACGATAAAGTGCGTTCTGGAATCAGACTTATCTGTAAGCAGCAGTGGAAAATCTTCCTCAGGCACAGGTTTTGGAACTTCAACAGCTAAAGGAGGAAGTAGCACTACTAGCACAATATCAGTCATTGAAGAGCAAGAAGATGAAAATGTTGAATTAGTAGAAGGCGGGTTCATCAAATTTACAGGGGAAAAAGGCTCAGCAAAACTCTTGAAAAAAGTTGCCTGTAAAGAATCACTGGGAAATTTTGTAATAAAAGGCACAGAT
Source organism: Candidatus Melainabacteria bacterium (assembly GCA_016178265.1). Classification (GTDB taxonomy): domain Bacteria; phylum Cyanobacteriota; class Vampirovibrionia; order 2-02-FULL-35-15; family 2-02-FULL-35-15; genus JACOTS01. The sequence continues at coordinate 2,444 of JACOTS010000150.1, forward strand.
ACATTTACAGGAATTCCTGTTGATTATACTTATAGCAGTAGTAGGCTTACAATTTACAAAGTAGAAGAAGGAAGAACAAGTTTCAATTTAAAATTAGAAACCGAACTCGATACCTCTACATTCTTATCAGATGAATGCACTCAAGGTGTTAAAGCTGCAATAGCTGGTCCAGTAATTTATAACAATATAACCAATGAGCTAATTGTAGTTGATTCACATGGGGTAAATATCGCAAAAATTTATAAGGTTAATTTCCAAAAAGATAAAGAAAAAAGTACTGACTCGCAATTACTATTAAGTGAAAAAGGCAAACTTAATTTAACATATGTATATGATGGATACACTACTGACTCCACCATAACACCAACTTATGGCAAGAGCCATTACCTTATATTCTCTCAAGCCAATGAAACAAATTATGATCACGAGCTATTACTCTTCCCAATAATTGAAGATCAAAGTATTAAACTCATGGTAGCTAGTGATGACAGTAAAGAAAAATCCACAGGTAAAAAAGATAAAGAAGAAAAACCAGAACAACAATTTGACTTACCGGAAGGAGCCGAGCAAATTGTTATTAGTCTTGGCACTGGTTTATTTAATGCAGGTAGTGGGGATCCCTTTGCAGGCACAGAGGGCGATTCAGCAGGTGGTAGTGATACAGGAAAAGGGAAATCAGACTTATCTGATGATCAAAAAGATAAGCTAAAAGAAGCAAAAGATGACCTAAAAGATCTAAAAGATAAAAAGACTGAAAAAGAAGCTTCATCAAGTGGAGATTTAGCTCAAAGTTCATCAGGGCTTACCTCTTCCAGTTCCGGTGCACCACAAAAAGATGAATATGCTTGCACAGAATCAAGAGATTGTGCTAAACATGCACTCGAAAATTTCTGTATTAAATTTAATGGCATTGGTAAATGCATCAATCCATATAAGATAAGCAATAAGGGACAAAGAAGATTTAGAAAATGTATAAGTAATGAAATTTCAATTCAAGGATACAGTACACAAGAATTATTCTGTATACCAACTGGCATAACACTGGAAAGCACCAGAAGTACACCTACAACTGGCAATTTAAGATTAAGTGAGCCTGTCACTGAACCCATAATCAATCCAGACAGCTTGTTGCAACTACCAGAGATTGGTCCTTCTAAAATCAAAACAGATCCTAAGCAACTGGATCAAGTGCCAGAAAATAAAGTATATGTTCCACATCGCTTTTTTTTTGGAAGGAAGAAAGAGACAAGCCTGAGTCAAAGCCTGTTAGC
>JACOTS010000061.1 GCA_016178265.1 Candidatus Melainabacteria bacterium
AGTGCAATAGAACATGTTCAAAGTAACAACTCAAAGTTACATATAATGGGTCTGATTAGTGAAGGTGATGTACACAGCCACTTGGGACATTTATACGGGCTATTTGAATTAGCATCAAGAAACAATGTTAAAAAAGTAGTTTTACATGCAATAACCGATGGAAGAGATGATCCACCACAAGCGGCAATTCCACTCCTAAATAAAGTAATTGAAAAAATTAAATTGTGTAATGGGAAAATTGCAACTGTTTGTGGAAGATATTATGCAATGGATAGGGATAACAGATGGCAAAGAATTGAACACTATTACAATCTAGTAACTCAAGGCATTGGATTAAAAGCCAAGAGTCCAATTGAAGCAGTTGAAAATGCTTACACAAGAAGCAAGGACAGCAACTATGCGTATGATGATGACTCCCCAAAAGAATCCTCTGATGAGTTCATTATGCCTACACTTATAACAAACAAAGAAGATTTCATAACCGACAATGATTCTGTAATATTTTTTAATTTTAGACCCGATAGAGCAAGAGAAATTTCAACTGCACTTACCCAAAACAATTTTAATGAATTTGAGCGAAAAAAAATACCAAGAAATCTATATTATGTGTGTTTAACAGAGTACGATACTAGCCTGCATCATCCACCTGCAAATCCACTATTGCCAATAGCTTTTACTAAAAACGAACTATCTGAAATTAATAGAAATAACTCTCTTGGAGAAATCATATCAAGCCTTAAGCTTAAGCAAGTTAGAATTGCAGAAACAGAAAAATACAGACATGTGACTAGTTTTTTTAATATGGGAAGGCAAAAGGAATTTGAAGGAGAAGAAAGAGTTTTAGTCCCATCTCCTAAGGTAAGAACATATGATTTAAAACCTGAAATGAGTGCAAAAGAAGTAACAGATAAAACAATTCAAGCAATAGAATCTAAAAAGTATGCACTAATAGTTGTCAATTTTGCAAATGCTGACATGGTAGGTCATACAGGAATAATGCCTGCTGTAATTAAAGCGGTTGAGACAATTGATAATGCCCTGCAAAAAATTGAAGCCACAATAAATAAAGCAAAGGGAACATTAATTATTACAGCAGATCATGGCAATGCCGAGCAACTATTAAATAATGATGGATCAATTAGAACAGCACACAGTCTAAAACCTGTACCATTTATATTGATAAATCAAAAATTAAAAAATATCAAATTAAAAAAAGATGGGGCTTTAGCTGATATAGCACCAACAATACTAGATATTGCACATATAGAACAACCATCTGAGATGACAGGTCAATCATTAATCATTGAAAAAAACTCTTAAGTTTTATAGTATAAAAGACTATGGCAGACGATAAAACAAAACAACTAATACAAAATCATTTAGCTCATGCTCAAAAATATATTTTGGGACATAAAAAAGAATTTTCAGCACTGAGAAATATCTATCGTAGGTTTATAAAAAAAGAAAACCGTGATCCCGTTATTGAATATACAAAAGAAGTTATTAAAAGGCTTGAACGAGATAAGGTTACTTCTCAAACAGCAATGAGCATAAGTGAGACATTAACTCCTGAAATGCAAGGAATGAAAAAAGAAATCATTAAAATGGCAATACCGCTTATTTTAGGATTTATACTTCTTATAACCTTTACACTCTTGTTGAGTTTCACAAGACCTTTTAATTTATCAAATCCATTTTTCCTTTATTATGCAATTGGCATGTTTGTAAGCAGTATCTTATTTGGTTTTGGTATTTTTCTAAGAAAAAGAATCACCTTAAATACTATTTCAAAAACCATGCTATTTCAGGCTGCAACAGCATATGGTGCAGCAAAAATGCAAGGACAAGGAAGTTTTGGAGCATTTAGAATTCTTGATGAAATGAAGTATAAGCAAGGTAAAGAGATGCAAATAAGAATTGCACAGCCTAAAGTAATTCATAAAAGATAATTCAGATTTTATATCTACTCTTTCTTTAAAACCAGTTCTTTATCTGTGAATCTAAAAGTGTTTCCATCTTGTGACTGAAGATCCTGCAGCTCTCTTATAAAATCATTAACATCTTTAAACTGCCTGTACACAGAAGCAAATCTTACATACGCAACTTGATCTAAATCTTTAAGCCTTGTGAGGACTAAATCTCCTAAGCTAACACTATTAACTTCTCTTTTACTTTGTTTTATTAATTCACTTTCAATATCTTCAATTAAATCATCAATTTGCTCAGCTGTAATTGCTGTTTTTTCACATGCTCTTACAAGTCCTTGTCTTAATTTTTCACGTAAGTAAGGTTCTCTTTCACCCGAACGCTTTACAACTAAAACAGGCATTACCTCAACACGCTCATAAGTTGTAAATCTTTTTCCGCATGAAGAGTTTTCACATTCTCGTCTTCTGCGTATAGATGTTTCTTCTTCTGTTGTTCTTGATTCAAGAACACGACTATTTTGAAGGTTGCAAAAAGGACACAGCATTATTTATTCCTCAATCTATACATTATACCAATTTGTAGGACACTTAGGGTGTGTCAGAAATTCAAGGATAAAGCGGGTGGCGCCGGGTGGGAGTAGAAGTCAACAACTTCGTTCCTCAGTTTTTGAAGGGGACCCCAGAGCTGACAGGATTCGCGTCGTTTGTCATCCTCGAACTCTTTACAGACCCGGACACTCACAAGTTACATGCTTATCTTGTTATCACAAGCAATATGAGTAATAATTATTTCATGACTCACAACTATGAAGTTATAGTAATTGGCGGTGGAATAATCGGTCATGCAACAGCCTTTCATCTGGCCAATAACAACAGAAACGTTGCACTAATCAATACAATAGACTACGGCTTACCTGCCTCTATTGCTGCTGCCGGGCTACTTACACCTTATCAAAAAGAGGAAATTGAAAATCCTTTTCTTAAGAATTTTAATTTTAAATCATATGAATACTTTTTAAATTTCTATCAACAAATAAAAGACCATGTAAACATAGATCTTGGATTTAATATTTCAGGATCACTGTATTTGGTTTTCTCAAACTCTGAGTTTGCAAAGAAAGAAATGGAAACCAGAGAATTAAAAAATATTGACTCAAATATTTCTTTTTTAAACAAAAACGAAGTAGCAAAAACAGAACCAAAAATCACAAAGGATCTAGTTGGTGCATATCACTTTCCTAAAGAAGCTTATATAAATAATCCCAAATTTTTGAAAAGTATAAGTCAATATTTAGTTGATAAGTCTGTTTCTATATTCAATTCAAAAGTTGAGGAGCTAATAACAACAAATAATAAGATCGAAAAGCTTATACTTACAAACGGAAAAAGTATATCTGCCGATCAATATGTTCTTTGCAATGGAGTTTGGGCTAATAAATTCTTAAAGCAAATGTTTAAAACAGATGAGGATTTTATTAAGCCAATTAAAGGTGAAATACTGGAGCTTAGCGGGTTTCAAGTACAGTTACTAAATAAAATCATCTTCTGCCAGGATGGTTATGCTTTGCCAAGGCCGGCAACAAATCAATTCGAAAACCCATCAATATTAGTTGGAAGCACTAGTGAAGAAATTGATTTGTTAAAGCATACAAATCCTTTCAATAATTCTCTATATGGAATTCAATATTTAACAAAACTATTTAATAAGTTATTCCCGGATGCTAAAGATTGTTTTATACAAGATCACTGGGCTGGGCTTAGGCCTAAAACAAAAGATGCAATGCCAATAATTGGTAAATCTGAAAACATAGAGAATTTATATCTTGGGCTTGGTCACTATAGAAATGGAATCTTGATGGGACCCTATACCGGAAAACTATTATGTGATCTCATAGAAAGCAATAAAACAGAGTTTGACATCAGCGCATTTAAATTAGAGCGATTTTTAAAAAGCAATTACACTAAAGTGTTAAATTAATATTTTAGTTATTCGGTTTTGCGGGCTAATTCTCTTGAAACATCACCATAGCCTTCATCAATCAGTCTTTTAGCAAGCATTACCAAAACATTTTGCCTGTAAGAACTCGGATAGTAGTCAGGCATTTCCTTTGTATCTTTATAAACCTTATCCAAAGAGTTAAATCTATGCATCTTGTCATAATTGCCATTTGAGCAAGCAATATTTTTATCATAGTCAAATCTAGCGGCAAATGGCTGATTTACAAAAGTGAGGTTATTTTTTTCCATACAGGTTATAATTTCGGGTATGCAATTTGCAGCAAAAGGACAAAGAGAGTAAAATACATCAAACAGATGAGCAAATAGAGGAAGCAATAATTGATAACCCTAAAAAAAACTCCACTAAACGATGTACATAAAAGCATATTTAAACTATTTAGTCCCAAACAACATAGAGAAGCTCGCTACTGGACAAAAAGGGCTTTACACACAGATCTGTAATGAAAGAGGAGGGGTAGTAGATGATCTAATAATTTATAAAAGAGACAACGATTATTTAGTAGTTGTAAATGCATCAAATATTAAAAAAGATTGGGATTGGTTTAATAAGCACAAAAATAATTATAAAGTTGAATTAAAAGACACATCTGATGAAACTGCACTTATTGCACTTCAAGGACCAAAAGCAGAAAAAATATTAACTAAAACCCTAAATATTAATCTTTCTAATTTAAATTACTTTGAAATTAAAAGATTTAACAACTTATGGATTGCAAGAACTGGCTATACAGGTGAAGATGGTTTTGAAATATTTGCAAATAATTTTGATCTTATTGTAGATTTATGGAACAAGTTAATTGCTGCCAGTGTTGTACCTTGTGGCTTAGGTGCAAGGGATACTTTAAGACTAGAAGCAACTTATCCATTGTATGGGCATGAATTAAATGACGACACTTCTCCACTTGAAGCTGGCTTGGGATGGAGCATTAAGCTTGATAAAAATTCTGATTTTATTGGCAAAGAAGTCCTTATTAATCAAAAGCAAAATGGACTAAGTAAAAAGCATGTTTGTTTAAAAATCGACAGTAAATTAATTGCAAGACAAGGGTACAAAATATATAGTAAGGAAACCGAAATAGGACAAATAAGCAGCGGCTCACAAGGAATAACAGTAGGTTTTCCAATTGCTACAGCCTATGTACCTCCCGAATATGCGGAGATAGGAAAAGAATTATCCGTAGAAATTAGAGATAAGCTAGTTCCTGCACAAGTAGTAAAAAGACCATTCTATAAAAGGACATAGGACCTGGTCCTTATACAGTAAGTATTTCTTTTTCTTTTGACTCGCCGGAAGAATCAATTTCTTTAGTATATCTATCAGTTATTTTTTGAAGTTGATCTTGTTGTTTCCTAGATTCATCTTCAGAAAGCTGTTTATCTTTTTCAAGTTTTTTTATTGCTTCAATACCATCGCGTCTTGCATTTCTTATTATAATTTTTCCTTTTTCAGCCTGGTCTTTAACAACTTTTACTAATTCTTTTCTTCTTTCTTCCGTTAATGCAGGCACTATAATTCTAATTACATTGCCATCATTATTAGGAGTTAATCCTAAATCTGATTTGTTGATAGCTGCCTCTACATCTTTTAAAGAATTTTTGTCATACGGTTGAATTAAAAGACTTTTTCCATCAGGAGTTGAAATGTTTGCAAGTTGCTTTAGTGGCGCAGGGGATCCGTAATAATCTACATTTATCCTATCTAAAATTCCCGGATTTGCTCTACCTGTCCTAATACTTTGTAATTCTTTCCTAGTTGACTCAACGGCCTTTTTCATATGTTCTTCAGCATTCTTAATAACATTTGTTGCTTGCATTTGCTTATACCTCCAGAGTAACTATAATACTACAAAAACAGACATGGGACAGAAGACCAATGACCAAGTCACTGGTCCCTAGTCCCTGATCCCTAGTCCTAATTAATTATTCCTTTGAAATTCAAGTAAATAATTAATATACCAATGATAATTCTATAGACAACAAAAACATAAGTTTTATGAGTTTGGAGATATTTTAATAAAAATCCTATTGCAAGATATCCGGAAACACAAGCAAACAATAAACCTACAAAAGACTTTAAAATTAATATTTCTTCTGTACCACTTTTTACTGTGCTAAAGAGCGTAAAAACCTCTAAAACACCACTTAAAAACACAGCTGGTACACTAAGCAAAAAAGAAAATCTTGCTGCATCCGTACGTTTAAATCCTAAGAGAAGTCCTGCAAATATAGTAACCGCTGATCTAGATACTCCAGGTATTAGTGCAAAAGACTGAGCAATTCCAATAAGAAGCACATCCCAAAAATTAATTTCTTCTATAGCTTTATTTTGCCTGCTAATTATCTCACTAAATAAAAGCATTACCCCAAAAAATATTAGGTAAAAAGAGATAATATTTAAATCTCTAACCATACCACTTTCAATTGGTTCTTTAAAGAGAATGCCAACAATACAAATAGGAATAGTACCTAATAAAATCCAAAAACCTAATTTAGCATCTTTAGAAATTAGTGTTTTGTGTTTAAATACATCTGACAACAACGAGCCATAAATTTGAATCAAGTCCCTCCAAAAATATATGACCACAGACAACATTGTGCCAAGTTGAATAACTGCAGAAAAAGCAGTTCCAGGATCAGCCCATCCAAACAAAGAAGGGATAATTCTTAAATGCGCCGTGCTACTAATAGGCAAAAACTCAGTTAAGCCTTGAACAATACCTAAAACTAATGATTCAAAGAATCCCATCAATATTATTCTAGCGTTAAGCAGTAAGCGTAAAGCATTAAGTTACTTATTTCTTTACTTAACGCTTATCACTTATCGCTAGATAAAAGGTCTGGTCTATTTTTTTTTGTTTTTTCCCTGGCTTGCTTATCACGCCACTTTTGAATCTCTCCATGATGACCACTAAGTAACACATCAGGCACTTTCCAGCCATGATATTCTTGTGGTCTTGTATATTGTGGATACTCTAAAAGTCCATTTTTAAAAGATTCTATGTCATGAGTTTCATCTTTTTTTAATACACCTGGCACTAATCTGGATACAGAATCAATGATAGAAAGTGCGCAAAGCTCTCCACCAGTTAAAATAAAATCACCCATGCATATTTCATAATCAACAACATTGTTTATTCTTTCATCATATCCTTCATACCTACCGCATATAATTATCAATTGATTTTCACCAGACAAATCTTCTACAAATTTCTGATCCCACTTTCTACCACTGGCAGAAGTAATTATTACTTTTGATTTTTTTTCTTTTTTAATACTACTTAGTGCATTCAAGATAGGCTCAACCATAAATATAAGTCCAACCCCACCACCATAAGGAAGATCATCAACTTGTTTATGTTTGCCTAAGCCAAAGTTTCTTAAATCAACAGTATCAACCTTGATTTTTCCTTCTTTACATGCTCTGCTAATAATTCCAAACTCACAATATTTTCGTATTATCTCCGGGAATAGAGTTACTGTGTAAAATTTCATATTTCTACCTAGCCGCCGGCTCGCTCATAATTCGCTTCGCCGGCTTTCCAATGTGCACATATTATATACTTCTTGTCTTGTTATCAAGATTTTACCGAATAAATCGGATAAAATCTTACCTCTTGAATAGCTTACTTCGGAATATTACACTAGTTAGGTAGCAACAAAATAACTCAGTTCATCCTTAAATTAATTTGTATATCATTAAATAATACTTAATACACTTCCTTAATTATGCATATCGTTAAACTCCTAAAGAGCTTTTTTTTCTAAAATTAAAGATATTTTTACATGCTTAAATCTCCTTTTTCATAATGTAATTTAAAAATGACAAAAATCACAGGTACAAGTGAAACAATTCACTGGATATACAGGCCAATAGGATACTTTGAGCGTCCTCAATTCCCGCCAACTAAAGAAGGATTACAAGCATGGTGTAACTCTCATGAACATCCTCCAAATCTAATAAAAAAATCCTCCCCTCTCACAACTATTGGTACAGCAATTTTTTTATCAGGCCTTATAGGCAGTTTATTTTCATACTTAAAAGATTCTGGGGCAGGAAAATGGATCAGTGGACTATTAACTATTTTCGGGGGAGTTATGTCTGCTTTTGGAATAGTAAAACACTTAAAACTTGGGCTAAATAGTTCACCCGGAGTAATTTCATCACCAACCAATATACAAGTAGCACCAAGTTCAACACCAATTAATACTAAATCAACTACTCAAACATCTGAAATAAAAGTTAAATTATCTGATGAAGAGATAATCTTTCAGGAAAAAATTAAAAAATCCATGTCAGTTCTTGCTGAGAAAGTTGCAACTGAGCTGGGAATGGATCCCAATAAATTAAAAGCACTTCTTCCCGAAGTAGTACACTTAAATGAAATCAAAATGGCTTTTTTAAATACTCCTGGTTCAAGACAATATTTTAAAGCACTTCCTACTTCAGTTCTTGAAAACTACCCAAGACAGATGTTAGAGCTTCTACCTGATGATCTAAAAAACGAATTATTCCCAAATGGTATTCCAAAACACATTAAAGATGGACCCAAACCAAATGAAGGCGGAGGATATATTGCAAGATATCATAAGGTTGGTTTTGTACCTGCAGCCATTAAAAATAGGCAAAATACTCCTGAAGAAATCGGCATTCACGAAGGCTACCATGCAATAAATGCAATACTTAGAACCTTACTGGTAAAAGAATACAATCATTTATTCAAAGATGCCTTATTAGATGAGATTCGGGATGGAATTTACAATGGTCGTCCAACATTGTCACTTTCAGCAAATGGTTTCTTTGAGCAAAGACCGTTTATACCTTCTGCAAGCTTGAGAGAGAAAATTGCTGATTTTACAATCTCTATAATAGTTAATTTAGACAAGTCCGATCCAAGACTTATTAGGACCCAAAAAACAATTAACCAAACCAGGCTAAACATGATTAAACTAAGTGATGAAGGAGTAGAAGAATTAATGTCCTATTTAGATCTTTTAGATAAGCATAAAGACTTTATCAGTATTTTTGACAGGGAAGAAAATGCTGCTATTAAAATTATCGCTAAATTTATAGAAGATGAAATATTTAGATATATCTATATGACAGATAATTTTTCGCATGACAACGAGCAAATGCACACTTTAAGCATACCTGATTCAATAATTTCACCACACCTTGCCAGACACCCTTTAATTCTTTCACAACAGGGGATAGAATTTGCATACCAATCAACTCGTAATTTCCCAGCGCTTTTTGAAGGGAATAACAAAATATCATTAAAAATTGCATCAAGAAATATGCCTAACACAGATGACAAACTCAGCTATGCATTTGCAAGCGAAGAAATTGCATGCCAAAAAGCCACAATAGTAAACCCAAATAAAGATACAGAAACAGCTAGTGTAAATGAAGCCAGATTAAAAATTTATGAATTAGGAGAAACATTGCTGCAACTTAAGCAAAAAGCTCATGTAAGTCCATGCAATTTAAAACATTTAAAAGATCATTATAAAGTTTTACTCACAAGCATTGAACTATTAGAGCTTTCAGAAGATCTGCAAGAAGCCTTTGCTAACCTTAAAGAAAAAGTAGCTAGTGACAATTCTAAGGAGGCTACTACATTAAAAGAACTTTTAATGCAAAGAGAGCAGTTAATTATAAAATATCAAACTTTAGTACTTCCAGAGAGCAACAAAGAAACAATGAAAAAATACATAAACCAAATTTTAAATCTCTCAAAAGAAATAATTAGTTATTATAGTAAAGTTTCCAAAATAATAGATTTTTCATTGTTTAGCCTGCATAAGCAAATAGAAGAGTTAAGTCCTTCTATTAATGATGCTATTGACAATAATGAGAATGCAACAAATATAGCAAAAATCACTTTAGATAAAACCTTACTTGGAAAAATCGAAGAAACCGAAAAAGCAATCTTATCAATCTTGCCCAAGTCCAAGCTAACAATTTTCCAAAAGGAGGATTTTGAAACTGTTCGTATTAGTGCAGCATAACATGTTAAACTACTAAAACCTTATGAACATATTAGGAATTGAAACAAGTTGCGATGAAACCAGTGTAGCTATCGTCCAAAATGGCAGACATGTACTGGTAAACAACACAATCTCCCAAATTGAACTTCACAAAGAATTCGGAGGAATAAAACCTAGTGTAGCAAAATTTGCACACGAAGAAGTTATTGATAGCTTAATAGATAAAACAATTAATGAATCAAAAATTAATATCAAAAGCATAGATTCTATTGCAGTAACCATTGGTCCAGGACTAGTAATTGCTTTATTAGTTGGCTTTAAAAAAGCAAAAGAATTAGCAAAATTATGGAATAAAAAATTAATTGGGGTCAATCATCTCTATGGACACATTTGCTCAAACTATCTTGAATCAGACTTGGAACCGCCATTTGTATGCCTGCTAGCAAGCGGCGGACATACACAAATTATAGATGTGAAAAGCTTTACCGACTACGAAATCATGGGAAGTACTTTGGACGATGCTTGTGGAGAAGCATTTGACAAAGTAGGAAGGCTATTAGGTTTACCATATCCTGGAGGTCCACATCTAGAACAACTAGCTAAAAACGGTAATCCAAATGTATATAAACTTCCAGAGGGAAAAGTAGGTGATTATGATTTTAGTTTTAGCGGACTCAAGACTGCTGTTTTATACTTAATCAGAAAACTTCCGGAAGACTTTAATAAAGCAGATCTTGCTGCAAGCTTTCAGGAATGTGCTACCAATACACTTGTTAAAAAAATAATTAAAGCAGCAAAAGACAAAAATTTAAATAAAATTGTTATGGCTGGTGGTGTTTCTGCTAATCAAACTTTAAGAAAAAAGCTCAAAACTCAAAGCTCAAAGCTTAAAGCTTCTTTATATATGCCAAATTTAAAATACTGCACAGACAATGCTGCAATGATTGCAAGTGCTGGTTATTTTATGAAAGATGTTGAGTCTGCTATAGACAAGCTAGATGTTTTTGCAAAGGATCCTCTCTCAAGAAGATCCTACGTTAGGTCATCTTAATTTATACATATGTCAATTCCATTGTGAGCCACATCATCTAAATAAACCCAGCCTATATCTTTATTAGCCTTAAACCAAGTCATTTGCCTTTTAGCATATTGTTTTGTATTTAAGGCAATATTTTCTTCCATCTCTTCTTTGTTTACTTTTCCACTTAAAAACTCAATGGTTTCTTTATAGCCAATTGTATTTTTAAACAAATCCAGCTCACCATATTTTTTTAAGAGCATATTTGTCTCATCAATAAGTCCATTTTTTAAAAAGCTTATTGTTCTCTTTTTTATTTTTTCGAAATGAAGTTTTTTATCTTTATATGCAAGTCCTATCCATACAACATTAAAAGGTAAATCTATTGTCTTTTTTTGTTTGGAAAACAAATCCCCAGTAGCATAAATAACTTCAAGAGCTCTAACTGTTCTAAAATTATCATTTTCATGTATCTTTTCTGCAGCTTTTGGGTCCAAGTCTTTTAGCCTGTCATACAGCTCTTCTTGAGGGATATCATTTAACTTTTTTCTTAAATCCTCATCTGGTTCAACTTTAGGAATTGAAAATCCTGAAAGCACTGCATTTAAATATAGTCCTGTACCTCCAACAAAAAGCGGCAACTTATCTCTATCAAAAATATCCTCGATTAACTTTTCTACTTCATTTTTATAAAGAGCAACAGTGTAATTTACATCGGGTGTTACAACATCAATCATATGATGAGGTACTTTACCTCTTTCTTCCGCTGAAGGCTTGGAAGTACCTATATCCATATCCTTATAAACAAGCCTAGAGTCTGCTGAAATAATTTCAAAAGGATATTTTTTAGCCAGGTTGAGTGCTACATCTGACTTAAAAGTACATGTAGAACCTACAATAGCAAAAATATTTTTTTTATTTTGATCAACCATAGAAAGGATATACAGTCCTCATAAAAGAGTTACCTACTTACCTGTGACCGCTTAACGCTAAAGAACCACCCCCGATAGGATTTGAACCTACGACCTAGTCGTTAGGAATGACTTGCTCTATCCAACTGAGCTACGGGGGCATAAACAATTTATAATTGTATCAAAATGCAGTTTTAACTCTAATTTAAAACATTTTTTATATAACTACGTCAGAATTGGAATAACAAATTATAAAAAAACGTTTAACTAACATGAAATGACAGGTATAACTAAATAAATAGGACAAATAAAATGAAAAAATATTTAACTGTAATTTTGGCCCTAATGACAATGATTACTTTTTCATTTAACAGTTCATCGATAGCCAAAGAAACAATTACTTCAGGAAAAGGAATTTGGATCAATATTTGGAATTATCCTAATAATCCTGACATGTTTTTAGAACATTTGAGGGCAAAAGGAATAAATAAAATCTACCTTCAAATATCCAGATCTAATACCCCTGCAATTAAACATCCTGAACTGTTAAACAGGATTTTAAAATCAGCCCATAGTAGAAACATTCAAGTTATTGGCTGGACTTATCCATTTTTAAAAGATGCTATTTCTGATGCACAAAAGTTCATTGAAGCAGCAAACTATATATCTCCAGATGGAGAATCACTAGATGGTATGGCTGCAGACATAGAAGAAATAACTAACTCAAAAGCTATAGAAACATTTGTAAAAAGAGTAAGAGGAGTTTTAGGTTCAAAATATCCACTCATAGCAATAACATTTTCTCCACTTAATAAATCAAATAAAGGAGATCCTACTATCTACGCATGGAAAACCATAGCTAATAATTTTGACGTAATTGCTCCTATGATTTATTGGCATGGGCTTGTTCAATATCGCTCAGAAAAAGGTGCCTACGACTACACAATGCAAACTGTTGCAAAAATTAAAGAATATACAAAAAATCAAAATATAAAACTGCACCTTATAGGAGATGGTCAAAAAACATCAAGTGCAGAAATCAATGGATTCCTAAAAGCTGCAAGCGAATTACAAGTAGACGGAGGGGTTAGCTTATATCCCTGGTACGTTCCGCAAGATCATCAAATAGAAGCCTTAAGCAATTTTAAGCCTTAATTCTTTGCTTTGAAAAAAAATCTTTTAGTAGCCTGCTTGACTCTTCTTCACAAATACCGCCAATTACATGAATATTTTTTTCTTTCCCAAATTCATTGAATATATTAATTACAGATCCACATGCCCCACAAGACAAATCGTATGCACCAAAAACCAATTTTTTAACTCTGGAGTTAATTATTGCCCCTGCACACATTGAACATGGCTCCAGTGTTACATATAAAATAGTAGAGTCCAACCTCCAATTATTTATCTTTTTTGCTGCATCTTTTATTACAAGCATTTCTGCATGTGCTGTTGGATCATTTAATTCTTCCATTTTATTTACAGCTTGAGAAATAATTTGATTATTGCATACAATAATGGCTCCTACAGGAACCTCACTTTTAACACTTTTTGCAAGCAACAACGCTTGGTTCATCCAATAATTATGATCAAACTGCATTTTTTATATTTTCAGTTTGTTTGTGTCTATATTCAATTAATTTCTTTTGAAGATCTTTATTTTCTAAAGATAAAATCTCTAGCGCAAGAAAAGCAGCATTTTGAGCTCCATCCACTGCAACAGTTGCAACAGGAATACCTGGCGGCATTTGAAGAGTAGATAAAAGAGAATCTAAACCATGACTAAATCCACCGCTTAAAGGGATACCTATTACAGGTAGTGTTGTTCTTGCTGCTACCGTACCAGAGAGATGATTAGCCATTCCGGCACCAGTGATGAAGACCTTTACTCCATTATTTACAGCATTATCAATAATTTCCTCCACATAGGAAGGTGTCCTATGAGCACTTGCTACTTTCATATCATAATGGATATTAAATTCCTTAAGCACATCTAATGCAGGCAATACTTTTGCTTCATCAGATTTACTGCCAATAATAAGCTGAACATCAATCTTTGCTTTCAATTGCTTCTTTCTCCTTTAAAAAATCAAACTTGCCAGTCATAAGTCCTTTAATATCATTAAATAGCACAAAAAACATAAGCAAGATTAAAAGGAAAAAGCCTGTCTGAATTGCTTTTTGCTGTATATTTTCTGCAAGTTTTTTCCCTCTGAGTTTTTCAATAAACATAAATAAAAGATGCCCACCATCAAGTGCAGGAATAGGAAGCAAATTAATTATGGCTAGATTTACACTAATTAATGCACTCCACCTAAATACCTCTCTAAAATCAAGAGTAATTGCTTGTGCAAAAACAGAAACAATAGCTATTATTCCATGCACATCATCAGCACCAATTTTTGGTGTTCCAGGAGGTGTAATTCCAAACAGATTCATAATCATTATCCCAAGAGTAATAAGCATAGTTGCAGTCCAATCAATTAAAACTCGTGCAGCCTGCACACACCATACCAGAGGATTGCGAGAAGGCTTATCATACTCACCGCCAGTAGCCAGCCCAAGCCCAACCCCAATTTTGCCCTCTGCATTTGGTGTAATATTTAAACTTAAAATATCGATTTTTTTCTTTCTTTGTTCAACATATATTCTCTCAATTGTAAGATTCAATGCTTTCAGTTTATTAGCCTGAACAATACTTACTACATCTGAAGGAGTAGCAATTTGTTCACCATTAATTTCCAATATTGCATCACCAACTTTAAGCCCTGCTTTTTCAGCAATTTGATTTGGTGACACACTATATGAACTTGCTTCAGATTTAGTATTCAACAACTGTGTTATAACAACTTTTCCTTCTGTACTAGGCGGACCAATAGTTGCAACCATAATTAAACACATTAGATACGCAAAAATAATATTAAAAGTAACTCCTGCTGCTGCAACACATGCCCTTTGCCATACAGGAAAGGACTGCAATGGTTTTAAATCCGGGACTTCTTTTTTTAAATCTTCGCTGGTCTCATCACCCAATTCAGGGATTGCGACATATCCACCTAGTACAAACCAATGAAATCTAAACTCTGTATCTTTCCATCTTCCAAGTTTAATACAGGGACCAAATGGCAAACCAAAACCAAATATTGGAGTTTGAAAACCAAGTTTTCTTGCTACAATCCAATGACCAAACTCGTGGACTATAATCACGCAAAGCTCTCTATTTTGCATAAGTCTTATTTAATAAAGAAGATACTTTCTGTATAACTAAATCGGGAACAAGTTCAACCATACACTTATGATGAAAAAGCGGACACTTTTTCTTCCTGCATGCAATACATTCAAGCTCAGATAAATTAATGCAATTTTGAATAAACCCGTACGGCCCATTTCTAGAAACAGAGGTTGAACCATAGATTCCTATTACTTGAGGATTACCAAAATCATATCCAATAGCAGAAGCTAAATGTAATCCTCCAGAATCAAGACCAATAACCAAGTTCATATTTTGAATTAAACATATCAAATCTTGTATATTAGTTTTCCCTATATAATTTCTAAATTGAACATTTTGACTCTTGAACTTTTCGATGAGAGGAAGTAGATATTCCTCATCATGTTTTGATGCAGCAATAGAGACATCAAAGCTTTTTTCCAAATAACAAATAAGCTCAAACCAATAATTAAGCCCCCACAACTTGCTTGCCCATGTTGTTGAAGGCAGAATTAAAACTTTTTTTCTACTACTAGTACTACTAGTTGGATTGGTTTTATCTGGTTTAGGTAGAGAAAAGAACTCTTTGCCATTTGGTAAATTTGGACTTGAACTTATTACACTTAACAACTCAAGATTTAAATCAATAATATGCTTCTTAGTATCAAACAATTTACCAGCGTCAACCTTAATATCATAAAAAAGATCTGCAAACTCCCTTGTCCCTTTAAAGCCAACTACTGTTTTAGGATTAATTAGCTTAGCTATAAGTCCTGTCTTAAATAATCCCTGAACATCAATTACATAATCATACTTTTCTTGTCTAAGCTTTACAATGTTTTTCCAATTGAGCAAATATACATTATCTATGCCACGAGCTAGCGACAATAATTCAATTCCTTTTGGACCTGTAAGCCAATCTAACTTGGAGACATTAATATTTTGCCTAAGCCTAGAAATGAGTGGTAATGAATGAACCACATCACCTAAACTACTTAATTTTACAATTAATATTTTCATTGTTACACAATTTACTTTACAGTTAATTTATAAAACGGCAAAGACTTAATCTCACTCAAAGAACACTTAAATAATCTTGCAAACTCACTAATAAGTGGCAAATATTTATCTTCATCACTTTCATCTGCAGGATTACAACTTAATGCTTTGTCCAAAACATCAACTTTTCCCCTGACATATAAAACTATATCTTTAGAATCTTGCATATAAGCTAAATCTTTCTCTAAAAATAAGGTCCCACCCTTCATATTTAAAATCACTGCAAGACTGGCTTTTGCACCAGTTAAAAAACTATTGCCTGGAATTCCTCCTATTACTACTTTTGAAGATACAACAGATGAAAAACAATGCCCCCCACAATTTTTTAAAAGATAAAACTCAGAAGACTCAGAATCATTTCCAAATTCATTACCACAAGAGCCCAATACAGTAAACTTTGAAGATTTTGTACAAGATGCCGAGTTTTCACCCACATCACCAT
The DNA here is from genome assembly GCA_016178265.1 of Candidatus Melainabacteria bacterium. Classification (GTDB taxonomy): domain Bacteria; phylum Cyanobacteriota; class Vampirovibrionia; order 2-02-FULL-35-15; family 2-02-FULL-35-15; genus JACOTS01. Next base: position 16,577 of record JACOTS010000061.1, read on the forward strand.
TAACTATAACTTTCACATTAGAAGTATTATTGCCCAGAGAAGAGGTTACATCACCAATTATTTCTACTTTAATACCAGTACTAAGACTATTTAATAAACCCTTTTTATCCAACACATTTTTTAATACCACCTGCTTAAATCCCTGAAGATACAAGTCATTGATTTTACTGTTAACCTGTGCAGATGATACTAAAGACAAATTACTCATATAGGAAGTAATGTCATTTTATGATTGTCAAAGACTGCAACCTGATTAAAGCCATATTTTTTTAACATTTCATACAGCCTATCATATCCATATCCAACATCTTTTGCTGTATGTGCATCAGATGCAGTAGTAATTGGAATATCCATTTGTTTTATCATTTCTATAATTTTTTCCTGAGGGTATTGTTCATTAACAGGTTTTCTCCAGCCAGCAGTACTCATTTCTACCGTTAGCCCTTTTTCTTTAATAAGCTTTAGTACATCCTTTACATAGTACTCAATTTCTTTTTTTTGTCTGTGACCAAATATTTTAATCAAATCGACATGAGCAAGCCCATCCAGAAATCCTTTGTTAATTAGATTTTTCATTTCAGCAAAATACCTGCCATACAATTCATCAATGTCCCATTCATTAAACTTTTCTTTATGCGCAGGATGATCATAAGGCCAATCATCAATAAAATGCACAGAGCCTAATACAAAATCTAATTTATTATAATTTTTCTCCATCCACTGGTAATCAGCTTTTGAGGTTTCAGGATCATTATCTATTTCAACACCAATTTTAAACTTAACATCTTTTACACTATCTCTAAACTTAAAAAACTCATCTAAGTTAATGCCGGGATGATATCTCCCGTGATCGGTTAAAGCTACATCTTTTAATTGTACTTTTCTTGCATATTTAGCCCATGGTTCTAGAACTTCTTTAGTATATGGAAGATCTCTGTGTCCTTGTGGGTGATTATGGTAATCAGAAAAAAGCATAGTATTTAGTATACCGTATCTCGTATACCGTATTCCGTCCAATAAGGATTTTATTATAAAAAAATCCTTTCGCCCCGAAGAGACTATCTCAAAAATTACTTAGCAAAATAGAATATTTTTCTAACATTTCATACACTCAGCAGTACACCCCTTATTTTGCTTGCAATATACAATATTACTTTCTAACAAGTGGCGCGTCAGGCAAGGTGTGTTTTTTGAGCTTTCCGCAGCG
>JACOTS010000166.1 GCA_016178265.1 Candidatus Melainabacteria bacterium
CGAACCAATATCAAATTTCCACTCAAGGATAAGATATGCAAAAATAACAGCCCATGCAAATATAACCAATGATTCATATAAATTAGTCAGCGGGAAAAAACCCAGGGCAAAGCCACGAAACACTAGCGCAATAGTAAGTGAAATAAGCGATAACAATAAAGTTATGCTGCCTAATTTTCTAAAAAAGGTTTTTTTTAGATCTGTAAATGAAAAAGCATATAAAAGGAATGACACAAACACCACAATGCCAGAAATATTAAAGAAAAGGATTTCTTGATTTGATAATTTAAACATCAATAATAATTTTACACTAACCAATGAGTGTGTCACATCTTTACTAGAACCTTTGGCTTACTTATAGCCTGGTTATCATTTGCAAGCTTATAAACAATGTCTTCAAATTCCCTGTAAAAATTTTCCCTTGCCCGGTCCACACTGCCCCCAAGAACAATTTTTTGCGCCACGTTATCATAATAAACCCAAATCTGTCTTTTAGAACCAAATGCAATAAAAACCCCTGCAAATATAAAACCAATAGCCAGATAAATCATCACATCCCCTGGATTTGACTTAAATTGGAGTCCTGTAACTGTTTCAATACCATGAAATCCAACCTCAAGCGGACCAATTTTTATTGATTCTCCAGAAGCCAATTCACCTAGAAATTTATTTGTTACTTCTTCTTGTGATTTCATCAAAGCAGAAGATACTTTCATTTTATTCTTATCAAAATTAAAAATAAAAAATATATCATCACTAAGTGGCAACAATATCTCTTCACCATTTTTAGTATTTTCAACAGGCAGCGATACTAACTCCCCATTAAAAGTAATGTTTGCAAACTTTCCCCAATTGCTTTGATAAATATCCAATCCCATAAATTGCAAAGGATTATTAACATAAATCTCTTTTCTTACAAGCTCTTTTTTATTATTCTCATCAAAAACAGATAAATCCGTATACCATTGCTTTGGTTCACCTGTTTTATAATTTTCTCTATAAGTTTTATTAATTTTAACCAAATACGATGGGACTGTTCCAAACCAAATTGGCATTTTACTAACAGGTACCATCCATATGCTTGGTTCAGGAGATTTCATTTGTGAAGTCACTTGATCTGAGTTAGTCAAATAAAATCCCTCATTTTCTTTTAGCTGTACCATACCATTAAATCCTGTCAAAATACTTACAGTAGAGCCTATAAGTAAAATTAAAATTCCAACATGAGTTATCGATGCTCCAAGTCTATGCCATCCTCCCTTAACAGCAAAAAGCTTGTTTTCCGTTAGCTTTGTTTTATAGTGTTTTAATTGAAGAATTTCCTGAATTTTACGAATAAAAGACTCATTGGAAACAGGTAGTTCACTGCTTATAGGTAATTTGGCAATATTTTCAATCTTTAATTCCACCGGCCACGTGAATGCAAGATATGCCTTAGGAAACACCCTTCTAAAACTAGCAACAGTTAAATTAATTCCAAGCATAGTAAGAAGTGCCAAATACCACCAAGAATGAAAAACATCAGTAAATCCAATGCTTTTCATTAGTTTATATTTTTCAGGTCCGTATTGTTTGAGCAGTTCAGTAGTACCAACCATGGGTTCTTCAGGGAGTATTGTGCCAACAAGAGTTGCTATTGCAAGTGCAAAAAAAAGAGCAATTGCCAATTTCACGGATGAGAATTCATCTAAAAATGCATTTTTTATTTCAACAAGAAATTTCTTGACTTTAGACATAGATTTAATAATTAAACAACAAAATCAAGTTGAGGAACTTTAGCTATTAAGCCAGCATTAAATGCTTTTTTATAAAGCAGTTCAATTGCTTTTTTCCCATCTTGCCCATAATCTAAAGTATATTCATTGACATACATCTCAACAAATTTACTTACCAGTTTTTGGTCACCACTGATATCTCTGGCATATTTAGTAACTTTTGGAATCACTTCATCCTTATGATTTAAGGCATATGCAATGCTATCCCGAATAAGAGAATTAATCTTGCTTTTCGTCTCATTGGGGAAATCACGTTTAATTACATTCCCGCCAAGTGGAACAGGTAATTTTGTTTCTTTGTACCACCACTTGCCCAGATCAACAATTTCCACTAATCCTTTATCTTTAAATGATAACTGCCCCTCGTGAATAATAAGCCCATATTCGAATTCTCCACTTGACACCTTCTCAATAATTTGATCAAAGGGTACAGGAACAGGCGTAAAATCTTTCAGTAAAAGCTTTAATAAAAGATATGCTGTTGTCTTTTCCCCTGGAATTGCAATGGTTTTCCCTATAAGTTTTTCAATACCAACCTTACTTTTTCCAATAACTGTCGGACCATAATTATTCCCTAGAGAACCTCCGCAAGAAAGTAACTGGTATTCATTTTCAATTTCAGGATATGCAAAAAATGATATGGCTTGGACATCATATTTTTGATTCTTTGATTCCTGGTTTAATGTTTGAATATCCTTGAGGACATTTGTTATTTCAAAATCACCACTTGAGATAATATTTTCCGTAAGGGCATAAAACATAAATGCATCATCAGCATCAACACTATGTGCAATAGAAATTTTTACTTTTGAAGTCTTATTGTTTGTTTTATTTAATATA
>JACOTS010000149.1 GCA_016178265.1 Candidatus Melainabacteria bacterium
CTTCTAACTTCTGTGCTTTCTTTTTAATTTCATTGGAAAGCTCCTTTAGTACTCCTGTATCAATTTTTACCCCGGTAAGTTCCATATTAGATAGTACTGGAACCAAAGGAATTTCAATGTCTTCAAGGACTTTCAGTAGCGATGGTTCAAGATTTTTTTTATAATGCTTTGCAAGTTCAATAGTGTAATTTACATCACTGATTGTATAGGGAGCAGCTTTTTCTATGTCTACATCGGCCATCGAAAGTTGCTTTTGACCTGAACCTATAAGTTCATCAATTTTAGTCATCCTTATGCCAAGAATTCTTGCAGCTTGATCTTTTAAACCGTGTTTTTCATTTGGATCTGATATATAGCTTGCAAGCATTGTGTCAAAGATATTTTCCCCAATGTCTATTCCATATCTTCTTAAGATTTTGTATTCAAATTTAGAGTTTTGTGCAATTTTTAATTTGTTTTTGTCTTCTAAAATGGGTTTAAGATCTTTAATAACTGATTCTAAATCTAGTTGTTTGCCTTTGTTATGTCCTACTGGAATGTAAGAATCTTTAATGTTGCTGGATGAAATGATTATTTCTTTTTCGTTTTCAAACCAGGAAAGCCCGATGCCTACTATGTCGCAGCTATTACTATCAACAGATGATGTTTCCAGATCTATGCAAATTATTTTTTTATTTTTTAATTCTTTTATTAAAGATTTAAAATCTTTTTCATTATCTATTATGCTTATTTCTAACGCTGGCTTTTTTAAATTGTCTTCTGTGTTTGATTCTTCTAGTGGTGTGTTTTCTTCGATTAGGATCAGTTTTTTTTGTTCTGTTCTATCAATTATCAGTTGTTTAGTATCCTTTATCTCTGGAGGAACACCTTTGTTAAATGGAGCCATTACCTGAGGCAGTCTTTTAATGAAACTATTGAATTCATGTGCTTGTAAAAATCCAATTAGGTTATTCATATCGGGCATTGTAAGATGTGCATCTTTAAGATTAATTTTTATAGGAACATCTGTTTTAATTGTGGCTAATTTCTTTGAAAGATAAGCACTTTTTTTACCTTCTATGATTTTTTCTTTTAATGCTGACTTATCTATTTTTTTTACATTCTCAAAAATATTGTCTAAAGTTTTATATTCTGTAAGTAATTTTGCAGCAGTTTTTTCACCAATTCCTCTAATTCCAGGAATATTATCCGATGGATCACCAGAGAGGCTTTTAAAATCAACTACTTGTTCAGGCCATATATTCCAATAGTCAAATACTTCTTGCCTGCCATATTCTTTAAGTTCGCCTTTTGATGGAACTAAAACCTTGACTTTGTCATTAATTAGCTGGAAAGCATCCCTATCGCCAGTGAGAATTAAAACATTGGATCCTTCTTTTGTTGCTTTTTTTGCAAGAGTGCCAATTATATCATCAGCTTCATATCCTGGGAGTTCATAAATTGGAATTTCAAAACTTTCCAGGCCTTCTCTGATATGAGGCCATTGTACTTGCAAGTCCTCAGGCATTTCTTCTGGTCTGTTTGCTTTATATTCTTCATATGCTTCATGTCTAAATGTTGGCTCTTTGCAATCGTATGCTGCTGCAATTGCTTTTGGTTTTGTTTTATCAAGTAAATCAAACAGAGCTTTAAAAAATCCATAAGTTGCCCATGTTGGAGTTCCACCTAAAGTACGCATGTTGGTTCGTTCCATTGCAAAAAACATTCTAAATGCTAAATTAGGAGCATCAATTAAAATTATTGTGTTGTTATTATTGTTGTTAGACATAAGAATATTCTTATGTCCTCATTTTACTATGTAATTCTGCAAGATAAAAATTTGCTTTATGCTGCTTCAGGTTGTACTGTAGATCGTGCGGCAGTTTTCTTGGCAGACTTGCCAAAATTTGCAATGCCATAAAATGCACCAGCTATTCCATCAAAGAATAATGATAATTGAGTTGAATTGCTTACTCTGCTCTCAAAGTAATCTAATCGTTTTAAATAATCTACAATTGCTGAACCTATCCATGCTGCACCAGCTGGTCCGTATGAAGGCTCATCAGCTTTTTTCTTGTCTAAAATATATCCAACATCAACTGCAGCTCCAAAAGTATCTCTCATCCATGCACCGAATGTTTTTAATCCACTTAAATGAAGTATAGGACCTAAGATTTGAAATATTGAACAAACAAATACTGAGTGTGGCATCCTTTGCTCTCCTTTAAATGGCTTTGTAAATAGTTCTTTTATTATTTTCCCAAACTCAACAAATGAAAGTTTTAATCCCTCAAACATGCCAATTCCATATTTCTTAAAGTCATCACCATCTTCTCTTGATAGAGTAATGGTTTTCCCGTTAACTTCTGTGGTTATGCCACGACGTTTTAATATTCCCTGGAATTGATTTATTCCTTGCGGTATACCTCTTGCAAGCCACAAATTAAACCCACTGGCAAATATTGCTACAGGTACTTCTCCTGCAAACCCAAGAAGTGGAATTAAATTATTCTTGTTAAAGCAATCAATCGCACCTGTTATACCTCTTGCAGAGGTTGCACATTTTGCAAAAAATGTGCTGATTATTTCTAGTTTATCTGTATCCATATTAAACAAGTGAAAATTTCCTTCAAGGAAAGCAAATAAATTAGTCAGAGCACCAAAGACATTTGCTGTTGTATTTATTTCAGTTTTATTCTCGCTAATAAATTTGTGTACTACTTTAAGAGGATTTTTTGGTGTTTCTGTAGTTTCAATATTTTGCTCAGTTTGAGCACTAGGAACCGGTGGCTTAGTTGCATGAAATGAACTAATGCTATGACTTAAACCATATGCATCTGGTACTTGCATTAAATAATCCTTTTAAATATTTAGAGTGTTATATCCTTATCTAATTCGTTAATAATTATAATTATTTATATAGTCTAAAAATAGCTTATTGAAGGAAATTAAGAATTCTTTTCTTTTTGACTTAACAAATTCTCTTAACCTATGAAAAAACTTAATCAGGGGCATTGTTTTGTATTTAATTAGATTAAGAAAACTAACTCTTCAAATTCTTTTCAATATCTTTTCTAGTTACTGGTTTAACAGGTAAAGTACTTGCTCCTATACCTTGCATTTCATGGCTTGAGCCTCCTGGAGGTACTATAGGCCAAACATTTGCTTCATAACTTAATTCAAATTCAATGAGTACTGCTTTTTTTAATCTAACTGCTTCTTCAATAGCTGGTTCTACGCCATTAGGTTCTTTTACTTTTAGAGCTCTTACACCAAATGCTTCAGCTAATTTAACATAATCTGGATTACCTTTGCCCCAGTCAATGCAACTATAATGCTTATTGAAAAATAATTCTTGCCATTGCCTTACCATGCCTAAATTATTGTTGTTCATTAAAACAATTATTACTGGTAAGTCGTGAGCTACCATTGTGCCAAGCTCCTGAAAACTCATTTGGAAACCACCATCACCGGTAATTGCAACGACTGGTACATCAATACCTAAATCCTTTATAGCTGCTTTTGCACCAAGTGCTGCAGGAAAACCATAGCCCATTGTGCCAAGCCCGCTTGAACTGCACCATTTTCTAGGCTCATTGATTTCTAAATATTGTGCTGCCCACATTTGGTGCTGACCAACATCAACTGTATAAATTGCATCTTTGCAGTATTTGTTTAGTGCAAGTATGATTTGTTGCGGGGAAATTTGATCGGCATTTTTAGGTAAATCAAGTGGATATTGTTTCTTCCACTGCTCAATTTGTTTTATCCATTCATCTGTGTTGCCTTTTTTGCCATTTAATTTAGCATTAATTTCACTTACTATATGTTTTGCATCACCAACAATTGGGATATCGATAATATCTCTCATCTCTTTGTTTTTGCCGATTTCAGCAGGATCAATATCAATATGAATAATTCTTGCAGCTGGTGCAAATGTTTCTATTTTGCCTGTTACACGATCATCAAAGCGTACTCCTACAGCAATTAACAGATCTGAGTCATGAATAGCATAGTTTGCATATGCAGTACCATGCATTCCAAGCATTCCATAATTTAAAAAGTGATTGTCAGGAAAAGCCCC
>JACOTS010000173.1 GCA_016178265.1 Candidatus Melainabacteria bacterium
AACCGTTAGATCAAATGTGCTTGGCGCAATCATGAACATGTTTGTAATGTTTTTATTTAAAAAGAACTCATTTCTTTACCACTTTCTGCAGCTTTCAATTCACTTATTAAATACATTTCTTGTATGGAAAATATTCTCTTACCTACTTAAAAGCAAAGAGCCTACTGGAAAAAATATAACAGCTAGTGTTTTATCTCTTATATGGGCTCTTCACCCGGCAAATATAGAATCTGTTTTACTAGGCACAAACTGGACTAGTCTTGTAACTTACTTTTTTTGTTTTTGGTTTATACAGGTTATATTAAAGAAATCCATACAAGCCAAGTTCTCTTTTTCCAACAAAGAAACTATTTTATATACTTTTTTATTTTGCATATCACTTCTTATACAAGAATACAGCTACACACTTGCACCGGTTTTGTTTTTTCTTTGCTTTTACTTTGCTTTTAAAGAATCAGGTGTTGTCTTACAATCTCTAAGAAAATCCTTTGCTTTATGTATGCCATTTTTTCTTGGTGTTGCAATTTTTGCTTCGTATTATCTTATAAAATTTGCAGTTTTAACCAATACTACAACCTCAATATCACAATACTCAAACTTTAGTTTGGAAAGATTCTTTTTTCTTACCCCGCAGATTCTTGTTTACTTCTTTAAACTTTTTTTCTATCCAAATATACTTTCTTTATATCAAACTATTTTTATAAAGCTTTCTCATAGCCTTTTTAGCCCATATTCAATTTTTGCATTTTCAGCATTCTTAATAGCAATACTTCTTCCAATCATACTTTTTATTTTGCTTAAATCCAGAAAGAAAGCACTGACTTTGCTTTCATACTCACTTTTATTTTCTTTATTTCCCTTTTTGCATTTACTTGCGCCTACTTATTGCTTAATAGCAGATAGATACTGTTACTTTCCTTTGTTTGTGCTTATTTTAACTTTTGTTGTAGTTTTTAGAGAATTAGAGTTTAATTTAGCTTCAAAAAAAATCCTGCCAATATTAATTACTATTCTGCTTATCCTTTCTGTAAGAACATCTTTCAGGATAAAAGATTGGAGAGATACTACAACCTTATTTTCAAGTGACTTAAAACATGCAAGCACCAATCTTGACAAAGGACAAATATATTCAATACTTGTTTATCACAATGACTCTATAGGAAATAGTGAGGAAACACTTAAGTATTCTGTACAAACAATTAGAGAATTAAACAAAGCGTTAAATGAATTAAAAGACAAAGTAAATTTACCCGAGCCAAAAACATTGGAAACTTATGGAATTGACTATGACTCTCTACTTCTTAGGGCAGCTTTTTCAATAGCAGATACAAGGTTTAATTTCTTAAAAGAAGAAGCTAACTCAGTACTAAGTTTTTACAAGCCGTATATAGAAACTTATTTTGACCTGGCAGGCAGTTCACATATTAACTTATACTCAAAACTGTTAAAAGACACATATAATGTAAGCAAAGCCATAGATATTTTAGAAAAAGGAATGGAAAAATATCCTTATTCACCACATTTAATTTTTACCTTAAGTAATTTATACATTAATCAAAATGAAATTGATAAAGCAGCAAAAATAATAGATGAAGGATATAAAATCTATCCAAGCTATCCAAGAATGCTGCTTCAAAAAATAAAGCTAGCTGAATTAAAAAATAATCTAAAAGACCTTGCAAAGTATGAATATTTACTTGGGCTTAGAACACATTCAGAAGAAGGCTACCAAAAAGCAGCACAGTTATATATGCACTTTAATGATTTAACAAATGCAAGACTTTCTTTAGAAAAATCACTTTACATGAATGAGAATAATCCAATTACACTGCTCCTCCTAAGTAAATACTTTAGTCAGGCAGGCAACAGTAAAAAGGTAATACCAACCCTTGAAAAAGCATATGAATCAGCTAATCTCCCTCAAATCCGCAGTACATTAGATCCGCATATTTATGAAAGTATAATACTTAGTTTAATTAGTTTTCATCTTGTACAAAACAACCATGAAAATGTTCAAAAATACATCGTAGAATTAGAAAAGCTCCCGGGACTACTTAAGAAACACGAGGCATACTTAAGTTCTGTGAAAAGAAAGCTTGATTTACAATGAAAAAGATATTTTTATTTGTAGTAATAGCAATAACGCTCCTATTTTACCTGCCTTCTCTTACCTATTCAGTCAAGCTTTATGATGAATTAAATATCATTAAAGAAAACTATCTTCCTATCTGTAATTCATTTGCTGAAATGATAGAACTAATTAAGCATTTAGGTTTAAATTATTACGTAGAATCAACCAATACACTGTATTCAAACATTTACTCTCTTAGGTGCAATCCTTTTGGAAACCTACTGCAACTGTTCATTCAAATCTTATTTAAGAAAAATACATTTTTATATCATGCTTACAGCATATGCTTACACTTAATTAACACATCGCTTGTTTTTCTCATGTTAAATAAAGCATCACTAATAATTTCAAGAAATAAAGAAGCATTGAGCAACAGTTACAGATTGGCAATAGTTGCAATTCTGTCTTTATTTTGGGCATTACATCCAGCAAACATTGAGTCGATCTTGCTGATTACAAATGCGAACATAGTCCTTAGCTACACATTGGTATTTAGTGCAATGTATTGTTATCTCAGTTCATATTCTAATGAGTCAAATAATTTCAACTTAAAAATACAGCATTATATTCTAATAACAGCATGTTATTTGCCAGCTTTATTTATTGCTGAATTCCATTTTCTAGTACCTGCTATTTTAATTGCCTATAGTCTAGGAATAATTCATTCATCAGGATTCACCTTAAAACTTAACAATTTCAAAGCATCAATTTTAAGCACCTTGCCTTTTATAACTTGTGTTGTCATTTTTATAGTATTTTTCCTTTTTTCTAACACAAGAATCAATACAACGATTTACAACAGCCAGTCCTATAACAACATACAACTCCTGCTGGAGAGAATATTTTGGTTTGCACCACAAGTAATGTCCCACCTCATAAAATTAACCCTTGCCCCCATTAAACTTTCCATAGATCAAAGCCATTTGGTGATTTTTGGACAAACCTTATTTAGCCCATATGCTATTTGCTGCATTGCATTTATGTTAATCATCACTTTTCTAGGATTCATATCATTTTTTAAGAATAAGCCTTCGTTACTTTATATACTAATCATTCCATTTTTAATTTCTCTTATGCCCTTTTCTCATATTCTAGCTCCCCTATATAACATCACAAGCGAAAGGTATTTATATCTTCCTTCTTTCATATTTATCTTTGGGCTTACTCACTTCATTATCTATTACGCTTCTTTCCATAAAACAAATTTGACAAAAGTAGTGATGCCTTTAATGTCACTGTTGCTTATAGCAATGACAATTCGTGCACATATTCGAAAAGTTGAATGGGAAGACAACATATCTCTTTACAAAGCAGCAATAAAAGCTACTGACAATCCATTATTTAAAGCATTTAGATACAAAGGACTAACACCAACAGATAGAATACTTATAGGGCTTCCTGAATTTGAGGTTGATCCTAAATACAGAAGAATTGCAATCACGCTTATTAAAGAAGCAATTAAAAAATACAAGCATGAAAAAAAGTTATATCAAGATAAAACTCCAGCAATTGTAAAAAGCTATGGCTTAGATCCTGCAACCTTTTATGCAAAGTCAGGTTATTTTCTTGCTCAAACAGATTTTACGATTAACACAAATCCTGAAGAAGCATTAAAAATCATAAGCAACTATGCTAGCGATCTTTCTTTATTTGATAGTTCTAGCGCATCATTTTATGCAAGCCTGCTTTTTTACAATGACAAGAAAAAAGAAGCAGAAGAAGTCTTGAGAAAAACA
>JACOTS010000174.1 GCA_016178265.1 Candidatus Melainabacteria bacterium
GCTTAATAAGTTATACTTGTGGGATAACTACTGGGTATGGAGCAAAAGCAGTAGGGGATTCAACCAAACTTTCAGTTGTTATTAATTTTACGCTTGTAATAATATTAGATTACTTGATTACAGCTCTTTGGCTTTAATTCCCGCAAGTTTGAAACTTAACAATTAATATTTTTCATAGAATGCAGAATTAAGATCAAATAAAGCAGTTTAAGCTCTAAAAAGAGAAAAAATCGATAGGCCCACGAATTTCTATATCTTGCATAAATAGTGCATCTTGTAGATTATTAAAGCATATTTGCTGATGCACATCAAGACAAAAAAACGAATCAATAAGAATGGAACTGTGGTTGAATATGTTCAACTGGTTGAATCATATATCAGTGATGAAGGTAAGCATAAACACAAAGTCCTTTTTTCTATTGGTAGAAAGGACGATCCTAAACTTCAAGAAAAGATTGAGAAAGCTACCTTCAAACTCGCTGAGCTTGGAAGAATTAATAGCTTAGTAGATTTAAATAAAGAACTTGCTCATGTGTGGTCAAAGAGTATAGGACCATGTCTGGTTTTTAGAAAATTATGGAATGACTTGGGATTTAATGTAATTTTTGAAGGTGAATATCATGAAGAGATTTTCATGATGGTAGTAAATAGATTGTGTGACCCAAGAAGTAAACTATCCTGCATGGATTGGAAAGAAACTGTATATGAGCCTTTTTGGGATGACATAAAACTCCATAACTTGTATTTAGGACTTGATTGGTTACAGAAAAGTAAAGGTAGAGTTGATGTACAGATATTTAACAGAACAAGAAATTTATTTGATCAAAATGTAGATTTAATTCTTTTTGACACTACAAGTGTAAGTTATTGGGGAGAAGGAGATAATGCGCCTGCTCTTTTAAAACGAGGACATGCTAAAAACAAAAGAAATGATCTCAAACAACTCATGGTAGGACTGTTTATGACAAGAGAAGGAATACCAGTAGGGCATGAAGTGTTTCCCGGTAACCAGGTAGATGTAGTCTCATTTCCACAGGTAGTAACAAAGTTAAAGGAAAGATTTAATCTTGGAAGAATAATATGGGTTTGTGATCGGGGGATGATAAGCAAAGCAAATCTGGATATCTTAGAAGGTTTAAAACAGGAATATATTATTGGAGTGAAGATGAGACAGTTAGAGAGTGGATTTAAAGCAGTGCTATTAGATGATCATCATGTTGGATATACAAAGCTGTCAAATAATTTATTTGTAAAAGTAAAAGAAGTAAATAACAAAAGATATATAGTATGTTACAATCCTGAGCAAGCAGAAATAGATGCTACTAACAGGGAGTATTTTAAGCAAATAATCGCAAAGAAAGTAGTAGAAAAGAATGACAAGGATTGGATAGTAAAGAATGGATACAGGAAATATTTAAACTTAAAAGAAGACATTATTGAATCTGTAAACTATGACAGATTAGAAAAAGAAAAAATATATGACGGTAAGTGGATATTACTTACAAATACAGGATTAGAATACACAGAGATAGCTAAGCATTACAAATCCCTTTGGCAAATTGAAAGAGCATTTAAAGAATTAAAATCTACCCTTGATTTAAGTCCAATTTATCATTGGACAGAAAAAAGAATAAGAGGACATATCTTTATTTGCTTTTTAGCATTAGTACTTGAGTTTAGCTTTAGGAAAGCATTAAAAGGGGAATCATATACAAAAGTTATGTCTGACTTAAAGCAAGTACAAGCTGTTTTAAGTAAAGTAAGAGACAAAGAGTTTTTAAAAAGAACCGAGTTACCAGGAAGGAGCCATTTGGCATTCAGAGCTGTCCAGCTTCAAATCTCAGGAATTAATCTGCGGTAGGCCCCGCAAACTTCAACTCCTCAATATTTTGGAGAATTAAGTTGTTTTGCTCGATCAGTCTTCAAACTTGCGTCAACAAATAACCTCTTATACTCTATCTCCTAACTCCTATTTATTAACCCATATCACCTCTGACTCAAAACCACTTTCGTTAAGCTTGATAAGACGATATCCTGGTATACGCTTATCTACTTTAAAATTATCATTATTTGCAACAACTTGGTATACAGTGGAAGGACAACTTGCATAAAAAATATTGTTTGCAGTTTTTTCAAATACATGATGAATATGTCCAAAAAGTACTGCTTTAACATTTCCATACTTTTGAATCACTTGATTAAATTCTACAGAATTTCTTAAA
>JACOTS010000178.1 GCA_016178265.1 Candidatus Melainabacteria bacterium
GCGGGGTCTTAAAAAGAGTTGGCCAGACAGAAGCCTCTGTAGATCTTGCAAGACTTGCCGGATTAAAACCTGCGGGCGTGATTTGTGAAATTTTAAATGAAGATGGAAGTATGGCTAGAAGAGCTGACCTAATACACTTTGCAAGAAAACATAATTTAAAATTTATTACTGTTGCTCAGCTTATTTCATATAGGCTAAAACGCGAAAGATTTGTTATTCGTGAAGCCATAGCAAAGCTGCCAAGTAAAATAGCAAAGAAATACGGAAGAGAATTTACCATTGTAGGTTATAGAGATATTTTAAATAATAAAGAGCATGTTGCTGTTGTTTGTGGTGATATTAAAGACAAGCAAGATGTTCTGGTTAGAGTGCACAGTGAATGTCTGACAGGTGATACTCTTGAAAGTTTAAGGTGTGATTGTAACGATCAGTTGCACTGGGCTCTTGAAAAAATTGCAGAAAATGGAACTGGAGTAGTTGTGTATCTAAAGCAGGAAGGAAGAGGCATAGGGCTTTTAAATAAATTAAAAGCTTATGAGCTTCAAGATCAAGGCTATGATACTGTTGAAGCAAATGAAAAACTTGGATTTAAAGCTGATCTTAGGGAATATGGGGTTGGAGCTCAGATACTTGTTGATCTTGGATTATCTACTATAAGACTAATGACTAATAATCCAAAAAAAATCTTTGGTATAGAAGGATATGGTTTAAAAGTAACAGGCAGAGTTCCTGTTGAAATATGTACTGAACATAACAAGGATTATTTAAGAATAAAAAATGAAAAGCTTGGACATGTAATTGATCTAAAACAAAGAACTGAGAGATAAAAGTGAATCATTTTGAAGGTAAGTTGCAAGTTAGAATGGAAGATAAATATGCCATTGTTGTAAGTAAGTTTAATGAATTTGTTACATCTAAATTATTAGATGGTTGTATTCAAACTTTAATAGTCAATGGTGTTCTTGAAAAAAACATTGATATAGTCAAAGTACCAGGTGCTTTTGAAATACCGGTAGTGGCAAGAAATTTAATAGATTTAAATAAATATGTAGCTGTTATTTGTCTTGGTGCGGTTATTCGTGGTGAAACTCCGCATTTTGATTATATTTGCAAAAGTGTCAGCAGAGAAATTGCAAGACTTGGTGGGGCTTTTGGTGTGCCTGTAATTTTTGGTGTGATAACTACAAATAATATTGATCAAGCACTAGATAGAGCAGGTGGAAAAGTAGGAAATAAAGGATCTGAAGCTGCACTTTCTGCACTTGAAATGGTAGATGTGATTAGACAACTGAAACCTGTTCATAGAGACTGGGTTGCACCGCTTTTAGAATATTAGTATTCCGTATACCGTTAGTCGATTTGTGCTCTTTGTAATCTATCCGAATAATCAATATAAATAGTTTTATATTGTGTGTAAGTATCTAGTGCAGTAATGCCGCCTTCACGTGAACCGTTTCCTGTATTTTTCCAGCCGCCAAATGCTGTAGCGCCACCACACTCAGCTCCAATTGTAGGTGCGTTTATGTATGCTATTCCAGATTCAAAATCATGAGCTGCTGACATTGCTTTGTTTACATCTTTTGTGTAAATTGCACAGGATAATCCATATTCAACATTATTTGCAACTTGAATTGCTTCTTCAAAATTACTTACTTCAATTACTGCAAGTACTGGACCAAAAACTTCTGTTGTAGCCAGTTCCATATCTTTTTTAATTCCAGAAATTATGGTTGGTTCATAAAACCATCCTTTATCAAGGTCTTTGCCAGTTAAAAACTTTCCACCAGTAAGTACATTTCCACCTTCTTTTACAGCTCTTTCAACAAAACCATGAACATTGTTTCTGTGTTTTTCTGTAATAAGAGGACCAACCTGAGTGTTTGCATTTAACCCATTTCCTACTATAAGCTTCTTAGCAGTAGTTGCTAGTTTCTCAATAAACGAATTGCTCCAGCTGGATTTTTGAATAATTAATCTGCTTGTAGAAGTGCATCTTTGTCCGGTAGTTCCAAACGCTCCCCAAAGCACACCATCTAAAAGCAGTTCTTGATTTGCATCTTCAAGTGCTACTATTGCATTTTTTCCCCCCAGTTCAAGTGCACATTTTTTAAGCATTCTTCCACAAGTTTCATAAACCATTTTTCCAACTTCTACTGAGCCGGTTATACTAATTACTTTTGTTTCAGGGTGTCTTACAATAAGATCACCAAATTCACCAGTTCCAAAAAGGACACTAGCGCATCCTTCTGGTAAGCCAGCTTTATAGAGATTTTCGATTAGTTTATAACCCGATAGCGGGGCATCTTTTGATGATTTTAAAATCACAACATTTCCACTAAGCAGTGCAGGTGCAATTTTCCAGCTTGGGACCGCAGAGGGGAAATTCCATGCAGTAATTAAGCCGCAAATGCCTATAGGTTGTCTGATTGTGATTACTGATTTGTTTGGAAGTTCGCTTTGACCGGTTGTACCAAAAATTCTCCTTCCTTCACCTGCAAAAAAATGATAAGTGTCAATTACTTCCTGAATTTCTCCACGTGCTTCTACTATTGGTTTGCCAGTTTCTTTGGTTAGTATTTGTGATAGTTCTTCTTTTTCTTTAGTTGTGATTTCAGCAGCTTTTAAAAGTACTTCTGCTCTTTTTGGAGCAGGGACTTTCTTCCATTTCTCAAAAGCAATCTTTGCTTTTTTTATTGCTTCTTCTAAATCTTTTGCATTGGATTTTGGAAATTTTCCTAATAGTTCAGATTTGTCAGCTGGATTATATTTTTCAAAATAATCTTTTGAGGAACTTTCAGTAAGCTTTCCGCCAATGTTATTTTTATAAGTAGTTGTTGCTGTTTGCATAATTACACTTTTTTTATAATATTGATTAGTTTATCAATGGAATTGGTAAGCAGTGCTTTTTCAATATTTAGAGGAGGTAGCAATCTAATAGCTTTTTCTCCTGTAGGCAAAATTAATATATTTTCCTTAAAACATTCATCCTTTACTTTTTCAACTTTTTCTTTGCTTTCAAGTTCAATACCTATCATAAATCCAAATCCTCTTACGTTGGCTTGCGTGCTTAATTCTTTTGCAAGATGATCAATTATTTCACTGCCAGTTTTAAAGACATAGTCAAGAAGGTTATCTCTCTCAATTACTTCAAGTGTTTTATATGCAGCAGCACATGAAACAGGGTTTCCTCCAAAGGTGCTGCCATGAGATGCTGGTGGCATAGTGGACATTCTTTCATGTGAAGCACAAAATCCACCAATTGGAAGCCCATTGCCTAATCCTTTTGCTATGGTAATTACATCTGGGACTACATCGTAGTGATTAATTGAAAACCATTTTCCTGTCCTACCAATGCCAGATTGTACTTCATCACAAATAAGTAAAATCTTATGTTTGTCACATATGTTTCTAAGTTCTTTTAAAAAGTTAATTGGTTTAAGTGGTGCTGGTAAATAGCCGCCTTCTCCTTGCATAGCCTCAATTATCATTGCAGAAATAGAATCTGGTGACAAATATGATTTAAACATTTGTTCAAGTGTTTCAAGTACTCGTTCAGCCGAATGTTCTTTATATTTTCCTGTATAACAATTTGGAAACTCAACAAAATTAACTCCAGGTAAAAGAGGATCATAGAATTTTCTATGTACTTCTTTAGATGAAGACAAAGAGGTGCCGCCTATGGTTCTTCCATGAAAGGAGCCTTTAAAAGCAATTAAGTTTGGTCTACCAGGATTTAATCTGCGTGCAAATTTAATTGCGCCGTCTACTGCTTCAGAACCGCTGTTGCAAAAAAAAGTATTGTTTAAATTGCCTGGTAAAATAGAAGCTAATTTTTCGGCAAGTTTAATATTTTCTGTGTGGTGAGTGACGCAGCTAATATGAACTAGTTTTGTTAGTTGTTCTTGCGCTGCTTTAATAACTTCTTCGTGACAGTGTCCAAGTTGAGTTACACCTATACCACAAGTTAAATCAAGATACTTCACTCCATCGGTTGAGTAAATGTAAGGACCTTCCCCTTTTTCAGCAACAATGTGAAATACCCTATATAGTGCACTTGAAAGATATTTTTCATCTTTGGCCAGGAGTTCCTTTAAATTTGATGCTTGATTTGTTACCATGTTAATTAAATTATCCTTTGTCTATTTCCTGAATAACAGATATATAATTTAGTTAAGGAGAATATATTATGAGTTTAAACCATTATTTGCAAAAAGTCATTGAAAAGTATAAGTCTGAAAAAGTATTTTACGAGCCACTTGTCAAATATCTTGAAGGAAATTTAGCTACAAGAAAATATGCAGAGGTTTGTGAAGACAATAGGTGGGACTACATAATAGATCATTTAGCTGTACGTACACATAACATTGATGAAGCAGCAAAACGATTTACGCCCCAAGGATGGACCTATTTTGATAAAGTTGAATTTCATGATCAGGGATGGTGGGCTAAAGTTTACAGACATTCATCATTTCCCGCGTTGTTTATAGATCAATCTTATGATGATGCTCCTGATAAATTGCTTATTATTAAGAGGTGGGTAGATAAATTTGGTGATAAAGGATTTCACCATGCGGCAGTACGACTTCCACAAGGAGTAGAAATTGAGGATGCTATAAGTTTAATGAACAAAAAAGGAATTAATTTTCCAGGGAAAATTACTGGTGCTAAAGGTACAAGACTGAGACAAATATTTTCTCAAGCAGAGGTAGTAGATGGAGCTCCTTTTTCTGTTATAGAACTTATACAACGAAATATTGATTCTAAAACAGGCAAAGTTTATATGGGCTTTATAGCTGAACAAGCAGATAGCTTGATGAAAGATAGCGTCCTATAACGGATCAGTGGTCTATAATTGAGGTATGTGCAGTTTTGAATTAATTACCGATCAGGACATTGTTAAAAGTTATTGTACTGATTCATCAAATTATCCTGGTTATGCGGATGCACTTGTAAGACCTGAAAGTACAAGTGAAGTTGTTGAGATTTTAAAAGAAGCAAATTCAAAAAAGATATCAATTACACCCATAGGAAATAGAAGCAGTTTAACTGGATCTGCAGCAGCAGATGGCGGGTGGATACTTGATACCAGTCAAATGACAAAAATTATTGAAATAAATCATAAAGAAAAATTTGCACTTGCTGAACCTGGCATGATGTTATCTGATTTTAAAAAGAAAATACTTGATGAAGGACTTTTTTATGCACCTGATCCAACAAGTGAAAAAGAATGTTTTTTTGGTGGTTCTATTGCAACTAATGCATCAGGATCTAGAACCTTTAAATATGGTTCCACAAAAAAATACGTTCGTGCCTTAGAAGTAGTATTAGCATCTGGAGAAATTTTAAATCTAAGACGTCCGGAAATTGAAAAAAATACGTTTGGATATCTGCCGTTTCAAAGCATGGTTGATTTATTTGTTGGTTCTGAAGGGACATTAGGCGTGATCACTAAAACAGAAGTAGAGCTTTTAGATAAGCCAGAGAATTTTTTTGGAGGAATGGCTTTTTTTAAAACATTAAATGAAGCTTTGGATTTTGTAATTGCTGTTCGCAAGGAACTACTAAAATCTGGTCCCCTTATTACGCCTCGCGCATGTGAACTGTTTGATAATTATGCGTTAGATATTATAAGACCGGATTCCCCATTTAAAATACCGCAAAATGCTTTAGCAGGAATATTTTTTGAACAAGAATATAGCTTAGATTTCGAAAAGATTTTAGAGAGGTGGCTTGAATTTCTGGAAAAAAACAATGCTATTGTTGATGATACTATTGTTGCAGAAAAGCCTAAGCAGCAAGATGAGCTTAGAAGACTTAGGCATAAGGTGCCGAGTACACTTTTTGAAGAAGGTGGCTTGTATGTGAACAATGGCGGGGGCAAGATCTCGACAGATTGGTCTGTTCCTATATTTAGAATTCATGAAATTATTGATTATGCTAAAAAAATATCTGACGAAGCTAAAATCCAAGAACCTGTAATTTATGGTCATATAGGTAATGGACACCCTCATTATAATTTCATTGCAAAAAATGCTGAAGAGAAAAAGCAGATTTTACAGGTTGTACATAGTACTTGTAAGAAAGTGACTACAATGGGTGGAACAATTGCAGCAGAGCATGGAATAGGAAAAATCAAAAAAGATTTTGTTAAATATCAATATCCGAAACAATTAATTGAAGCCATGAGAGCTGTTAAGATTTCATTGGATCCAAATAATATTCTTGCTCCAAACAATATTTTTTAAGTAATTTTAAGTTGTGAATTTGTAACATTTTAACTCTTTAGAACTACGCTAAATGCTGTATTTTAGAGCGTTTTAACGATTTCTTTAATTAAAATTTTAGGGATAGCAAGGGAGCAAAGTATCAAATTTTTTATATCTATGTTTTGTATCTTTTAAAGGGACTAAGCAAAACTTAGTTTTGTTTAGTATTGGGGTATGCCAGCTGATCAAAATAGTATAGGCTCTAATATGGAAGGTTATCACCTTCAGCATAAGATAGCTTGTAAGAAATCTGTTCATAAAAATATTGAATCAAGCCCTCAAGATGAATTTTTAAGTAATCAAGAAGTAGGCTGGCTGCAAGGCATTTATAAAACTTGTAAAGAACGCTTTTTTAAAGCAGATATTCAAGAAAAAGAACTGATGCTAAAGGCATATCATGAAGCTAAGAAAACAGGTGTTATTGATGAGTCGGGTGAAGTCTGTCCAGTGGTTCCAAGAAATGTGTATTTGCAAGCAGTACTTACTATATTTAGTCCACTGGCTAGTTTTGTAGACTCTATTATATATGAAGGTTATCAAAGTAATGATCTTGCTAAACAGTTTCGTAATTTACTTCTTGGTGTACAAGGTCAAATTGAAAATGAAGCAGTAGTAAAATGTGGATTTTCTCCAGAGGCTAAGAAATCTATTAGCGATATAACAGAGTTATTAAGTGAGGATAATAAAAACAGATTGGGTGATGAAGAATTACATCTTATTATTGAGGCATGGAGAAAAACTCAACGAACAGATCATTTATTTGAAATGTCACAAAGAATGGAAGATGAAACATGTTTAGATCTTGATCCAAGAGTTAGACAACACTTTGTAGAAAGTTTGCAAAGGCTATATCAACTTCTTAGTGAAGCAGAGAGATTACCACCAGGTCCTGAAAGAGATGAATATTTAAAAAGATTACGTGAAATGGCACATAAAAGAGTTGATGTAGTAGATCATTTTAATGAGCATGGTGGGCAAGAAGGTATTGATCAGGAATTTGTTCGATGTAGGCTTAGAGAAGAACATGATATTGCTCAAGGTATTGCTAGTGATCCTACCTTGCAAAGTGTTATTAGTCCTGAGTTTGCAGAGTATTTAAAATTAATTGAACAAGGCTATAGCTTAATAAGTGTTTTATTTGATGAAATGGATAAAGAATATGAGGAAAGCCTTGAAGAAAAAAAACAATGTAAAAAAAGGCATGAACAAATAGAAAAAATAAAAAAGATATGCAGAAATTATCATATTGCAAAGGCAAAAACTGCCACATTTTATGAATTAAAAGAATATGCAAAAAGAAAACTTAGATTTTACCAAGAAATAATTTCTTCTGAAAAAAGAAAGCTACAGGCATATAGTTTACGAAGCGTATTTGCAAAACGTGCATTAGAAAAATATTCTGGCACACATTTATTTGCACGTTCAGTACAAAGACTTTATGAAGCTAATAGTACTTACTATAGACAAATGGAAGATGGTTTACAAACCTCTTTATTACCTTCTTATGTATGTGATAAAGGGTCATATGATATTGAGTTAGATCTTCTTTGTTAATTCCATCTAAAAGATCTTTTTACAGCTTCTTTCCATTTTTTGTACTCTTCTAATCTGTTTTTTCTGGGTAAAAATAGCTCATTTGTTTTCCAAAGTTTTTGTATATCTTCTTTTGATTTCCAAATCCCTGTAGATAGTCCGGTTAAATATCCTACTCCAATTGCAGTGGCTTCTGCTTGTGAAGAGCGAACAATATTCATATTTAATAAGTCCGCTTGAAACTGTAATAGAAAATTGTTTTTTGTTGCCCCCCCGTCAGCTTTTATAAAAGATTCTTTAGTAAGAAGTTCTTTAACTGGTACAACCAAGTCAGCTATTTGGTATGCCATGCTTTCAAGTGCTGCTCTGACAATGTGTGCTTTTGTTGTGCCTCTTGTAAGCCCTATAATAATTCCTCTTGCATTGCCATCCCAATAAGGAGCACCAAGTCCAGAAAGAGCTGGCACTAAATATACCCCTTCATTGCTATCTAAGCTTATTGCAAGACTTTCTGTTTCAGAAGCATCTTTAATTATTCCAAGCCCATCTCTTAGCCATTGAATAATAGCGCCAGAAATAAAAGTGCTGCCTTCAATAGCATATGTTGGACTATTGTCTATGCTCCATGCAATCGTTGTAATGAGATTGTCAACAAGTTTAAATTTATCTCCAATATTAATAAGTAAAAATCCACCGGTTCCATAAGTAACTTTTACATCTCCAGTATTAAAACAAGCATTTCCAAAAAGTGCAGCTTGCTGATCGCCCAGCACTGCTCTTATGGGAATTGATGTGCCAAATAAATCAGGATCAGTATAACCAAACTCTCCATTTGATTTCAGTACCTTTGGTAGCATCCATTCTTCTATTTGAAAAAGTGACATAAGCTTATCATCATATTTGTTTTCTTTTATGTTATAGAGCATTGTCCTGCTAGCATTTGAAGGATCGGTGTAAAATTCTTTTTTGCCAGTTAGGTTCCAGATAAGCCAGCTGTCTATAGTGCCAAACCTGAGTCTTTTTTCTTTTATCAGCTCTTTTGCTTCTTTTACATTCTCAATAATCCACTCCATTTTGGGTCCTGAAAAATATGCATCTATCTCCAGTCCGGTTTTTTCTTTAATTATTGATTTATATTTTAGTTTTAATTCTTCGCATTTATTTACTGTTCTTCTGCATTGCCAGACGATTGCATTGTAGATTGGCTTACCTGTTTTTGAATCAAAGGCAACAACAGTTTCTCTTTGGTTTGTTATTCCTACTGCTGAAATATCTTTTGGACTAATTTTTGTATCTGATAAGACTTTACTTATGGTTTCCAACTGACTTTTCCATATTTCCTCGGGATTGTGTTCTACCCAGGATGGTTTTGGAAAATATTGGTTAAACTCTTTTTGTGCTTTCCCAACTGGCTTTCCACCAGCATCTATTAAAATAGTTCTTGAACTTGTTGTGCCTTGATCTATGCTTAGAATATAATTCATTAGATTTGCCTTTATATGGTTATCTATTTCATACCAATTCATCTTAACTTGGGTTAAGGCATTAAGAAATTCTGAATATTCTTTAAAATAAGCTTCTTAGAGCTTGAACTAATTTACTGGTATTACAGATTTTGCTAATATTGAAATATATTTAAGCATTTTATACTTAAATCAATTTGAAAAATTCTATGTTCAAAAACAAATTGAAAATTAGGCACCATATTGGATTAGTTCAGAAAAAGAAGCTGATTTCTATTTTTTTAATGTCTGTTTTTGATGAGTAGGAGGATTATAAATAAATGAGTGGTGGGAGTAGCAAAATTAGTGGTGTAGGGAAAATCCCTGAACCTGGACCATTAAGTCCAAAAAAAGGCAAAGCTCCTGCAGGTAGTACTCCTCCAGTTACAGATGATTTAAGTCCTAAAATAACACAAGCTTTAAAGCTTACAGAAAATTATTTAGTGGCACCAACATGTTTTTTGTCATTAGGTACAGGAGCACTTAGTTTTTTACTGCATAATGTTTTTAAAAACTCTAATGAGTTTGTTTGTAAAGTAGCAGAGTACGCAAGTAAAGCAGCAGTTTTTTCTACATCTGTATTTGGCAGTTTAAGAAATGCATATAATAAAGATTCTTTTGGTACACTCGCTTTTAGCGTGGATTTTCTGACTTCTATATTTGCAAGAGGTGATAATTTATATTTGCTCAAGGGATTTGGGAGCGGACTAGATCATACACCATTACTTCTTACTGATGTTGCTACTAATCCAAAGATAGTAAAAGAATATAATTTAGAAAAAGGGAATGAGGATGCATTTAATCAATACACCGGATTCTTAGATAGTGCAAAGAAAACATTTTCTGCTGTAAGAGTAATCTTTAGTGATATATATGATGAATTTAAATCTAAAGGATTTCAAAAAGGATTTATTGATTCGTTTTTTAAAGGTGAAAGAACAGCAGAGAAAAATCTCCTTGTCTCTGGTCTTGGAATAATAGGTGGTGCTTCAGTTGCATTTATACCTGGGTTACATATCTTAGGTGCATCTTTAAGGGATCTATTTGGTATTTATGCTGATTTATCTTACTATGATAAAGGTATGTCAGAAGCCTCAGGAAAATTAGACAGTCAAAGTAAAAAACATTATAGAAAATCTGGTATAGAATATACTGTTGGTTCTGTCTTAGATCTTTTATATAGATGGACAAAGATCGAAGGCTTAAACTTGCTTGCACTGGGTGTTGACAGATGGGGTGCTTGTGATGCTGTAAAAGGTATAGTACGAGAAATTGAGGAAAAAAGGAAACTAAAACCAGGTGAACTTGTGAGTTCTCCTCAAATACAGCCTCAAGGATTACCACAAATTCAACCTGCCTGATTTTAAATATTATACTTACAAGATTATTACATAGATTAAGGCTCGTAAAAATGTTTACATGAAGACAAGTTGCTTTTAATCAATAAGTATAAGATTAATTTACGATTATATAAGGATTTTAAAATGACTAGTGGGCTTGCTGTGCCTAAAATTTCAAGTGCAGGGCAATTTGTTCAAACAGATAACTTATTAGGTAAAAATTTTCCTAATATAATAGATTCAAAAAAATTTGAAAAAACAATGTCTTATACAGGTAAGTTTCTTGTTGCGCCTACTGCAATTTTATCAGGGGTATTTGGGGTGTTGAGCTTTGTTAAAGCAAGTATATTAAATAACCAAAGTGAACTTATTGACAAGCTGGCTACACTGTCAAGTAAAGCAGCACTTTTTAGTGCAGCAGTATTTGGTGGATTGCAAACAGCTAAGAAAAAAGATTTTTTTGGGACATTGGGTTATATGTCAGATTTTATGGTTTCTATTTTTGCTAAAGGAGAAAAGTTTTATCTATGGAAAGGATGGGGTAGTGCGCTGGATCATTCACCGGCATTTCTACAAGATGTTGCTAATAACCCAAACATAAGGCAGGAGTATGATGCTTCTGGAAAAGCGTTTGCACCATTTAATGGATTTTGGGACAGTGCATTAAAAGTTTTGTATTCTTCCGGTGTTGTGCTAAAGGATGTAGCTAAGGATCTATTTGATCCTAAAAAAGGAGATGCTTTTCAAAGAACTTATAGAACATTTATTGGAAAAACCAAGCAAGAGAAAAACAGAACCGCAGAAAGAAATTTATTGCTTTCATCGCTTGGAATGATGTCGGGGAGTTTTCTTGGCACAATACTTCCTTTTGAAAAAATAGGGGCTACAATCAGAGATTTATTTGGGATCTATGCTGACTTAGCTATATGCGATAAAGCAGATTCTGAAAAACAAGATGGTAAACAATCAGGAGATGGAAATAAATATTATGGAACAGCAGGAATATTTTATACTTTAGGTTCAGTTTTGGATTTGATATTTAGATGGACCAGGTTGGATAATATGCATCTATTAGCACTAGGGCTAGATAGAATTGGAAACTGGAATTATGTTATTGGTGTTCAAAAAGATGTTTGGGGTACAAGGTGATAACAAATTATTGTTACTGCCTAGCTAGCGTAGTGCTTCAAAGTTAACTATTAAGAGGTAAGATTTTATCCGATTTATTCGGTAAAATCTTGACAGCAATGTTAAAAAGTACATAATAGGTGTACTTTGCAAAACCGGCGCAGCTTATTCGTAAGCAAGCCGGTGGTAGGTAGAAACAAATTATTTTTCTCTTAGTTTGCTACACCAAAAGCCGTAGGTATAATAAACAAAAAATCCAATTAACATCCATCCTACAAACCTAACCCAGGTAGCTGTTGGTAAACCAAACATAAGTAATAAATTTATAATTATTCCTAAAATAGCTGTGTAAGGCATAAATGGACATCTAAATTTTGCTTTAAGCTCTGGTTTTGTTCCTCTCAAAATTAAGACTGCCATAGATACAAAAGTAAATGCTGCAAGTGTACCGATACTAGTTAGCTCAGCAACTGTAAGTATGGGGGTAAAAGCTGCAATGATAGCAGAAAAGATTCCGGTGGTTAATGATGCTGCAACAGGTGTTCTATATTTTGGATGAATCCAGCTAAATATTTTAGGTAAGAGCCCATCTCTTGCCATTGCAAAAAGTATTCGTGCTTGGGCTACAATCATAACTAAAATTATGCTTGTCATTCCACAGAGTGCTCCAAAGGATACAATAAGCGCTGCCCACTTATAACCAAGCTCAGTAAATGCTATTGAAAGAGCTGCGCCAGCATTGTGACCAGTAAGGGCAGGATTTGGGTGTCCGTCAATAGAAACAGGAATAAGGCCAGTTAGAACAAGAGAAACACATAGATATAAAAAGGTACATATTACCAAACTGCCTAAAATACCGATTGGTAAATCAATCTGAGGATTTTTAGTTTCTTCAGCAACAGTAGATACAGCGTCAAACCCTATATAAGCAAAGAAAACAATACCAGCAGCTGTGACAATTCCTTGCCAGCCATAGTGATAAACAAGATCATTGTGAATATTTAATGTGCCTTGATGTAGCTTAAGTAAAAGCTCACTAAAGGGAAGGTGTAAAACATCAATAGCATGTCCGCTTGATGTAGCAACTCTTTCCGGAATGAATGGATGCCAATACTCAGGATTAATATGGAAGAGTCCAAATATGATAAAAAATAAAACTACTGTAACTTTAATTGCTACTATAATGTTGTTAAATTTAGAAGAGTTCTTAATACCGGCAATAGAAAGAAAAGTCAAGAAAATGATTATTGCAGCAGCTGGCAAATCCATAATTGCACCGGGTACATCATGAGTTCCTGGTGATGCAGCAAGAACTTTTGGAAACTCAAGACCAAAGTGTGAAATGAAATTATTAAAATAAGCACTCCATCCTATTGCAACAACTGAAACTGAAACCAGATACTCTAAAAGAAGAGTCCATCCTATTAACCATGCCGCAACTTCACCAAGCGTTACGTATACATAAGTATAAGCACTGCCCGATAGCGGTACCAGTGATGCGAACTCACTATAAACAAATGCTGCAAGTGCACAAGCAAATCCTGCAAGTAGAAATGAAATGAATACTCCTGGTCCGGCATAATTTGCAGCGGCAATTCCAGTTAAAACAAATATTCCAGTGCCAATTATGCAACCAATCCCAAGACTAATTAAATCCCACGTTCCAAGAGTTCTTACTAATGAATGCCCGTGAACAGCTCCATTGTTCGTTACAGTTTCTATATCTTTTACTCTAAGTAAATTATTTTTTGGCATTTTGAGAATAAAAACTATTTTAAAGCAAATTGATATTATTCACTTACTTTTGTAAATGTTTACTTGTATGACTAATATTTGTTATTGCCTAGCTAGAGTGGCATTTCAAGATTAACTACTCAAAAAGTAAGATTTTATCCGATTTATTCGGTAAAATCTTGACTATAATGCAAGAAGTATATAATAAATGCTCTTTGCAAAGCCGGCGCAGCTCATTCGTGAGCAAGCCGGCGGGTAGGTAATAACTAATATTTTACTGTTGTTTTTCTTTCTTTGGCTTGGTTTCTTCCATATCTTTTTTAACTGGCACAGCTAATTTTTTATCTTTATTCTCATTTGCTATGACATGAAATTTGATATTATCTTTGAAAAATTGACCATTTGGGGTGCTAACTGTAAATGGTATATCGGAAATCTTTCCTCTTTTTGATTTTAATGTAATAAGAATTTTATTTCCTTTTGGCAGTACCCTTGTTCTGATAACTTCTATATTCTTATCATCTGCAAATGATATTTGGGTATGAGATGTATAGGGCTTAGATTTAAATATTTGATCATTGATTCTTATTAATCTTGATGCGAAATTTTGACCATGAACAATAAGTCTATAAATAGTGACATCATTTGTTTTTCTTATTTCTCTTGCTTCTGCGCTTGTAACTACTGGCAAGCCTTGTGATATACCATCATCAGATTTGCTATTTAAGTTTTTAAAATCGAATGATTTGTGAACTTCTATATAACCTTTTGCAATTACTTCTTTTTCACCGCCACCTTTATTTAGCAAACATGCATATAAGTTATTTCCAATTGGCACATTATCCGGGAATGATAAATCAACTAATATCTTATCCTTTGATAAAAGATGTGATTTGCTTGGAAGAAAAATCGCTTCATTTTTATTTATTAAAACATGAATCACATTGCTTATGTTTTTTGGATTTAGATTAGCCCCATCTTTTAGATTGATTATATAACTGCCATTTCCATTTCTGATTGCCCCTTTTGAATTAAGACTAAGTATTGGTTCTATCTTTTTTTCTTTCTTTTCATCAGGAGCTTCTTTGTTCCCTTTTAAGAAGGAAGGAAGTGTTGTCTTTTCTATTTCAGCTCCTTTAAGTAGGTTGTTGTCAAAGATAAAGTATGAGATTGTTGGTTGCAGGATAACTTGATCGGGACCCTTTAGATTTAATGATTTAACATTTATATCTTGTAATAGTTTTGAATCTACTTTTTCTTTCTTTGATGGTACAAGTTCAATGCCTGAAAGATCATCTAAATGTATGTCTGGATCTTCTAATTTTATTGTTGAGGCTGATGATGTAGGTGGGGTGGGTGGACTTATAACTCTAGCAAGAGAAGAAGATGAAAATGGTGTTAATTTGATGATTTTTGGTGGGGGTGGAATGTTTACAGGTAATTGAGGAGCAAGAGATACTTTATTAGAGGGGCTTGGAGGCTGAATTATTTTAATTGATGAAGAAGGGTATGAGGGTGGTGGAGAGTAAATTGTAGTACTTGGTGGTGGAGAATAAATTATAGTAGGTGGTGGTGAGGTGATATTAGATGAAGTAGTATCAGTTGAAGGAAATGTATCAAAGACTTGATTATTTTGAGGTAATATTATGCTGTTTGCATTATTAGGAGCATTGTCTAAAGTTAGAACTATGTCCTCACCCTTTGTGGATTCGGGTTTTCTTTCACCTCCGGATTGTTCTTTTGGGTCATCTGTGTCCACATCGATTTTTTTAATTTTTCCTTGTAAATTAATTTTGCCTGTTACTTGTCCTGCTGGTGTAGTCAAGGTAAAGAATCTTATGTCTTGAGTACCCTTGAATCTCTTCCTGTCATATGTAAGTGTAACAATTACTCGTTTATTATCGCCTTTATCTTTGGTTCTTATATTTTGGATCTCTAATCCATCATTGTTAGTAAAAGTAATAATTGTAAATGGTTGATTTGCAATTGGTGGATCAAGCAATGTACCATTTGCTTTAATCTCTGATCCTATTAAGTTGTCTCCCTCAATTACTAGTTTAATTACTCTTTCATCTTCAATATCTTTCCTTCTAAGCTCAACTATGGGAGCTGCTGTTAATTCTAAAGATTCAATTGTAGGCTGACCAACTTCTCTTTCACTTATTGGCCTGTTTAATATCAGGGATGGTAGTACAACAAGTCCAGCTTTTGATAGAACGGTAGGCTTGCCATCTTTGGTGATATTAATGAGTAGTATTGCTTTGCCTGGCAGTATTTCTTCCGATATTCTAACTTTTAGTAACACTTCGTTGGTTAACTCATTAAATGATTCTAAACTTGAGGTTGTTTTATTTGCAGTGTTATTTGGTAATGTGACTATTGTTATTTCTAGTCCTTTAAGGTCTTCCGCTGTAACCATCATGCGAGGAATTAAATTTAATCCTATATAAGCCTCACCTCCAGCAATTATATTGCCGCTAAATACGGATTTTGTTAGTGAACGCTCTAACAAGTTGACTGCTTTTTCTTTTGTATCAGGATCTAATCCTCTTATAATTTTACTTATATTCTTAATCTTAAGAGATTTAATATTGTATGCACGAGGTAGTGAAGTAATAGTAGATATTGGTGCACTATCCGGATTTAATATAGGATCTAATCCTATTGGTTTTCCAATTGCAGGAACTTCATCAGTGGTAATAATTGGTTCTTCTGTTTCTGTTGAACCAGATGAGCTTGATGTAGTTGATGGTTGAGGAATTTCAACTGTTGTAGTGCCAGAAGAAGATGATGAGCCAGTTGGAGTACATCCTGTACACTGACAATTTATTGCATTGAAACTGCCGCAACCTTGTGCTATGCATTCTATAGTATTTAGCATACATCCTGAGCTGCTTACAGTCCCAGATGAAGAAGAGGATGTTGATGAAGGTAGACAAGTAGAATTAATACAAACCTGGAATGGTGCACATGTAGAAAGTTGAGTGCAGGTCATATTAGGATTACAGAATCCATCTAGGCACTTGGTTGGATCAGAAAGTGCACTGCAATCACTATTTTGTGTGCATGGTGAAAATATGCACATGTTTGATATACAATTGTTCATTACTGGACAATCAAAACTATTGCAGCAATTTCCTGTTACACAGAACGAATCACAGCAAATACTTCCACTCATACAATCAAGAGTAGTAGAACAAATTATATTTTCGCATGCACCACTGTCACAAATTTGACCGCTATCACATTGATTGTCGTTTGTACAAGGACTGCATGAATTGCTTAAACAAACCTTGCCGCTTGTACAATCTGATTTAATATTGCATTCAACACACATATTATCAATAGGGTTGCATACTTTTCCGCTTGTACAATCAGAAGCAAGATTACATTCCACGCACATATTACTTGCATTGTTGCATAATAGACCACTAGTGCAATTTGCACTGCTTACACAATCTACGCAGGTGTTATTAGAGGTGTTACAAATTTTTTCACTCGAACAATGGGTATTGTTTGTACACTCAACACAACTGCCTTGAGCAGTCTGACCACCAGTTTTTACACAAGATGGGTTTGTACCAGCAATGCATGCAGGATTAAAACCGGCAGGACATGAGAATATTGAGCCTGGACAGCAGGCAGGTGTTGAATTGGAACAGAATGGTTCTGTTGTACATGCACCTGAAGAAGAACTTGCTATCACTCCACTAGAACTACTAGTAGATGATGTTGTAGTGCCACTGGAAGAAGAGGAAGCTACACATGTTATATCTTGGAAATCAATAGGATCTTCTCTATAACATTGAGGAGTATTGCCGCTATTAGTCATAAGGCAAATTTGTTGATATCCATTTGGACAAGATGGAACCTGCCCACTGCAGCACATGATATCGCTATTGGTTGTACAAGTTGCACAAACAAGCTCACATGAACCGTTAAACTCAATCATTCCATTGCATGCACATGCTGGACCTACGCCATCAATACAACCAGGAGAGCAACCCGAACCTGGGCATACAAAAGTTAATCCGCTTGAACATTCTGCTGTATTGCCATTGCAAGTTGGCGTTGTATTTCCACTGGATGAAGCTTGAACTTTTATTATTTGCTCTTCATTTAAATATCTTGAACTGCTGAAGAAAGCTCCATCTAAGAAGATATCTTTAGTTTCTTCTTCTACCGTGTATGAAATTAGCTTAATGTTAAAATCCCTGCTTATAATTTCTTCGCTGGTTCTTTGTAGTGTAGCTATTGATTTATCATCAGGGGTAAATCCGAAGGTAAATGAAACTCCACTTGAATTAGATGAACATTTGGAAGAATATTCAAAGAATGAGAAGGTTGATGCATCAAAACATCCTGGAGTGCTACCTATACATACTGCCATAAATGAAGCAGTAACTCCCATGATTGTATTTGGACAGAATGCTGTAAATCCTGCCGGAACATCAATCATATTGTCAGAGGTACATTTAACTCTACAACCTGGTTCACAAGATGGAGTTTCAGTAGACAGCATAAATGTATCTGGGTTAAAGCATTTAAGAGCAGTGCTTAAACAATATGGTTCAAATCCAGCTTCTGAACATTGTCCAACATGATCATCAGCTTCTTTTAAATTATTGCCTGCATCGCAGGTTATACAATCGCCACACATTGGTGGGTTGAGTGAAATATCAAATGTCATTGTATTTAAACAAATTAAACTGCCGTCAAAGAAACAGAATGGATCATAACCAGCATCTTGGCAAAGGGCTGTATGTCCAGGAGTCACAGTAAGGAAGAATTGACCTGCTATATCTTCGCAAGTTACTGCACAGAAACTGCCACTTGAACTACTTGAGGAGGAGGCTCCTGAGGACGAAGAAGTAGTACCAGAGGAAGAACCGGAAGAAGAAACACAAGATCCAACATCAGGATCACAGAAAGTACCATCACCGCAACCAGCAAAAGTAGTACCAC
>JACOTS010000179.1 GCA_016178265.1 Candidatus Melainabacteria bacterium
ACGAGGTATTTGAACAAAAATAATTAGTGGAAATTGTACCTCAAACATTCAGGTATTTGTAAAAGTAACAAAATATTTTTTTTCTTTTCTCTAATTAAAGACTCTAAATTACTGCTGGCTAAATATGCTTTTTCAATAATGCTTGTTTCATCCCCTGCAAGTTGAAGATTCTTCATTATATTTTGCCTTATATTATTTTCTAAGTCTTTCAGCAAAAGAGCTAAGATTATAAGCCATTGGTTATTATGAGGGAAGGGGTAAGAAGTAAGAGATAAGCGGTAAGAGATAAGCGATAAGGGGGAAGGGGTAAGTTTGGTTGAAACCATTTTATAAATCCCAGAACCAGAAAATGCGTTTATTGTTTTTTCAACATCAGGTAAATTAAACAAATATCTAATCTCAATTTTTACCCTATCTCCTCTTATTTTTTCAATTAAATTATCGAATTGCTCTGACTCAATAGCTTCATTAAGCAGATTTTGTGTCTTTGCTTCAATTTCAAAATCTAACTTTTCAGCAAATCTTACAGCTCTAATCATTCTTGTTGGATCGTCTATAAAACTTTTATCATGGAGTATCTTAATTTTTTTATTTTTTAAGTCATTAAGTCCTCCAAATAAATCAACAACCTCACCAAAATTATCAGGAAGGAGTGAGACAGCAAGTGCATTTATTGTAAAATCTCTTCTTATGAGATCTTTTTTTAATTCAGAGACTTTAACATCAGGCAAGGCAGCAGGATGTTTATATGTTTCCTCTCTGGTGGATGCAAGATCAACAGGAATTAATTTTCCATTTACATTAAAAATCAATTTTGCTGTATGAAACCTGTCATGTTTGGCACTAAGTTTACAGTTAGGAAAAGCTTTAACTAAAGCATCAGCAAGTGTTAAAGAATTATTTTCAACAGTGATATCAATATCTAAATTGTCAAATCCAAGCAGCAAATCTCTAGCCATCCCGCCAACAAGATATGCTTTAAGGTTTTCTTTTTTTGCTACATCACCTATATCAATGAGCAGTTGAAAGTGATCTTTGTCTATCTTTTGCAGTTTATCTTTAATAGTCATAGCTTTAAAGTATTGCGTATTGCGTTCATTTTTTATCGTTACTATTCAGGTGGCTCGCTCATAATTCGCTTCGCCACCTTTCCATTGTGCACTTAGTACGCCAATTTTAACACTTGTCAGGTTTTGCCGAATAAATCGGACAAAACCTTTCTTCATTAGTTGCTTTACTCTAAGCACTACG
>JACOTS010000168.1 GCA_016178265.1 Candidatus Melainabacteria bacterium
AACATCAACCCTGCCACCACTTGCAATATTCCATTGAGTAATTCTTAGATAAGGATTTTTCAGGCTTGCATGTCTTATTTGAGAAGAAACACCATTTACAATATATGGTGTAGAAAGCTGTTTATTAAGTTTTTCTCTTAGCTCCTCACTGATAGCTTGCCCTGTGCTAAGTTTCTCCAAATCTTCAAAGTACAAATAACTAATAGGATTAACTACTTTTGAAGTAATTACATCAAGAGGTCCACCACGTCTTGCAGTGTTTTTATAAATAATAAAAGCGCTGAAAAGAAGTATACAAATTACAAACAATAGATAAAATCTTTTTTTTACATTCCTACCCAACATGGATACAAAGAAGAGAAAAATGACTATTAGTTTCTGTATATAATATTTTCCAATTTAAATAAGCGTAACTGTTCACCTACTATAAGCAAACATGTGGGTGACGCCGGAAGGAGGGGGTCCATGAGCAAGGAACGCAGCTCATGGAGGGTGACCTGTAGGCGGCAGGACCCACTGAGTTATATCTAACAAGGTGAACAGTTACAAATAAGCTATTATGTTAGTATTATGATTTAGTACAAGAAGCTAGTTTTATGCCTACACAAACAAAAACAAAAGAAGGTATGAGTTTTTCATTAAATGAAGAACAAGAACTTCTTAAACAAACAATTAGAGACTTTGTTGAAAAAGAAGTTAAACCCCATGCTGCAAGTTGGGACGAAAAAGAAGAAGCCCCTCTTAGCACTATAAAAAAACTTGGTGAGCTAGGAATCTTAGGCATGCCCATAGATCCAAAATATGGCGGCTCAGGATTAGATATGCTTTCAATTGCTCTGGTTATGGAAGAATTAGCAAGAGGAGATGGATCACTAGCCCTTACAGTAGCAGCTCATAATGGACTTGCATGCGGACATATAAGTAATTTTGGTTCAGAAGGACAAAAGCAAAAGTACCTTCCTGAATTAGCTACTGGTAAAAAGCTAGGGGGATGGGGGCTTACTGAACCTGGTTCTGGCTCTGATGCAGCATCAATGAAAACAAGAGCAATTAAAGATGGTGATCACTGGGTTTTAAATGGAACAAAAATGTTCATTACCAATGGTTCAATTGGAGAAACATTTGTTATTCTGGCAGTCACTGAACCAGAAAAAAGACAAAAAGGGATTTCTGCATTTATTATTGAAAAAGAAGATAAAGGATTTAAAGCTGGAAAAAAACTATTAAAAATGGGAATGCGTTCATCAGATACCAGCGAACTAATTTTAGAAGATGTCAGAATCCCAGATTCAAGAAGAATAGGAGAAATTAACAAGGGGTTTATTAATACTTTAATGATACTTGACAAAGGAAGAATTAGTATTGGAGCACTTGCCATTGGTTTAGCTCAAGCATCATTTGAAGAGTCAATGAAATATGTTAATCAAAGAGAAACTTTTGGGAAATTACTTAAGGAACATGATGTAATAAGATTTACGCTTGCAGATATGGCAGTAGATATTGATGCTGCAAGGCTGCTTATCTACAGAGCTGCAACTTACGCTTGCGAAGGAAAATCATTTACACTTGAAGCATCGATGGCTAAACTGTTCTCATCTGAAATGGCAATGAGAGTTTGTAATAAAGGGATTCAAATTCACGGTGGTTACGGATATATAAGAGAATTTCCTGTTGAAAGGTATTTAAGAGACGCTAAGCTTTGTGATATAGGAGAAGGTACAAGTGAAATACAAAGGCTTGTAATTTCGAGGGAATTATTTAAAAAATATGGTGTTTAAATAGAAAGTTGCTTTCTCTTGTTTCTTTTATCTTTTTAAGACTATCCCACTATATAGTGGTTACTAACTTTTTTTAGTTTGGCTAACATCAGATACACTCCCTAGTTTTTATTAACTAAGATTTTATTACATGACATGGCAAAATGACTTGAGTTACAAGCATCTCATCGTTATATAAAAATAAAAAAAAAAAATTAGGAACTCAAGGCTTAGTAACATTGAGATCACTTAAAGGTATAGTTACACTCTAGTTGGCAATAAAGATTTTATTTATA
>JACOTS010000169.1 GCA_016178265.1 Candidatus Melainabacteria bacterium
AAATAATACTGCATTTAGCAATGCAACATGGCAAACAGCGTATTTAGCAAAGGAATTAAGGCAGAAAAAGACAATTACCCTAAGTTTATCTAAGCAAGAAGCAGACTTACTGCTTCAGGAGCTTAGATTCTTTAGCAATTCCTCCCCAATAGCTATGACAAAGTCTTATATAGGAAACAAAGACCAGATATTAATGGAAATTACAAGTGCAGCTTAATTCTTAAAAATCTTAGTCTAAACCGGTTATTTCTAATTCATCACCACTTAATGATTCTTCCATATTATCAGCAAATTCTAAAAGCAATCCAAGCTGCCTTAGTCTATCTTCTCTAAATAAAATTTGTTTTGCCAGCTCTTTTCTTTCTTGATAAAGCTCGCTAAGTTCTTTTGCCAACACTCTAAATTCTTCAGTAACTGTTGCCATAAATCTCACTCTTTCAGTCAACTATTGTCCGTAAAAAAATAGTTCGGCAACTAAACTTTAAGCAACATACCTCTTTAGGGAATAACCTAAGAAGCCTATAATAAATTTAGACTTAGACCAACTTAACTCTATAGGGATAACCCCGTAAGCAGCATTAATACTAAACCGGCAAATTAAACTTACATTTAATTTGCCTTTGCACTGACCGTTCAGCTTTGCCAAATAAATTGGACAAAGCTTCACTTTATGGAGCTTTTAAGATATAACGATAGTCTGGTTTTTTAACTGTAATTACTAAAACTATGTGTGAGTTTACTTTTCAGGTTTGGTATAAATGCACATTTTAGAATATGACAGTAATTTCAACATTAAAAATTAAGTGTTTCTACCTACCACCGGCTTGCTCACAAGTGATGCGCCGGTTTTGCAAAGTGCACATATTATGGACTTCCTGGCATTGCTATCAAGATTTTACCGAATAAATCGGATAAAATCTTACCTCTTGAGTAGTTAATCTTGAAACACTACACTAGTTAGGCAGTAACAATTAAGTTGCTTCTGGAGCACCTCTTCTTATGGTTCTAGCTCCAAATTTACGAATGGTATTAAACAATGATTTTCCGTATTCAACTACATTCTCCAATGCTCTTATTCTTCCAATGTGAGCCTCTGGAATTAAATCCGGGACATTTTCACTTTCTTTTTTAATGCCTCTAATTTCTGTTTGAAAAGTTGCAATTGGGTCAAATATAAGATCATTAATAAATGGATTAATATCCCTTACCAAACCAAGCAGTTTCCCAAACAAGCTCTTATTTCCAATGAGCTTAGTAATAATTGGCATAAATAAATACTGAGTACAATAAAATAGTCCGAATTTCTTAGTAGTATTTTCTATGAAGTTCTTATCCAGATTTTTTGCAATTGAAGTAACACCTGAGAATATCCTTGCAACAAACCACTGTTCATTACTCTTGTTAAATCTATCCCTTAACATCTTATTTTCAGAAATTACAGATACATCACCACCTTGCTTTTTGCTTTGTTCATTAACATCTTTATAGTGTTTGCAAAGCTCTCTTATAAACTCAGGATTGTTTACATATTCTTGTGCAAAATCTTTAAACAAAGCTCCAAAGTTTTTAGAGGGAGATCTAAGTTTTAAAAGTCCAATTAATATCCATGATGAAAGCGTTGTGCCTTTACCAAATAGTCTCTCAAAAGCATCATTTACTTTTCCTACCATTCTTTGCAACCTTAATTCCTCATCACTCAGTGGCGAAACCTTAATTGAATCAGTAACATTATTTAAAGGATAGGCAGTTTGCTCTGTATTATCCAATCTGTGCAAATATGTTTTAGAACCTAATATTTCTGTCTTAAATAGCCCAAGCGGCTCAGCAAGAAAATCTCCAACCCAGGGATTAACCATTCGTAAAAAGTCAAACAATTTGCCAAGTGGACCCTCTTTAACAATATTTGCAAGAATTGGCATGGAAATATTTTGAATGGCAAATGCTACAGGAATAGCAGTAACAAGTGGCGCTGGGACTTTTTTACAAAACCCTAAAACAACAGATGCAAGTTCTGCAAGTTTTACTTTTTGCTCTTTATTTTCATCATCTCCAAGAGCTTTTTCTAATTCTTTTTTAGCTTTATAGCTATCAGAACCACACTCTAAATTATATTTTGTAAAATGCTTGATAAATGTTGTATCTTTTAAAATTTTACTTAAATGAGAAATATCATCTTCACCCTTACCCAAAAGTCCAAGCTTGTTCAAGACAAACTTTAATACCCATGAAGATGTGGAGGTCCTTCTACCAAACATCCTTTCCAAAATATCATCTACTTTTCCAAGCAACCTTCTCGATGCCTCTTCATCATCTGATAAAGATTTCACCTCTTCTTTTTCTTTTTGCTCAGAAATAAAATGTTGTCTTTCAGTACCTTTTTCAATCTCAACTCTTACTTTATTGGCAACTGCTTTCCCATGATCAACAACTAAAACTAATTTCCCATCTTCTTCCTGAAATTTATAACCACTTTCTCCTAAATTATCAGCACTGCCTGTAGGATTAATTTCCCTGATTTCACTTATGTTCTCAACATTAGCCAACTCATCATCACTTAAGCCCAATGTATCCTTTAAAACAGGTGCAATAAGTTTGATTCCCTGTCCAAGAACAGTAATGCCTTTTACATTATCTGCATGTCCAACTTGTGGTATGTGACTTGTCATATAAGTCCTATTTTCGGGCCTTGAATTATGTATTTATCTTTTTGTATTTTTTATATATTTCTTAAATAAAATTACAAAAAAGCAAGAAATGTAAGCATTTCCGCCTTCAAGCCGATTTTATCAATTCTTAACCACAAAAATGAACGTTTTCTTAACCATAGCCATAATACCAACATCACAATGCCCTTAACCTCCTTCTCTCTTAACTAACTTTTGTAAAAAATAATACAAATACTCTAGGTTATGGTTAATCTTTTTAGAAGTTATAGGGCATATAACTAGAAACTAGTAGCTAGAAAAATTGAAATTAGAAGATAAGCTTTTTGTGTGATTTACTCACCAAAAAGCATCAAGAGAAAGGAACGAGCTGAGCATTCGTGCGAAGCGAGGGTATAAAAATGAGCAAAGTATCTATTGTAGGCGGCTGCGGAAGAATGGGATTAAGAATTGCACTTATTGCAGCAAATAAGGGACACAATGTAACAAGTATAGATATTGATGATGAAAAAATAAATGAAATTAACGCAGGCTGCCTGCCATTTGTTGAACCAGGTGCTGAAATTTATCTAGAACAAGCTCTAAAAAAGAAAACTTTAAAAGCAGGAATAGAAAATGATGCTGTTAAAGACTCTGAAGTAATAATTATTACTTTAGGTACGCCTGTTGACTCTAATTTAAATCCAAGTATTGAGCCAGTTGCCGGAGTAATTTTTGATTTATCAGAATACTTAAAACCAAATCAACTTGTGATATTTAGAAACACAATTTCCCCTGGCATAACCGGAAGAATTAAATCTTTAATTGAAGATAAAACAGGACTTAAGGTTGGACAAGATTTATATCTTATATTCGCACCAGAAGTATTAAATGAGGATGAAGGGATCAATGACCTTGCAAATACCCCACAACCTATAGGAGCATTTGATGAAAAAAGTTTTAAAAGAGGTGAGGAATTTTTCAAAACAATAACAAATGGGAAAATCTCCTTTTTAACTCCTGAAGAAGCACTACTGGCAAAGCTAATGGTCAATATGTTCAAATACATACAAGCTGCAACTGCAAATGAGTTTTACCTAATAGCAGAAAATTTCAATGCAAGCATCTATAAAATATTGGATGCAACTTACAACAAAAACAAAAAAGAGCTTAATATCCCGCTTCCCAACCCAAATATGTCAGGTCCAGGGATGCATAAAGAGGGTTGGTTTTTGGTAGAAAGAACTCCGTTTAGTGACTTAATAACAACAGCTTTTAAAATAAATGAATCGCTACCAGGGCAGGTTGTAAGAGCACTTGAAAATTACAATTTAAATAAAGT
>JACOTS010000170.1 GCA_016178265.1 Candidatus Melainabacteria bacterium
GATGCTACACCATCTATTACAAAAACCCTCTTAAAAATTGCACATGGGTTTTGTATGGGACAGCGTGGGCTTCATCAGTACACCCTTTATGGAGCGCATGATGATGATTTGGCTGAGAATATTTATCAGGCAGATATCTATGGAAATAAAGTAGCTGGCGAGTTTGGAAAGTTTGCACATAATACAGAAACTAAAATAAAACCACTAGCCCTTCCTCTTCTTGGAATCCTTCCTGATTTTTGGAAGGATAATTTAAGTAGGCTTCTTTCTCTTCCTGATGCCCTTTGGTGGCGTGTGCGTATGCCTGCTCATATTAATCAGGAGTTTTTAAGTGATCTTTTTAGGTTTATCTATCATAAGCCACTTGCAATCTTTGGGAATAAAGGTGGTAAAAGCAAAAAAGCACTTCTTGAAATTAAACAAAGGGGAAATATTGATTGGAGTTATATAATTGAAAGACACTACAAAAATGCAGGGCTTGTAGATAAAAAAGACCAAACCCCAACCAAGCTTATTGATGAGATTATTAAACTTTTTACAGGAAGTTTTAGTAGAAATGTAGAGATCCAGTCAGACTCAGCTAAAAAACTAAATGTATTTCTTGCACCAGCATTTGGATTATTTAGTTTTCTTACCATGTCTTTTGGAACAGTAATTAAAAGCTGTCTTGGTGAGGAAGGGAAAGCATTTGAAATCCTATCTGAGTTTGGAAAGGCAGCACAGCACTTTATATATTTTTTTCGGATGGTAATTCCTGAGTTTAACCAGGTAAAAAGAATAGCTGAAAACATAAAAAATGAAGAAAAGAGAAATGATACATCAAGCAATCTTGAGGAAATAAAGAAGTTTTATAAAGAAAAACAAAACTTTTTATTTGTGAGCGGGGTATATGCAGCAACAAGCCTTCTTTTGCCTTTTGTGAAGCTATTAAACCTTGAAAATGAAACACTTAAAAAACTCAAAGGACTTTTTGAGGAAATCTCAGGAGATTTAGTCAGTAAGTTTTTCTCACACCGTAGATATTTACTTGGCAGACAGTTTAAAGTAGAAAACCCTGAGTTTTATTAGGCAAAAACTAAGTGGTCGTTTCGTACTTTATTCACTAAATTTAAAATTTATGATACCAGATCTTAAAAAGTGACAAAAAATA
>JACOTS010000171.1 GCA_016178265.1 Candidatus Melainabacteria bacterium
CCTGTATGATTTATACCCTGTTATATTTCCATCATGAAAACAAGAAGAGGCACTGAGTGCAAGAAATAAAGGAGTGTCCAATCTTAAAGCACAAAGCAGATTAAATAAGTCTTCGTTGTTATCTATGCCGAAACTTATGTGTAAACTTGAAGTAATTATAGATGTTTGGTAATTGTTGCAAATATATTCGTGATAAGGATCTCCTGGTTTTGAAAAATAAAATTCTTTACTAAATGGAAGTGGTATTGTACTTCCTGGAATAAGCGTTAAATTACCCATGTCTTTAAGGACTTTTCTTATTTGGATTCTTGGTTCAATTATTTCTTTTTGAAGTTCTTCATAGCTTGTTGTTGGTTGTGTAATATACTCAAAATTCCTTTGATCAGGTTCTTGCGTAATAAATGAAAGTTGTTCTTGTAGCGAGGTAGACAAAGGTATTACCTCGCCGTTTGGCTTTCCTCCAAACAGCTCTACTTCAATCCCCTTTTGTATTAGTTTTTGACTCAAATGATTTTATGATGGTTGTTACACTATAATCATTACATAAAATGTGCCAATCAACGCTGTAAAATATCCTCAATTGGTTAGCAGATCCAATCAACATGGTTTAGTATAATATGAAAACAATGCTTGATACAGTTCAAAAAGTTTTAATAGCAACAATTATTGTGATTGTACTTACTGGATGTAGAGAACAAGCTAAATACATTACTGTTTTCAATGACTTACCTTCATCAAAGTACATGTCTCTTGTTGAAGGTGCTGTTCAGGACAAAAAACCTATTACGATTTCATTTACGGCAGAGTGGTGTCCACATTGCAGGAAATACAAACCAACATTTTTTGAGGTAGAAGAAGAATACAAAGAAAAAGTTGCTTTTATCAACATTGATGTAGAAGATACTGCAGGACGCTTACTAACTGAGAGGTTTCATGTAAGCGGAGTTCCAACCACTGCTTTTATAAGAAAAGATGGTTCTGTAATGAAAATTGGTCATGGAAATATTCTTAAAGAAGATTTAATTAAAGATATAAGAGCATTAATAAAAAGCAAGAAGAAGAAAAAGGGGGAACCTGTTGCTCCATTTTCAATTGATGTTGATTCTAAAGAGAATAATGTTAGTAAGTTATAAATTATTTTTTAACTGCAACTAGTGTGATTTTTTGATCCGAATATTTTTTTATATCTTCTTCTGTTGCATCGCGTTTATAATCACATTCTTTTTTTGAACATGCAATTTGAGTTGCTTTAGATGTTTGTTTAAAAGTTAACAGTGAATCACATTCAGGACAGTTTTCAGGAACAGGTTTGTTCCAGAATGCATTGTCACACTTTGTCTTCCCCCACATAGAACAGCCATAAAATATTTTGCCTCTTCTGGATCTCTTTTCAATTATTTCTCCTTCACAACCATTTTTGTTACACTTTACGCCAATAGCTTTTATAAGTGTCATTCGGTGTTTGCAGTCATCATTTGAGCATTGGAGATATTCACCATACGGACCATGCTTAATGAGCATTATGGTATTACACTGAGGACATTTTTCATCTGACTCCCTGTCTTTTGGTAAAGGTGTTCCATCTTCTTTTAAGTTAAGGACAGTCTTACATTCCGGATAGTTTGAGCATCCTAGAAACGGTCCAAATCTCCCACCTTTTAAAACCATTGGTTTGCCACACTTAGGACAATTGTGCTCAGATTTTATTTCCACGCTTTTCATGTCTTCCTGAGCTTTTTTAAGTGTTTCACTAAAGCCGCTATAAAAATCAGCAAGCATCTTATTCCATTTTTGTTTTGCTTCTTCTATGTCATCTAAAGCAGCTTCCATTTTGGCAGTAAAATCATAATCCAGATATTTGGGAAAGTGGTTAATTAGAAGCTGAGTTACCATTTCACCTAGTTTTGTAGGGGCGAGAGCTTTTTTATCAAGTTTGTGAACATATTTTCTGTCTATAATTGTGCCTAATGTTGATGCATAAGTACTCGGTCTCCCAATACCTAATTCTTCAAGCCTTTTAACCAAGCTTGCTTCGTTAAATCTACTGGGCGGTTCTGTAAAATGTTGTTTTGGATTCAACTCTTTCAGTGCTACTTTTTCATCAATTTTTAGTTCAGGCAAATCATCAAACTCATCATCTATAATTTTGTCTTTGCCATCATACTCTTCTTCCTCTTCAATAACCTCATCACCCTTTTCAAAAGCTTTTAAAAACCCATCAAATAAAATTTTTGTAGAATTGGCATGAAAAATACAATCCTCTGCAGTAATTTCAACCTTGGTTACAAGTAATTTTGTTGATGCCATTTGACTTGCAAGGAAGCGTTCCCAAATTAATCTGTATACCTTGTATTGATCAGGATTTAAGTATGCTTTTACACTGCCGGGAGATCTAAATACACTGGTTGGACGAATTGCTTCATGAGCATCTTGGACATTTTTCTTTTTTGAGGTGTATATTCTAGGCTCTGAAGGATAGTAATCATTTCCGTAGTTCTTTAGTATGTAATCTTTAGCTTCATCCTGTGCTTCATTTGCAATTCTGGTACTATCGGTTCTCATATAAGTAATAAGTCCAATAGGACCTTCTTCGCCCATTTCTATACCTTCATATAATTCCTGTGCTATCTTCATAACTTTTTTAACAGTATAACCAAAGGTATTTGCGCCGGCTCTTTGTAACGTGCTGGTAATAAATGGGGGTTGAGGATTGCGTAAATTATTTTTTGAATCTATATTTGTTACTATAAAATCAGCATTTTTTAATCCCTTTGTAATTTTGTCTATAGTTTCTTTGTCTTTTAAAATTATCGTTGATTTGGTTTCTTTGTTTTTAGGGCTGATAATTGTTTTGTCTTTCCATTTGTATAAGTTAGCTGGAAATACTATTTTTTTCTTTTCTAGTTCTGCATGAATAGTCCAATATTCTTCAGCGGTAAAACCATTTATTTCATTTTCTCTTTCCATGACAAGTCTTAAGGCAACACTTTGTACCCTGCCGGCAGATTTTCCGCCTACTTTCCTCCAAAGAAGTGGGCTAATCTTATATCCGACTAATCTGTCTAGAATCCTTCTTGCTTGTTGTGCTGCTACAAGATCTTTATCAATCTTTCTTGGTTTTTTAATTGCATTTAGAATTGCATCTTTTGTAATCTCATTACAAACTATTCTTTTTGTTTTTTCAGGAGTGTCTAATGTTTCAAATAAGTGCCATGCAATAGCTTCCCCTTCCCTATCGGGGTCAGGAGCAAGAAAGACCATGTCTGATTTTTTGGCAAGCTCTTTTAATTCTTTAACTATTTTAGCTTTGTCTTTTAAGATTTCATATACTGGTTCAAAGCCATTTTTGATATCGATTCCTAATCCTTTTATTGGCAAATCTCTAATGTGACCAACGCTGGCTCTAACAAGAAAGTCCTTACCAAGGAATTTGCTAATTGTTTTAACCTTGCCTGGTGACTCTACTATTACTAATGATTTTTTGGAACTTGTTTTAGATTTCATTTCTTCTGCTGCTATATGATACCCATGATTTTACTTTTTCAAACATTCTTATAAAATATCACAAATATCATACATGAAAGCAAATTTATTTTTATACATCTGGATTTGAGTGTTTATTTACAGGTTAAGTGTAGTTATTTATCTTCATTAAAGAATCAGGAACAATCTTTTGGTTAGTGTGTTATCTTGTAATTATAAATGAATTACCCTCTGTTTGATCAGCATTTGTCCAGATTATGGCTTCTTCTTTAGTGAATACACCTAAAGGTTTAATTTCTGGTTTAAGTAAAACGTTGTATTTTTGGTAAACGGTTTCCTGCATTTTGCTCATTAACTTACATACATCATGAGACATGGCATTACCACCATTGATTATAAAGTTTGCATGCATTGAAGAAACATTTGCACTTCCAATTGACCAGTTTTTTGCCCCAATAGAATCTAATAACTTACCAGCGGGGGTATTTAACTCTAATGGATTTCTAAATGTACAGCCTGCACTTGGATCTTTAATTGGTTGGCTGCTTCTTCTTGCAAAATTAAAT
The DNA here is from genome assembly GCA_016178265.1 of Candidatus Melainabacteria bacterium. Classification (GTDB taxonomy): domain Bacteria; phylum Cyanobacteriota; class Vampirovibrionia; order 2-02-FULL-35-15; family 2-02-FULL-35-15; genus JACOTS01. The sequence continues at coordinate 4,050 of JACOTS010000171.1, forward strand.
TCCTTCATGCGCCTTTTTATTGCAGTTTCAGTATCTGATACAAGCCTAAACTTTGCTTCTAAAATAATTTTTTCGTTTGGGTTAATATTAGATAATCTGTATCCAAAGTTAATATCTTTTGGTGTTAAGATCTCTATTTTGCCACTGTTTAAATTAAGAACACTGACAGTTTCCATTATTTGACTTGTTGAAGATCCATGTGCACCAGCATTCATTATTATGGCACCACCAACTGTACCTGGAATGCCTTCAAAAAACTCCATACCTGATAAGCTTGATTTTGCAGCATAAGCTGAAAGTCTTGGTAGTCTTACACCGGCTCCTGCAGAAATAAGATCCGGCCCTAAATTTTCAATCCAGTTTAAGCTTGTTGTGCAAATAACTGTTCCTGGAATACCATGTGAAGAAATTAATATGTTAGAGCCACCGCCGATAATTGACCAATGCTCATTCTTTGAAGAAAGTTCATCCAATAGATTAACCAGTTCACTAGTGGTTGATGGTATACATACTTTGTCAGCTTTCCCACCAATTTTTATAGTTGTGAATTGTGCTAGTTCTGTGTTTTCTAGGACTTTCATTTTATAGTTTTACCTTTAAGTCATCTGTCTTATATTAATTGTTCCCAGAATTTGTTGCAAGTATTTCATACGAGTTTACTAATTTCTGTCCTACTTTTGTTATATCGCCAGCACCTAAAATTAACACTAAATCATCAGGTTTTATTAATTTTTTTACTTCTTCAGTGATTTTATCAATATTTCCTGGTAAATAGTTAACGTTTGGTTTTGAAATTTCTGAAACTAACTTATTGCTGTTTATCCCTTGAATTTCACTACCTCTTGCTATATAAGTATCTGTAATATAGATGTCTTCATCACGTTCCTTTAATACTGTTATAAATTCATTCCATAATTGCATGAGTCTTGTAGGTTGATGAGGTTGTATTAGTACTAACAGTCTTTTCGGTGTTAAATCAAGTGCTGCATCAACAGTGGCTTTAATTTCAGTAGGGTGGTGTGCATAATCATCAACGATTGTTGCTCCATTATACTTACCTAATATTTGAAAACGTCTTTGAACACCTTTACTAGTTTCAATTCCTGATTTTATTTTATCTGGGGAGAGCCCGAGCAGATATCCTGCTCCAAATGCAGCTAGTGCATTTAATAAGTAATGTTTACCAGCAAATTGTAATTTAAGGTTAACTGCAAAAGTATCTTTAAAGAAGATGTCCCATGTCTTGTTTTCTGTTTTGTATTTTGCACTTAGTGTCGGGTTATATTTACTATCTTTAAATCCGTAGGTTATTATTTTAGGATCTTCTTTGTTGAAATCATTTGATATCAATTCTCTTGTAACAGTGTCTTCTATGCATACAACCAAACCTTTATTATGA
>JACOTS010000172.1 GCA_016178265.1 Candidatus Melainabacteria bacterium
TGTTAAATCAAAAAACAAAAGAATTAGAAAATTCAAAACTGGAAATTGAAGGGAAAAATATAAGACTTTCAGATGCACTTTCTGAATTAAACAATAAAATTAATGAACTTGGTATAGTACGCAAGCAAGTATCTTATAAAAGGGAAGAAGAAAGAAAAAGGATTGCAAGGGAGTTGCATGATGATACCCTTGCAAGAATTACCGATCTAAAACTGCACATTGAATCTATTATTTATTCTAATAAGATGTCAATAGAAGACAATAAACAACTAGGTGCTTGTATTCCGATTTTAGATAGTGTTACTCGCGAGGTAAGAAGAACGATAAATGCACTTAGGCCTTCTATGCTGGATAATGCACTAGGGCTATTGCCGGCTATTGAAAACCTCTTGGATGAACTGGGAAAGAGAACAAATTATAGTGTCAAAACTAAGTTTGCTACTTCTCTTTTAAAATTGAAGTTAAACGAATTACATGAGATTCATATTTATCGCATAGTTCAAGAAGCCTTAAATAATATCTATAAACATGCTAATGCTACTAATGTAGAAGTTGTCATTGAAGAGCAATTTGGTCAATTGCTTGTACTTGTTTCTGATAACGGAGTTGGGATTAATGTTGAGCGTAAGACAAATGGATTTGGAATCCTTGATATGAAGGAAAGAGCAGAGCTTATCGGTGCAAAACTACAGTATATAAATAAACCTTCGAACTTTGGTGCAACTTTAGAACTTACTGTTCCTCTTAAACAAAATGATCTTTTTGTTCTTGAAAAAAAAGAAAGTGTTGCTAAATCTTAATGAACCGCTGCTCCTGTAAAAAGCATTCCAAATATATTTGCAATTAAGAAAGTAAAAAGAAATATTCCAAGAAGAAAAGGAATAATAGCCATAAGTAAAACTCTCCAGGCTTCAAGCTGAAAACTTTTTGCAAGACTAATCCAAAATAATATAAATGCCCAGATGCTTATCACTGTCATACAAACTGCATATACAAAAGGTACAAAGTGACCTAGTAAATTTGCAGGGGTCATAAGCAGAAAAGGAATGCTTGCAAGCCCTGTAAATCCGAGAAGCCTTGCAAGGTTATTGTTTGGGGTCTTAAATACCGTGCTGAAAAAAATGATGAAAAGCCCAACAAAAAACCAACTGAGAAAACCAATAAATTCTACACCTAATATATTTATGAAATTGACATGACCTGGCTCTAATTTTCCAATGTTGGATAAAAACACTGCAAGGATTCCATAGATAACTACTGTAAAGGAATCTTCGCTATAAAGCTTTTCAAATGTCTTTCTTGGGTTAAATAAAACACCGTAAAAGGTTTCTAAAAAACCTACATTTGGCCCTTCATCTAAGATAGTCTCTGTTGATAGTGCTGTTTGTTCTGGATTTGAGGTTTCGCTGTTCATTACTTTACTATTTCGTGGATTAACTTTGACTTAGCAGGTTTATTATGTCCGATTTTAATACTACTTTCAAGCATAACTCTAGCTTTTGTTGCATCCTCTTTATTTTTAGCATGGATTTCTAAAATTGGTTCGTTTTCCCTTACTCCTTCACCTGCTTTTTTAATTAATGTTATTCCAACCGAGTGATCAATACTATCAGTTGTTTTAGTTCTGCCTGCACCAAGCATATGAACAACCTTTCCAATACAATAAGCATCAATATTTCCTATAAAACCACTGCTTGTGCTCTTTATAACTTCTATATGTTTAGCTTTTGGAAGCCCTTTTTCTAAATCTCCTTTTTGAGCTTTTACCATTTCTTTGAATTTTTGCAGGGCACTTCCTTGTAACAATATTTTTCTTAGTTTTTCTTCTAGATTAAATTCGGGGTTTGGATTAATAAGCGTTATAGCTTCTATTGCAAGCAGAATAACAAGCTCTGTAAGATCAAAAATATCTTTGCCTGAAAGTACCTCTAAAACTTCCTCAATTTCAAGACCGTTTCCTATTTTAAAGCCTAAAGGTTGACTCATATCTGTAACCAATGCTTTTATATTTTTATTTAATTTTTTACCAATTGAAACCATTGTGTAAGCAAGTTTTTTTGATTCACTAAGTTCTTTAAGAAATGCTCCGGAACCTGTTTTCACATCCAGGATTATATTTTTTGATCCCCCTGCAAATTTTTTGCTCATTATTGATGATGCTATAAGCGGTATTGAATCAACTGTCCCTGTAATGTCTCTAATTGCATATAGCTTTTTATCAGCAGGTGCTAAGTCTTTTGTTGTACTTGAAATAGCAATTCCAATTTCTTGTATTTGCTTTTTCATTTGATCAATACTTAGGTTTGTATTAAAATCACTTATAGATTCAAGCTTATCTATGGTCCCGCCTGAGATTTCAAGTCCTCTTCCCGAAAGTTTAGGTATATTAATTCCATAAGCAGCTACAAGTGGTGCAAATAAAAGAGTTATTTTATCTCCTATGCCGCCGCTGCTGTGCTTATCTATCGTTGGTTCTAATCCTTCCCAACTCAGTATTGTTCCTGACTTAGCCATTGCAAGGGTAAGATGTGAAGTTTCTTCATCATCAAGCCCATGTTCTTTTACAGCTTTTAGCCAATCTATTATTTCTTCGTCCTTAATACTATTGAGATTGCTAATAAACGAATTGATTTCTTCTTTGGTTAGCTTTTTGGATTTTTGTTTTGTTGGTATCATTATTGGCTTTCAGTTAATATACCTTCTTTTATATCAAAGTTAGAAAATACGTTTTGTACATCATCATGTTCTTCAATTGCTTCCATTAGACTTATCAAATTTTTAGCTGTATCTGTATCCGTTATTTCTACATGCTCTTTTGGTCTAAATGTCATTTGAACTTCTTCTATTTTTATATTGTGTGCGGTAATGTTTTTTTGTACTTTTTCAAGTTCTTCTGGCTTGGTTATTATCGTAGGATTTGTATTGTCTGCAAGATCAA
>JACOTS010000177.1 GCA_016178265.1 Candidatus Melainabacteria bacterium
AGAACATATGGATGGAGTGAGAAAACAATTTCTATTGGGAAATCTCAAAGTAACCAGCTTAATTTTTATAAGAATTACTTTCAGGATTGTCCTGTAGTCCCTAGAATTACTGGAGGTCAAGCTGTAATTCATGACACCAATGAGATTACTTACTCGGTGTTTTTATACAACAATATAGGGTTTAAGAATATTTATTATGAAATTGGAAAAGGCTTATTGAACTTTTTAAATAAATATGGGCTTGTTGGTGAATATGGGTATTCTGACGGGAGTTATAAGACTAAATTTAATTGCTTTGAATCAAAATCTCAATCTGATATAGTTGTTAACTATAAAAAAGTTATCGGTAGTGCTCAATGTAGGAAAAAGAATTTTATTATGCAACATGGTTCAATTAAATTAGATCTAATAAGTGAACTTTGTAACAAATATATTTCTTATGAAGAAGCTGAAAGAGATATTAAACTAGCATTTGAGCAGGTATTTGGAGTTGAGTTTATTGATTTTGATTTGTCTTCCATTGTTTGTGAGAAAATAGATTTGGAAACAGCTGTTCTATGTTAAAAACTAAAGAAAAAGTAAACAAAGAAATTTCATATGATGAAATAAAAACAGTTTATGAACTTCCTTTGTTAGATTTAGTGTTTAAGGCACAAACAATTCACAGGGAATATCAGCCTCTAAATAAGGTTCAATTGTGCACGCTAAGTAATATAAAAAGTGGTGCATGTCCAGAAGATTGTATGTATTGTCCTCAAAGTGCTAGATATGATACAGGCATTGAGGCTTATGGGTTATTGCCGTTAGAAGAAGTGTTAAAACAAGCTAGATTGGCTAAAGAAAATGGTGCTACAAGGTTTTGCATGGGTGCTGCTTGGAGGAGTATTCCTCAAAATGATGAGTTTGAAAAGATTTTAATTCTTGTTAAAGAAGTATCGAGACTTGATATGGAAGTATGTTGTACTCTTGGAATGCTTACTCAAGAGCAAGCTTATAAATTAAAAGATGCAGGACTAACGGCATATAATCATAATCTTGATACCTCTAAAGAGTTTTATAAAGAAATTATTACAACCAGAACTTATGAAGATAGGTTGAAAACTATTAATTGTGTTTCTAATGCAGGTATTCAGGTTTGTTCGGGAGGTATATTAGGACTTGGTGAGGGTACCAAAGATAGAATACAGTTAATATATACTCTTGCTAACTTAAATCCACAACCAGAGTCTGTACCAATTAATGTTTTAGTAAAAGTTCCAGGCACCCCTTTGCAGAATAAAGATGAAATAGAGCCTTTAGAGCTTGTAAGAGCTATTGCAACTTCCAGGATTTTTATACCAAAGGCTAAAGTAAGATTGTCGGCTGGAAGATTAAGTATGACTGTAGAATTGCAAACCCTATGTTTTTTAGCAGGTGCAAATAGTATATTTACTGGTGAGAAATTACTAACGACAGATAATCCGTCTTTTAATGCTGATAAAGAACTCTTTAAAAAGCTTAAAATTAATCCTATGTAATACTAAACCGGCAAATTAAACTTACATTTAATTTGCTTTTGCACCAGCCGCTCGGCTTTGCCAAATAAATTGGACAAAGCCTTGCTTTATATGCTCTTTAAGGTTTTACGACAGCTTAATCTTTAACTTTTAACGCTTACCGCTTGATGCTTATAGTTTGTTATATATGTAAGTTTACTTTTTAGGTTTGGTATAACTAGTAGGGGGATGATTTTATGAAATTGATTGTTTCGTTATTAATAGCTTTAACTTTTTTTGTTTCTAATGTAGGTTCTTTATTTGCTCAGGAAATGGCAGCGCCAGCTATGGATGATATGGTGGCAGGTGGTATGGGAGCCATGGGTGGAATGGGTATGGGTGGACCTGGCGGGCCTAACCTGCCTCCTTTAATTCGTGCAAAAGTTGAAGGAATTACTCCAGGTGGAGTTCTTCTTCATGAGGCTAAAAAGGGAGCAAAAGTAGAGTTTGATGTTTTTATCGGACATCCTGATAAAAGCCAAAAAGTTACTTATAAAACTATTGGTATGCCACAAGGTGCAAAACTTGACTTAAAAGAAAATCCTGAACAAAATGCTTTTGAAGGTAAGTTTTCATGGACTCCTGGTACTATTGGTATACATGGTTTCATAGTTGAAGCAAACAGTGATAAAGGTGGCATTAACAGGCTTGCAGTATTTGTTGATGTACAATAATGTGTTTAAATAGGTTGACTTAAATTTTTCCAAAGATTAATGCATACACTTGGACCCGATATTTGTTTTTAACGTCAGTTTATTATGATGTGTAATAAATTACAGGGTTTCATTTTTATATTACTTTCTTTTTTGCTTTCTTTGTTTTTAGTGAATAATTATTCGGTTATTGCTCAAACCGAGTCATTTCAAGAAGCTGTTGAATCACAAACTACTGATACAGATTATCAATCGGTTCCTACTGATACTGATGATCTTTTTAGTGAAATTAAGCTTAGCGAACCAATTATGCTTGAAGCTAGAATTGATGTTCCACTTAAGCTTAGTCTAAAAGAGGCTTTAGATTTTGCACTTAACAAAAATCTTGATATTGTTGATGCTCAGTATCAAAAGAATATACATAAATGGAAATATTGGGAAAATATAGGTAACTGGTTGCCGGATTATAGCTTAGGTCTTAATGCAAGAAGATTTGATGGGACATTTTTGGTTGGAGGAGTTTTCCCGGTTAGTACTCTTACTAGTAATGTCAATGCGTTTATGAGATTTGACTATCGCTTTTTTGAAGGTGGTAAGGGTTTATTTAATACGCTTGCAGCAAAAAATTTATACAAAAGTGCAAAGGAATATCTTGATGCTTCAATAAATGAAACTTTACTTGCTGTAACAAAAGCATATAGCAGACTTTTGAAAGAACAAGCATATTTAAATGTACTTGCAAAAGCAGTTGAAGAAGCAGACAGTGAATTGGAATTAAATATAAATCTTGAGAAGGCTGGTGTTGGTACAAGGTTTGATGTTTTGCAATCAGAGGAATTCTTGGAAGATAGAAAACAAAAGCTTATTGCTCAGCAAGCTCTTGCACGAAGTGCAGCGGTTAGCCTTGCAGCTTTATTAACACTGGATCAAGAAACTCATATCATTCCTGATGTGAGTGATTTGGCAGTTATGGTTTTGTATAGTGTGGAAGAGCCAATTGATGAATTGATTGCAAAAGCATTAGATAATAGACCAGAGATTAAAAAACAAGATTATGAGTACAAGGCAAAAAGAAATTATATTGGTGTAGCAGCTTCTGCTTTCTTGCCAAGAGCTAACTTCTTTGGTCAATATGGTGGAACCGGTAGAGTTATATTTAACAGGACAAAAGAGCAGGTTGTAGCACCTGATGCAATAAGATTGGATGATGAAGGCAATCCTATTGTACAAACGGTCAGAACAAGAATTAATGGCTCAACCCTTGCTTCACAAGTATCTCCCAGTATAGGGAATGTCTCTAATGTTATAAGAGGAGGCGGAAAACCTTTTATTACTACTGTTAATGATTCGCTTATGGCAAGTAAATTTATTGGTATTGAAGTAGATTGGGTAATAGGTGATGGACTTGGTATACCAACAATATCAAAGATTAATCAAGCAAGAAGTGAAGCTAAGCAATCAAAAATCAGCTTGGATAAATTATATTTAAATATTGAAAAAGAAGTAAGAATATCTTATTTAAATGTGCAAGCAACAAATAAACTTTTAGATGTAGCAGAAAAACGAATTAAAGCAGCTAAAGAAGCTTTGTATTTGGCAAAGGTTAGAGTTGAGAATGGAATAGGAATCAATACAGAGCTAATTAGCGCTCAAAGACAATACACAGAATCACTTGCATCTAAAGTTGATGCTGTAATTGAGTATAATAATGCACAAGCAGAAATGCTTTATAGCTTAGGTTTAATAAGTATTGAAAGCTTGTTATAACAAGCTAATTTGTTAATTGAGTTAGAATGAGTAGCAATATAGGATTTGCTCTAAGTTATGAATTCCACCAAGTTTATTGATAAGCAAGAAGCAAATAAGAATTGCGAGTGGCCACGTGATTTAAGTCAATTTACTCCACTGTTTAGACAATACTTGGAAATTAAATATAGTTATGATTTGGATATTTTGCTTATGTTTAGAGTTGGTGATTTTTATGAAACATTTTTTGAGGATGCTAAAACATTAGCAAAAACACTTGAACTGACTCTTACAAGTAGAAGTGAAGCAAATTACCCGGGTGGAAAGATTCCAATGGCAGGGATACCTGCGAAATCACTTGTCAATTATGTCTCCAGGCTTTTAGAGCATGGTTACAAGGTTGCCATTTGTGAACAAATGGAAGATCCAACTCAAGCTAAAGGTGTTGTAAGAAGAGAAGTAACAAAACTTCTTACTCCAGGGACTATTTTAGAACCTGATTGGTTGCCAATTTCTAAGAATAATTTTATTGCATCTGTTTATAAAGATAAAAAATCTAATACCTATGGTTTTGCCTATGCCGATGTTTCATGTGGTGAGTTTTATTTTAGTGATTTAACCAAAGGTGAGTTGACTCTTGAGCTTGGAAGAGTTAATCCTTCTGAAGTCATTGTTCCTTATGCTTATGAGACTTCAATTAATAAAGTAACAAAAGAAAAAGTATTAAATATAGATTCTGATGTATCCAGCGAATGGTTTTGTACTGCACTTGAAGAAGAATATTTTAAAAAAGATTTTGCAGTAAAAAGAATTGTAGCTGAATTAAAACTATCTTCTATTGAAAGCATTGGTTATAAAGGACAAGGTGCTGGACTTATTGCAGCAGCCTCAATACTTGCATATATTGATAAAACACAACTTACTGAAAAAACTGTATTTGAAAAAATAAAACCTTATGAGTTAAATTCATTTCTTTCGATTGATAGATCTACAAGGAAAAATCTTGAACTTGTTGAAACGGTTAGAGATAGGACTTATGACGGTTCACTCTTTTGGGCAATTGACTACACTAAAACACAAATGGGAAAAAGAAGACTTAGAACATGGATTGAGCAACCTCTTATTGATCCTGAGCTGATAAATACTAGGCTGAGTTGTGTTGAAGAATTAGTAAAAAACAAGCATTTGTTTTATGAATTGTCTACTATACTTGAAAGAATATTTGATTTGGAAAGAATTAGCTCTAGGCTTAGTGCACTAGCTGTAAATGCAAAGGAACTTGTGGCTTTGAAATCATCTCTTTCTGAAATCCCTTCGCTTTCGGAGAAATTAAAGAGCTTTAGAGCACCGTTTTTTAAAGCTCTTATAGATTATCCTGTTGAAATTATCGATGTGGCAAATATTATTGAAGAATCTATTTTAGATAACCCTTCTTCTATTCTTACTGAAGGAAGATTAATTAAGCCTGAATTTAACTTGGAAGTAAAAGAATTACAAGAAATTATTGAAAATGGCACTTTGTGGCTTAAATCTTATGAAGAAATGGAAAGGGTTAAAACTGGCATTAAGAATTTGAAGGTTGGATTTAATAGGACCTTTGGTTACTTTATAGAAATAAGTAAAGGAAATCTACCTTTTGTTCCTCAAGATTATACTTGTAAGCAAACAATGGTTAATTCATCCAGGTTTATAACACAAGAGCTAAAAGATTTTGAACAAAAGGCTTTGCATGCAGAGCAGAAAATAAAAAATCTTGAATATGAACTTTTTTGTGAGATAAGAGAAAAAGTAAAAAACTATAGCAGTGTAATTAGAAAACTTGCATTTGATGTATCTAATTTGGATGCATTATTTTCTCTTGCTCAAACGGCAGTGATTAATAATTATAAAAGACCAGAAATTAATAACTCTGAAGTAATTGAACTTAGAGCTTCAAGGCATCCTGTTATTGAGAAAAAAGTAGGATTTAATAACTTTGTTTCGAATGATTGTTATTTGACAATTGGTGAGGATGATAAGTCTGAAAACCAGCTTATGATTTTAACTGGTCCGAATATGGCTGGTAAAAGTACTTATATGAGACAAATTGCATTAAATGTTATTTTGGCTCAAGCTGGATCATTTGTACCATGTGATTTTGCAAAAATTGGTGTTGTTGATCAAATATTTACACGTGTTGGAGCTACAGATGATATTGCTCTTGGGCAATCAACATTTATGGTTGAGATGGTTGAGACTAGTGCAATTATAAATAGGATGACAGAAAGAAGTTTGATACTTTTGGATGAAGTAGGAAGAGGAACTAGTACATATGATGGTGTTGCAATTGCATGGTCTCTTGCTGAATATTTAGTGAAAAACAAAGGAGCAAGAACTGTCTTTGCTACACACTTTCATGAGTTAAATGGTCTTGCAGATCTATATAATGCAATATGTAATTATCAAGTTACTGTAAAAGAAGAAGATGGACAGGTTATATTTTTAAGGAAAGTCGTACCTGGTGGTGCTGATAAAAGTTATGGAATTGAAGTTGCTAAAATGGCAGGACTTCCTAAGGAGTTATATTCAAGGGCACAAACTATTATGCATACTATGTATAGCAAATCAAAAACACCGACAAAAAAAGAGACAATTAAATCTCATATAGAATCAGGGCAGTTAAAATTATTTGGTTAACTTGAAAACTTTCTTGGTAAGAGGGACCATACAAACCTACAGTTAATCTTGTTTAAGATAGATTTAGTAGATATTAAAAAAAATTTATCTAAATCTTTAGCTTTATTTTATTTTTCAACTATTTTTTAAATAACTTATTCGCTATATTAAATATGCTGATTTAAGTATTTTATAGGAGATGTTTATGAAAGCGCTTCCAATTGCTAATTTAACAGCTACTCAATTTTCTAGTGGATATGGGAGACTAGCAACTTTGTCTGCTGCAAGAAGAATAAATCATGATTCACCAATTCGACATGAATCAGATCTTACTCGGTTAGTTCAATCTGTCCCTATTTGTGCTTGGTTTTTAAAAAGACCTGATTTAGTACCAAATGGTTCTTTGACATTAGATGTTAATAATAATTTGCATGTAGTTAATGATCCTGATGCACTGGAAGAACATATAAGAACATCCTATGAAACCCTGCGTGAACTTGCTCCATATAAGTTACCAGGTGATATTGATTCAATAGAATTGCTTGATGTTTTATATCATGCGCTTGATAAAAGGGTTGAAGAAGGTATTTCTCAGTATGGACATGATTTTGCAGTGGTGTTAGCACTTAACGTGCCAGACATTATTCATGGTCTTCAAGAATATGCTTCTTCTAATGACCTGACTTTATTAGAGCAAAGGCTTCTTGATGATCAGGACTTACTTTATCCTGCACTTGAAGCACTGGATAAACTATCTCAAGTGAATCTTCCTACTTTACTTGATTCAAGACTTGCAATTGGAAAAGCTGAAAAGCACTTAGCTGAGATGAATATGGTTCTTCGTTTATAATTCAGCAGCAGCCAATTCTCCGCGCTTTATAATTTCTTCTTTAGATAATTTTTCTTCATTTAACATGTCTTTGTAAAATGTTTCATCATATCTTCTTGATCTGATTACTATTGGCATTGGCATTGCATAGCCAAACATTAGAACTTCTTGTTTGGGATTTAATTGGGATAAAATTCTCTTTAAATCTTCTCCGCCCGATTCACCAACAAATACTGCATTAATATCGTTCTCATCATTTAATAAAAGTGTTGCCCTTGTTCCTATTTGAGATAGAACTTCAGAGTCAATTCCTGACGGTCTTTGATCGATTATGAATAGTGTCACATTGTATTTCCTAAGCTCTCTTGCTATTGTGCCAAAGGTACTAAACTTAGCTACCTGTGGTGATAAAAATTTGTGAGCTTCTTCTATGCAAATTACCAGTCTATTTGGCTTTTGATATTTTGTGCCGTCTAATAAATATTGTTCCATGAGCTCAACATATTTAGCATGAATGTGTCTTGTGATAATATTTGATGCCAGTGCATAGCTTTTTAAATTGTTTAATCTTCCAAATTGTAGTACAACACTTTTGCCATTAATCAAATAATTTAAAATTTCTTTTATTCCATCATAACTTGTAACCGACTTTAAATATTTTACTGAGTCGACAAGCGTGTTTAATTTTCTTTGAATTGCAAGAAGAGAACCTAAATTAGCACCATGCCTTCCGCAAAACTCTTCAAATTCCCCCAGTGTCAGATTGCAAAATTTTGAAAACCAATCTCTTTCAAATTCACGTTGAAACATTCTTATATGATCTATTGCTGCTTCCGATAAACCTAATTCTCCTCTTAAAAGTTCTAAATCTTCTACATCTACTTGATTATATGCAATTTCAAGTGTTATAGCATCTTTTGAAGTGTGGCTTTTGTTGTTTGGATCTAAGGTAAAAACTTTCACTTTATCACCAAAAAGTTGTTTAAGTCCTTTTGCAGATTTTATGTTTTGTCCTTTTTCATAAGTTCCTTGCCAGCCATACTCATTGTGCATATCAAAAATAAGAGTACTGGCTACATCTTTTTTAAGTATTCCTGAAAGAAGTATTCTGCTTAAAAATGATTTCCCTGTGCCTGATTTCCCAAAGACAGCATTGGATCTTTCTACAAACTTGTCTAGATTGAGGCATATAGGAATATCCATTTCTGTTGGGGTTCCTATAGAAAAATGATTATTAGTTTTGTTATCTTTTCCAAATATTTCTTCAATATCCTTTGCTTCGGCTTTGTAAACACTAGAGAAATGTGGCGGTATTTTTTTTACTTTTGGAATAGAGTCTTCGGCACTTGTTTTTTCTCCATTTTCTACCATTAGATAAGGTGTTAAATGAACAATTCCATAAACTGATGTGCCGGTAAGTACATCTTTGATGAATTGTTCTTCTGGTGAGGGTAAATAACTTAATAGTCTTGGGTTGCTATTTTCCAGCAAAATATCAGTTACCATTGCAAAGTATTTTGTTTTGTTGCCATGTACTACGACAAACTCACCAACCTTTAAGTTTTCAATATCAAAATTATTAGCTAACTTTAATACAAGACCTTTTGAATATGATCCTGAAATAATTTGTCCTATGAGGTTCTTCATTGTTTAGGATTTTAATGCGGCAAGATCAGCACAGTAATTTTTGTATTTGTCTGAGTGAAGTGCTCTTGGCTCTGGAACCATTGACCATACTATTCTGGCAAGTTCTATTGATTCTTTTGTATCAGATGGAATGTGAATTGTTTCAGCATTGATTTTTAGCTTGCTGTTGTCTTCACTGGTCACTGTACCTTTTTGGAGAAACTCTCTTGCTCTCGATGCAGAATCCTCAAGGTGTCTTTTTCCATCAATTGTCTTTGTGTATGGTAATACATGACCATCCCTTCTATATCTTCGATCTATTAAAATTTCCTGTCTAACTTTTATATTTGCATTTGTACAAGCTGTATAAAGTACAGGTCCACCTAAGCCAATAAGGGTAACCCATGGGCTATATTCTGCAATTGCTTTAGCAACAGTTTCTGCAATTAACAGGTCAGTTGACAGTTGTTTGTATAAAAATCCATGTGTTCTAACATGCTTTAACTCAAGCCCATTTGCTTGAAGGAGTGCATGAAGTGCACCTAATTGATATAAAACAGTAGCTCTTAATTCTTCAACATCAAAATACATTTCCCTTTCGCCATTGCTTTGACGATCAGGGTATCCAACAAGAGCTCCTATGTTTAAGTTATATCCTTTAGCTGCTTCAACTGCTCTAGCCATGGTAGTTGGCTCTCCGTTGTGAATACCACATGCAATATTTACAGAAGTAACGTATGGAAGCACTGTTTCTTCATATTCGTTTTGATATATCCCAAACCCTTGCCCGAGGTTGCAATTAATGTCCATGTATCTTTTAGGCTTTGGAAGAGAAGTTTGTGCTCTCCCTATTCCACCTTTTCTTCTTTGATAGCGTCTTTTACTATTGTGTCTTCTTTGGTACATAACTTTTAGTATTTTTACTCCTTATCATGTAAAGCTCCAATATATCCTATTGCCATTGTAGCAGCTAAAGATCCATCTGAAGCAGCTGTAACTGCTTGTTTTAAAGGTGTTTCTCTAACATCACCGGCAGCATAAACTCCTGGGATGTTTGTTTCCATCTTTTCATTAGTAATGATTTTTCCGGAATTATCCATTTTAAGCTGACCTTTAAACAATTGTGTATTTGGGTCCAATCCTACATAGATAAAAACTCCATCACATGAAAATTCTTTTGATTCATTGGTTTTAACGTTTTTTAAGATTACACTGGTTACTCCATTGCCATTCCCTTTAATTTCTGGCACCACAGTATCCCAAACTACATTTATCTTTGGATTTTTAAAAGCTCTGTCTTGAATGATTTTTTCAGCTCTAAATGCATCTCTTCTGTGTACTATTGTAACTTTGGTTGCAAACTTTGTTAAAAAAGTACCTTCTTCAACCGCTGAATCACCTCCACCTACTACAACAAGTTCTTTTTCTTTAAAAAAAGCACCGTCGCATACAGCACAATAGCTTACACCCCTTGCATTGTATTCTTTTTCTCCGGGTACATTTAATTTTCTGTATTCTGAGCCTGTTGCAATAATTACTACTTTTGATTTAAAAATACCTTTATCAGACTCTACAACTTTATCTTTTCCGCTAAGTTCTACTTTTGAAATATTACAGTTGGTTACTATTTCACAGCCAAAACGCTTGGTTTGTTTGGTCATTTCTTCGCCTATTTCAGGACCAGTTACATGATCCATACCTGGATAATTCTCAACTTCTGCTGTATTGTTTAATTGCCCGCCAGTGAGCAATTTTTCCAGGATTATTGTTTTCATATTGCCCCTGGAAGCATAAAGTCCGGCAGCCAAACCTGCTGGCCCTCCACCAATAATTACAATGTCATATTCTTTTGTTTCGTTTGAACTCATATTGATACAGCTATTATTTTACACTTATGTTCTGTAATAATTGCTGCTTAGTTAGTTTAATATTTCAAAGCAAGCTATTCAAGAGGTAAGATTTTATCTGATTTATTCAGTAAAATCTGGATAACAATAGTAAGAAGTATCTATAAAGTGCACTTTGCAAAACCGGCGAAGCTTATTCGTAAGCGAGCCGGTGGTATATAAAAACAGGTACTATCTAAATAAAATCTTCCTTTTCAATAATAAAATGTTTTACCCCCTGGCTCATTAAAAAACTGTTTAATTCTTCTTGCTTCTTATTCATTAGTTTGTAATAGTTTTCCATGATTAATTTGTTATCAGTATTAACAAAACATCTTTCTTTTGTTTCGGGGTCTATAAATGTAATATAACCGCTGTTTGAAAGATTAAAGTCTACGGGATCATATATTTGAAATGAGTATATGTTTTGCTTTTGTGAAAGATCAAAAATCGATTTTTGCCAGTTCTTTAAATTTATAAAGTCGCTAACTATAAAGATTACTCCTTTTCTCTTGAAATATTGCTTTGTGAAATTTGTAGCTTTTACTAAATCAGTAAAAACCGGATAATCAGGGGTCTTGTCCTTTAATTTTTCAAAATAATCAAAAAAAGTTTCAAACATTAGATTTGCTTGAGCATTTGTGTGGCTTATTGGAAAATGGTAGTAAATATCATTAGAGAAAAATACCCCGCCAATCTTTTCACAAAAGTTTTGTGATTTATAAAGTAAAAATGCAAGAAGATTAATAAGTGGTTCAAGTTTAGTTGCACAAAACATAGAAGTGCTTATGTCTATTAGAAAATATGCTCTTATTTCTTTTTCTGCAAAATATTCTTTTGTTTGAAGTTTTCCTGTTTTTGCAGTACTTTTCCAGCTTATATGCCTTAAATCATCCCCCATTTTATATTCTCTGATTTCATTAAAATCAAACCCAGTGCCGCTAACTTTACTTTGAAAATAACCAGCAAGCAAAGCCTCAATCTTTTTTAGCTTAGGTTTATTTAAATCTATGTTTTTCAGAAATTCCTTAAGTGTATGCTTATCTCTACTTTTAATAGAGCCCAAGTTCTTTGCTTGTGACCACTTTTTGGATTTCATTTGTTCCTTCATAAATTTCAAGCACCTTTGCATCCCTGTATGCATTTGCAACGAATGAAGACTCTCTTAAACCAGCACCACCCTGAATCTGAACAGCTTTATTAGCATGGATTGCTGCTCTTGATGTTGAAAAATATTTTGCCATGCTGGATAGCTTATTAACTTCTTCAGTTTTATTTTCTTTAGCCCATGTAGCTTTATATAAAAGAAGCCTTGCCGCATCTAAATCTTTTGTCATATCAGCAATGTACCATTTTATGGCTTGATTATCAGATATGGCTTTCCCAAATTGATTTCTTTTACTGCTGTATTTTACTGACTCTTTAAGACATCCTGTAAGTAAGCCACAAGCCTGAGCAGCACAAAATATTCTTCCTGTAGTAATTGAAGAAAGAGCAATTTTTATGCCATCTCCTATTTGCCCGATCATGCTATTGCTGTCAATTTTTAAATCTTTAAATTTAATTTCATTAGAAGGTGTGATTTTTACACCTAACTTTGGAGTGTCAGGTAAAATTTCTAACTCTTGTTTTTTGTCTCCTGTTTCCTGTCTTTGAATAAGAAAGCAAGTTATGCCACTCTTGTCTCTATGTTCTTTTGTTTGTGCAAAAGTAATAAATATATCTGCTATGGATCCGTTGCTTGCCCAGATTTTATGTCCGTTTATTATCCAGCTATTATCTTTTTGTTTTGCTGTTGTTTGAATAGAAGTGACATCGGAACCAGCATTAGGTTCTGTAAGTGCAAAGCAAGCTATATGTTTGCCGCTAATTAACTTATCTAAATATTGTGTTTTTAAGTTGTCATTTGCAAAGCTTTTGATGATTTCAATACATGCAAATTGTGTAAGCAAAAATAATCCAATTCCTGGATTTATACTACAGATAGACTCTGTCAATAATATGTTTTTTAACAATGAATTATCTTGGCAAATAAATGATTTTTTATAAAGTGATTGCCAAAGATTTCTTAAATTAACTTCTTTTTCTGTTTGTTCTAGTACAAAACTCTCAATTGAATCTTTGAGTGTTAAGTCTTCTTCTGTTAGTAAAACTTGCATAGGTTAAGTATATTTTACTTTAATACCTTAACTAATCACTTTAATTTAGGCTAAAATATCCTTAAATTTACTTAACTTCAGGTAAGTTGATTATTAAAGGGAAAATTTGTTAGGCTCAAAGATATAACATAATTTTATTTTAAGGAGATTATTAAGCAAAATGGCATTAAATGTAGACAAGGTTCTATCTTTTTTATATCAAGCTGCAGTTGGTAAAGGTTTCTCTGTAACAAGTCTTAAAAGTCTTAACAGACTTGATCTA
>JACOTS010000062.1 GCA_016178265.1 Candidatus Melainabacteria bacterium
TAATAAAGCCGAGCAGTCTTCCTCAACTAAAAACTATAAAGAAAGACTTTGAGAGGCGGTCTTTGGAAACCCAGCCCTTTTTAAGGGCTGGGGGATTATAAATAAAGTATCAAACTGCTCGAAAGGGGTGTACTGCTGAGTGTATGAAATGTTAGAAAATATTCTATTTTGCTAAGTGATTTTTGAGATAGCTTCTTCCGGTCGCTCTTTTGAGCGAACCTCGCTCAACTTTGTTGAGCGGGCGTCACCCACACGTTTGCTGACAGGAGGTGAGGCAGTTAGACTCTTTGATAAAGAAAGAATATTTCTTGCTTGTTGCCTACATCATGTGTAAATCTTAAGGTTTGTATACGCTTATAGTCATTGTTTACTAAATTATTAAACCAATCAATAAATTCTGACAGCTCATCTTTTTGCCAACGTTCTAAATACATTTCATTTGATACCACAATATAATCTGGCATTCTATTTATTAAATCTTTTTTTAGTTTCTGTATTTTTGCACTAACAATTGTTGGCACTCTAAGTAGTGCAGGTTCTACAGTAGAGGGAGGATATCTTTTTGCATAAATATAAGTAAGCGGAGAAAAAGCTGTTTGTCCAGGACTATTAAAATTAAAAATAAATAAAGTTTTGGTTTTATCCTTAATAAATATATTTAAGAGATCAGCTGCTTTTAAAAGCCCATCTCTTTTAACATTTGCAAAATCATATGGTATAACCGGGTCTTGAAAAGACTGAACTTGCTTAAAAATATTTTGTGGACTTAATTCCTCATATAGTTTTACATATGAGTTTGATACCAAGTAAAATCTGTGCAGAAAAAACAAAATTAAAGAAATAAATAATAATCTAACAATTAGCTTGTTACTAAAGCTTTTATCTATCCAATAAAGCCCCAAACAAAGCAGTAGTGCTGCCACAGGCCAAATTAAATGATAATAATAAGGCTGATAATAACCAGGCATTATAATTGCACAAACTGCTTCTGTCATCCAAATAGTTGCAAATAGCCAAAATAAAACAACCTTTGAAAGGTTATGAAACATAAAAAATTGCACCAATCCTAAAAGCACAGATATAAAAACAACGCAAAATAAAATAGGATTGCTTAAATAATCACTGTTTCTAGTTATTACTCCTAAAATCCCATTTACCCAATCACTTACACTGGAGAGTTTAGGTGCAAAATAACTGCCTACTAAAACATAATCTCTCCAATAATTTGCAAAATCGTGGTAAAAAACGTACACAAAACAAATAAAAAATATACTTGCAATAATTAGCCCAAGAAAATAAAATAATGTTTTTTTAAACAAATAAGCCCTTTGTTCTCTTTTAGAAAAAACAAGAACAAGCAAAATCCAAAGCAAAGTTGCAAGCAAATATACACCGTTATTTGCTTTAGACATAAAAGACATTACTGTAAAGATTCCTCCCAGTATGAGATTTAATTTCCGACAATTTTTATCTAAATCAAATAATCCGCCAGTAAGCAAACACGCAAGAGACATCAAAGCAAAAAGTACACCAACACACTCTTCCTGCAAGTTCCAGTGGGACCTTATTTCAACAATAGTATCTGAATATCCTAAAGGGGTACTAATCATTAAAATCCACAAAAAAACGCTAAAGCCTGCATACAAACTATTATTTAAGACCTTATTAATCACAAAATATAGCAAGAGTCCTAGAGAAATAAAAATTACACTTTCTACTGCATGGACAGCAATGATAGATAATGTCCCAAACCCGAAAAGTTTAATGATAAGTGCATACAATAAAACAAATATTGGTCCTCTGCCGCACTCCAATTCTCCCCATTTTAATAGCCCATTACCAAATATAAATGCAAATCCTTGATTATCATTTGCACAAACTACTGATAGATTTAAAGGCAATCTTAAAATTAAATACAAAATTAAAGAACTGACACAAATTAGTTCTCCAGCTTTATTACGAATAAAATTTAATACTTTCATCTTTTAACTGACATTAAAATACTTTGCCTGCGAATGATGAACAATAATAGCAGTTGTGCTTTGCTCTGGGTGAAGTTGAAAACTTTCAGATAGAGATATTCCTATACGCTCAGGATGAATTAAATTAAAAATCTTAGTTTGATCTTCTAAGTGCGGACAAGCAGGATATCCAAAACTATATCTAGAACCTTGATAACCTTGTCCTAAAAGCTTTTTCATATCTTTTGCATCATTTTTATGAATATTTAGTTCTTCTCTAATTAGTTTATGAGTATATTCAGCAAGTGCCTCTGCAGTTTCAACAGCAAATCCGTGAAAATAAAGATAATCAGTATATTTATTTGCTTCAAACAACTTTTGAGCATGTTCACTTGCTTCCTTACCTGCAGTGACAGCATGAAATGCTACTACATCGATTTTGCCGCTATCTTTTTCAAGAAAATAATCCGTAAGGCATAATTAATTCTTCCAGTACTGGTTTTGCTTTATCTTGAATTAATTTTACATGTTCTTCTTTTGACATCTTGCCTTTTTTAAATTGCCATTGACCAATCATAAGAGCAGTTTCATTAATATAAGGAAAAACTTCATTTAAATCTATGTTTTCTAATATCTTAGAACCAAAAAATGGGATCTTCGGTATAAACGCAGCTTCTTTAATAAGTGAACTTCTTTTCACTAAAATCTGGACAGAATCTTTTCCAACTTCTTTTTTAGCTTGCGGTTTTACATTCTTAGCTACTAAAACTATATCTTGCTTCTTACCTCTATTTTTAGAAATGTCTTCCATAAAATGAAGATCTGAAAATGCATCCAACCCATAATAAACTTGCCCTTTGTAAATCGGCTGACAAGTTTCTTCTACAAAACGTTTATTTAAAGCAGCTCCACCTAATATTACAGGAATTGTTATATCCCTCTCATTTAATATTTCAAGATTTTCTTTCATTATTTGGGTTGACTTAACAAGTAATCCACTCATACCTATAGCATCAACATGATGTTCTAATGCAGCATGAATAATATTTTCTATCGGTTGTCTAATCCCAAGATTGTAAACTGTGTACCCATTATTAGTAAGTATAATATCCACAAGGTTTTTACCTATGTCATGTACATCCCCTTTAACAGTAGCCAGAACTATTTTGCCTTTTGTAGTTGATTCAATTTTGTCCATAAACGGTTCAAGATACGCAACTGAAGCCTTCATGGTTTCTGCTGATTGCAGCACAAAAGGGAGTTGCATTTCACCTGCTCCGAACAAATCACCTACCACTTTCATACCATCCAACAGTATTTTGTTAATAATATCAAGCGGTGAATATTGTTTTAAAGCCACATCCAAGTCATTAGTTAATCCAGATTTATTACCATCAATTATTCTATTTTTAAGCTTTTCCTCTATTGTTAGTTTCTTATCTTCTACAGAGCTTTTTGAAATCTCTTTTATATTTTCAAAAAGAGACATAAATTTAATAAGTGGATCATAGCCTTCTTTTCTTTTATCATAGATAAGATCAAGCGCTGTATTTCTTTGTTCTTCAGGAATTTTAAATAGGGGTAAAATCTTTTTTGAATTAACTATAGCTAAATCAAGCCCATATGTAACTGCTTCATGAGTAAACACTGAATTTAACACTTGACGTGCTTGAGGAGATAAACCAAATGAAATATTACTTACCCCTAGAATTGTTCTTACCTCTTTCAGATTTTCTTTTATAAGTTTTATTGCACTTATAGTCTCAAGACCTGCTTTTCTAAACTCTTCATCACCGCTGCCTAAAGTAAATGTAAGCGGATCAAAAATTAAATCTTTTGCTTTAATATGATATTTCTCTGTTGCCAATTTATAAATTCTTTTTGCTACTTCTAGTTTCTTTTCAGCAGTTTTTGCCATACCATCCTCATCAATAGTTAGTGCAACAAGTGCAGCACCAAATTCCTGTGCAATGGGACATACCTTTTGCATTTTTTCTTCGCCATCTTCAAGATTGATGGAATTAATTACAGATTTTCCTCCAACAATTTCAAGGGCTTCTTTGATTACAGGATGTTCAGTAGAATCAATCATAAGAGGAATGTTTACCTGGGTATTTAGTCTTTTTACATACTCAGTCATATCCTTTACTTCATCTCTATTTACATAAGCAGTACAAACATCCAAAATATGAGATCCCTCTGCAAGCTGTTCTTTAGCCATATTCACCATATCTTCAAAGTCATTTACAGCAAGAAGATCCCGAAATTTTTTGCTGCCATTGGCATTAGTTCTTTCACCAACAATTACCGGCGGTGGGTTAATAACTAATGGTGTTGAGGTATATAAACTACTTACTGAATTAATATATTCAATTTTACGTTTACCTGATGTCTTATTACCTAAATTATCAGCCAGTAGTTTAATATGTTCAGGTGTTGTACCACAACAACCACCTACAAGACCAACCCCAAAATCTTCTACAAAATGCTTTAGTGATTTAAGTAACTCGGGAGGTGTAAGCTTGTAGACACTTTTACCTCCTACATTTTCAGGAATCCCTGCATTAGGCATACACGAGACAAAATACGGACTAACCTGACAAAGATATCGAATATGATCTGACATCTCAAGTGGTCCAGTTGCACAATTCATCCCTATAACATCAATCTCATAAGGCTCCAGTGCTGTAAAAGCTGCTTGTATATCCGAACCTACAAGCATGGTCCCCATTGCTTCAATGGTAAGCTGAACAATTACTGGCAACTTCTTGTTTTTTTCTTTCATCAAATCAAAAACAGCACCTAGTGCAGCTTTTGCCTGAAGAATATCCTGACAAGTCTCAATAATAAATAAATCAGCCCCTCCATCCAATAGTCCGTTTGCCTGAATATAAAATGATTTTTTCATATTCTTGTAACTTATATGTCCAAGTGTAGGAAGCTTGGTTGTAGGTCCAATAGAACCTGCCACAAAACGATGGGATTTGTTTTTATAATCGCTTGCAACTTCTTTTGCAAGTTTTGCCGAGAGAAAACTTAAATTATAAGACTCATTTGGAATATTATATTCATTTAAAACAATAGAGCTTGATCCAAAACTATTTGTCTCAATAACATCAGAGCCTACTTTTAAAAAAGACTCGTGTATTTTTTTTATAGCATCGGGGGTTGTTTTAACTAAAATCTCACTACAACCTTCATGTCCTTCATAATCATCCAAAGATAAAGGAAGACTGTGAATTGATGTACCCATTGCACCATCAAAAATGATTATTTTTTCCTTGCATAAATCTAAAAAGCTCTTAGGCATAATATTTATGTCTCAATACTATGTAAATTGTTTCATTTAATATTATCCTAAGCTGCAAAATTAAGTAAACATCACTTTCACTTTGCACAAATAGAGACAATTATTCTTATTTAATGTTAGAAAAATACTAGGTTGTACTATTTACCCATACCCAGTTTTTGGGCTCTTTGAAGCAATTTGCCTTCAGACTGTATTGCAGGTGCAATTATAACTTCAACTTGTTGCATCTCTTTTATATTTGATGCTCCTAATGTTGACATAGAGGTTTTTAATGCACCAACTAAATTTTGTGAACCATCATCATATGTTGCAGGTCCTAATAATATCTCACGTAACGTACCAATAGATCCAACCTGAATTCTAGTTCCTCTTGGTAACACTGGGCTTGGTGTTGCCATTCCCCAGTGAAATCCCTGACCTGGAGCTTCTTTTGCTTTAGCTAAAGGTGATCCAATCATAACTGCATCAGCCCCACATGCAATGGCTTTACAAATATCACCACCCACTGACATTCCACCATCTGCAATAACATGAACATATCTGCCAGTGTTTGAAAAATATTCATCTCTTGCAAATGCACAATCTGCAATTGCAGTAGCCATTGGAACACCTATTCCTAAAACTCCTCGACTAGTGCATGCAGCACCCGGTCCTATACCTACAAGTATTGCACTAGCTCCAGATTTCATATGCTCCAATGCAACTTCCGCAGTAACACAATTACCGACAATAACCGGCATAGACATCTTAGAAATAAAATCTTTCAGGTGAAAGCAATTTGCTTTGTTTTGAGATTTGTGTTCAATTGAAACAACCGTACTTTGTACAACAAATATATCAGCACCAAAGCGTTGTGCAATTTCACCAAATTCATATGCAACATTTGGAGTAGCAGATACAGCACAAATTGCACCAGTGGATTTAATTTCATTAATTCTTTTTTCTACAAGCTCATGCTTAATTGGTTCTTGATATATTTTCTGCATTAAAGGAACAAAACTATCTTTGGAAACCTCAATTATTTTTTTCACAACATCTTCATAATTTTCATACCTGGTATAAATCCCTTGTAAATTTAATACGCCAAGACCGCCAACTTTATTTATTAAAGAAGCTGTTTCAGGACTTACAACACTGTCCATAGCAGAAGCAATGATTGGGAAATCAAACTTATATCTGCCTAAAATAAATGTGGTATCGCACAAATCTAAATCCAAAGTTACTTTTCCAGGAACCAAAGCAACTTCATCAAAACCATAGGTTCTTCTTGTAATCTTATTTCCACCTATTACAGCTTGAGAATAAGCTAATTGTTCTTTATTAACTGAAATCATTAATTTAGACTAATGGTAACCTTTAAATTACAAATATAAAAAATTTAAAGGAAGAATTTATTTTTATAGACAATAAAAGTATATATACACAGGTTAAAGGATTATCTAACCTGTTAAATATTTAAGCTGCAACTCTTTTCATAAATTTTTCTTCTAAGATTTTATAGAGATCGCCGCTTGGGTAATCACCATAAAATTTCTTGTATAAGAAAAAGACATAATTAAATGCTGCATCAGGTGATACGTTTTCAAGCATTTTAATTTCATCTTCTCCAATACGTTTTATAAAATCATCTATTAATTTTTGAATTGAAAGATTCATAACCTTCCCCTCACAATATTAATCAAAATATATTACGTTAAAGCCCTCGTTAAGATAACAAAAAATAACAAACAAGTTAACCATTTGTTACATATCAATCTTACTAAATTGGACAAAGCCTCTGTTTATACCAGCTTATTCTTTAGATTTGGTATCAAAACTACTTACAAATAGTTTACGAATTTATAACATTAAGGTGATAGGCGGTTACGAGTAATACCTGCAATTTATTTAATGCATTAAGTAGCCTTCAAGCCTGCTACTTCTATCTGGTTGTCTAAGTTTTCTCATAGCTTTAAATTCAATTTGCCTAACTCTTTCTCTTGTAATTCCAAAGAGTTGCCCTACTTCTTCAAGTGTTCTTTCACGGCCATCATCTAAACCATATCTTAGCCTAATGACTTCTCTTTCACGAGGTAGCAAAGATCCGAGCACTTGTTCAATATCTTTCCTTAAGAGCTCATCTGTAGCAGAGCTGTCAGGCCTTGCCGATTCAGCATCAGATATAAAATCACCAAGTCTGCTGTCTTCTTCTTTTCCTAAAGGAGTTTCTAAAGATACAGGTGTCCTGTTTGCAGCAACTATTTCTTTAACCTTTTGTACAGATACATCAAGAGCTACTGCAAGTTCATTTTCAGTAGGCCTTCTATTTAATCCTTGAGAAAGCTCTCTTGTTATCTTCTTAAACTTATTAATTGTTTCAACCATATGAACAGGAACACGAATTGTTCTTGATTTATCTGCAAGAGCACGTGTAATCCCTTGCCTAATCCACCAGGTTGCATAAGTTGAAAACTTATAGCCTCTTTCAGGATCAAACTTCTCTGCAGCTCTAATAAGACCCAAGTTACCTTCTTGGATCAAATCAAGAAATGGCAAACCTCTATTCAGATATTTTTTGGCAATGGAAACTACAAGCCTTAAGTTAGCTTGAACTAATTGTCTTTTTGCCTTTATACCATCATCCCCACCATATGCAATTCGCCTTGCAAGATTAATTTCTTCATCTGCTTTTAATAAGTGAATTCTTCCTATTTCTCTTAAGTAAAGTCTAATTGAATCATCTGTTCCAGCTTCTAATTTTGGATCAAAGGTATCTGCCTCAACATCCGATAAATCAAAATCATCACTCAGTAACTCAGTTTCTATTTGATTTAAGTCTGTTGTTTCCGGCGAGTCAGAATCAACCATTATGCTTGCAAACGTTCCTTGATTGGCAATATCTACCATATTCACTCCTTATCTTATTTTTCTACAGCATTTGGCAGGGCGGGCCATTGTCAATGCTGTCCTTAATCCAGCTATTACTAATGCTTTGGCTCAACTGTATTTTACTTATGCTCCAAGCTTTAAATATTTAACTTGCTTAATCAGCTTAAACAGGAGGTGACTAAATACTTGTTAAGCACACAATTTAACTATAACCGTTAAAAGTTAAATACGTAAGTTAAATTTCTAAAATCATTATTAATATTTTGTAGTACATCTTAACTTAGGTTATGGAATATTCTCAATGCTTACTAACTGCTTATCTTCAACAAGCTCAACATCAGCTTTTGATAACACTTGAATTTTTACATCAATAATTCCAATTTGTTTTGCATCTATAACTTCTGCTGCCTTTTCTGAAAGATCTATTATCCTTCCTGCTTTAAACGGACCTCTGTCATTAATCCTTACCTTTACTGATCTGTCATTTGTAAGGTTTGTAACCTTAACAATTGTATTAAAAGGTAAAAAGTTATGGGCAGCAGTAAGTTTATTTTTGTTAAATCTTTCCCCATTTGAAGTCTTTCTACCATGAAATTTCCATCCATACCAGGAAGCTTTTCCGTAATAAACCTCTCCTCTAAGTCCAGTTGAACATATAGCTTTTTCCGGCCCGAGAAGAATAGCCATCAAGTATAGAAAGCAAGGCAATATTACAATATATTTTTTTCTAGTCATATTAATATTCACTTGAATACTATTTTGATGTATTTCTCATAGACGCATGAAAAAAATTTAGGTTATTTTTATAAAGTGTTATCAGAATTTACGCTAAATAGTTTTATTCCTTAATTCTTCTAGGATTTTTCCTGCAAATTCAGTAATATTCATTAAACCTATATCACCCTTTTTTCTGGATCTTACAGAAATCTTATTTTCATTTATTTCTTTATCTCCAACAATTAGCATATAAGGAATTTTTTCAAGCTGTGCATCTCGAATTTTTGCATTAACAGATTCAGCTCTTGAGTCTAGATTGATTCTTATATTTTGTGATTTTAATTCACTGACAATTTTATTGGCATATTCTATATGCCTATCGCTTATTGGAAGCACTGTAACTTGCTTATAAGAAAGCCACAAAGGAAATGCTCCTGCAAAGTGTTCAATTATTATTGCAGCAAATCTTTCAAGTGCCCCATAAATTGCCCTGTGTACCATTACTGGTTGTTCTTGAGAGCCATCTTTTGCTATATATTTCAGGTCAAATCTTTGTGGTAAATTAAAATCAAGTTGAATTGTAGCTCCTTGCCATATTCTGCCAAGTGCATCTTTTAACTTAAAATCAATCTTAGGTCCATAAAAAGCTCCATCTCCTGGGTTCAATTTATATTCAAGTCCATACTCTTTTAATGCTTGTTTTAACCCTTCTTCTGCAAAATCCCAAATGTCACCTGTTCCTATTGCATCTTGAGGTTTGGTAGAAAGTTCTGCTGAATATTCAAGCCCAAAAGTTCCATAAATAATATCCACAAGTTTAATTACACCTTTAATCTCTTCCACAAATTGATCTTTTCTGCAAAAAATGTGAGCATCATCCTGAGTAAATCCTCTAACTCTTGCAAGTCCATGCATGACTCCAGAACGTTCATATCTATATACTGTTCCTAATTCACCCATGCGAATCGGAAGTTCTCTATAACTATGTCTTGTTGAATTGTAAATCATTACATGAAAAGGGCAGTTCATTGGTTTTAAAACATAATCCTGTTCATCAATATTCATATAAAACATGTTCTCTTTATAAAATTCATTGTGACCTGAAATATTCCAGAGTTCATTTCTTGCTATGTGTGGAGTGTACACAAGCTGATAGTCATGGTTTTGATGAAGCTCTCTCCAAAAATTTTCAAGCTGAGTTCTAACATAAGCGAGCTTAGGATGCCAAAGTATGAGTCCAGGACCGGTTTCTTCATGAACACTGTATAACTCCAATTGTCTCCCAAGCTTTCTATGATCTCTTTTCTCAGCTTCTTCAAGACGTGTTAAATATGCATCCAAATCTTCTTTAGACCACCAAGAAGTACCATAAATTCTTTGAAGTGATTCCCTCTTTTCATCTCCATGCCAATATGCACCGGAAATAGATAAGAGCTTAAATGCTTTGATTTGCTTAGCGCTTGTTATATGAGGGCCCTTGCAAAAATCATTCCACATAGTGTTGCCATCTTTATCCTGCAAAAGATACAAAGTAGGATTATGGCTTTTGTGTTCTTCTAGGTTTTCCGCCTTAAACTTTTCTCCAGTGGACTTAAATTCTTTAATTTGCTCATCAGCATTTTTTACATTAACTCTCACAAATTTTTGATCTTCATCTATAATTCTTTGCATTTCTTTTTCAATTTTCACAAGATCTTCAGGTACAAGCTTATGATTAGGAATCTCAAAATCATAATAAAATCCATCTTCTATAGCAGGTCCATTTGCAATTTTTGCAGATTTAAATAGTTTTTGAACAGCAGACGCTAAAACATGAGCTGTACTATGTCTTAAAAACTCATAGCTTCTTGGATCATCTTTTGTAATTATTTCAACCTTGTCGCCACTATTCAATATAGTCACTAAATCTTTAAGTTCCTCATTAACACTAAGCCCAACACTCTTTTTTATAAGACTGTTGCTTATTGATTTGGCTAAATCAAGTCCTGTGCTTCCTGAAGGAATTTCCTTTCTGGAGCCATCTTTTAAAACTACAGATATAGTTGTTTTTGTTATTTCTCCCATATTTACTAATAATATCGTGAAAATCTATATGTAGCAAACATTATAAGATAAGAACTAGCCTAATTTATATTTTTCAATTACTTGATTAATATCAAAAAGATAAGTATACTCAATACCCTTTTCTTTAAATGCTTCAGCACCACCTTGTTTCCTGTCAACTATTGCAAGAACTTGCTCCACTGAACATCCAAATTCTTGAATTTTATCAATAGCTTTTATAGAAGATCCTCCGGTTGTGACTACATCTTCAAGGATTGCAACCTTCATGCCAGGTTTAAGAGGCCCTTCAATCCACTTACTAGTACCATGTTTTTTAGGTTCTTTCCTTACATAAAATGCATGAAGATTTTTTTTAAGCAAAAAACCGATTTGTGAGACACCACTTGCAAGTGGATCTGCACCTACACTCATACCACCAACTGCGTCAATAGACTCTTTTAACATCCTTAAAAATAGAATTGAAATAATTGTGCTACCTTCGGCATGCAAGGTTGTTTGTTTTCCATCAATATAGTAATTACTTTCTTTGCCACTTGCTAAAATAAAATTTCCTTCTTTATAGCTTTGTTTAGCTAAGATACTCAATAATTTACTTTTTAAGACTTCTGTATCCTTTTCTAAATACTCAAATAAAGTTTCTTTTGTTGCAGACATTGGTAAACTATTTTACTATATATAAATCATGCATACCTATCAAAAAGTGTACAACTTAGTTAACAAGATCCCGAAAGGAAAAGTTTCTACTTATGGACAGATAGGACAAATGTTAGGACTAAATCCTAGAGTAGTAGGCTGGGCGCTAAATAGGCTTGCAAAATACAAACCACAAGCTGACAAGAAACAACTCAGTACTCATACCTCATATCTCAATGCTGATAATGTTCCGTGGCAAAGAGTCATTAACTCAAAAGGTGGAATCAGCACAAATAAACTATTAAACATCCCTCTTGGATTACAACAAAGATTATTAGAAAAAGAAGGAATTAAGTTTAACTCACAAAATAAAATAGCATTAGAACAATACTTATGGAAAAGGAGTGAGTGACTACTTAATTCTTACTTTTTACACTTCCTTGCAAGTAACTTACTAGTGTAAAAAATTGGTTCAAATATCTATCCAAGTAAACGCTTTGTTGACTTTTGTTTAAAATTTTCTCAATGTTAGATATTTCAGCTAAATCTCCTCTAAGCACATTTAATTTTTTCTCTATTTCACTTAAGTTTTTTGCTTCATTGTATTTGAGTTCGGTTCTTAATTCTTCAATAGTAGATTTGACTGATTTTTGAAGCTTAGCTGTTGAATCATTCTCATCATTTAAGCTATAAGCTACTTTATCAATAAGTGGAACAAATGCATCAAACAAATGAGCAAGGGCTTTCCCAGGTTCATTGTATGGAATAATATTTGCTTTTTCCCTATAAGGACCATTTACTAATACAGCTTTTTTATCATCATCCAGATGAGCAGCCGCAAAGAGTGCTACTCCTAAAGTGCCAATGTCTCTGCTTAAAACAATTCTATCTGAAAGATCGCCTTCATTTAATGTTTTTAAGTTATATCCTGGAATAATTAATGCATTTCCCTCTGTATCTTTCATCGCATTTGTCAACATTTGTTCTATTTCATCTGTCGAGTAAGAATAATAAAACGGATATACCGCATCAATCCATTTATTTTTTGCCCATTTTTCCCAATCCTGTTGAATATTTTGAATTCTTAATTCTCTTGGAATTGCAAAAACAGCAGCAGAAATGTTTAAATCTTGCTTTATGCTTTTCAACTCAGGACCTATACTTTTTACAAAGTTATCTACCTGTTCAGTCTTCCATGTAATCCATTTTTCATATTTGCCATTTTTCACAGAAGGGTAATAACCATATTTTTTCTTAAATTCATTTTTTGAAACATAATCAAACCCGACTTGTTCATTTTTATTTTGGAATGGAAACCTAACATAATCAAGGTGCAAACCATCCACATCATAATTTTGAACTATTTCAGAAAAAAGCTCCGTTAAAAAAGTACAAGCTTTCTTATTAGCAGGGCTAAGCCAAACCTCTGGCTGTTCTTTAATGCGCAGCCTTCCTTCTTTCCCAGCCAGGACCCACCATCTTCCTTTGGAAGAAATTACCGGTCCTGCATATTGTGGACTATTTCCTACTATAAGATTATGTCTTGAATTACCAACAGCAAAAGTCCATACCCATGCATGCAGCTCTATATTATTGTTGTGTGCTTCTTCAATAGCCACTTCGAGCGGATCCCAATCATGAGTCAAAGGATTTTGAGGCAAAAGCTTCGATGGATAAATTGGATAGCCAGCATTTACAGTTTCAAAAAATATTACATTAAACCCAGCATCTGCAAGATTTCGTATTAGTTTTTTTAATTTTCTGGGGCTTTCGGTTTTTACAATTGTTTCTCTATCTAACCAAATAGCTCTAACCTCCGCCTTTCTTATAGGAATAACAAGAGAAAGAATCAGTGAAAAATTGTTGTTTGCTAAATATGCAAACTGCCTGGATTTTAAATAATCTTCCGAAAGATAGCCGGAGCTAAATTTTTGCAGGTCATTATTTCCTTCTCTCAAATACTTTTTTAGAGTAAACTCCGGGACAGAGTAATTTAAATCTTTTACTGCTCGTATTGCAGCCTCTGCTCTATCTCTTAGCATAAGAAGCTTATTTAACAAGGCTTTATATTCTTCAAAATCAATTTCTTTTTCCAAAGAATAAATTATGCCTGGGAAATAATAA
Organism: Candidatus Melainabacteria bacterium; assembly: GCA_016178265.1. GTDB lineage: Bacteria > Cyanobacteriota > Vampirovibrionia > 2-02-FULL-35-15 > 2-02-FULL-35-15 > JACOTS01. The sequence goes on from JACOTS010000062.1 coordinate 13,678, forward strand.
TCCAATGTGCTTAATATAATTTGAATATCTGAACTGCTATTAATATTTTTCCCCATAGGATAACCTATATAAATCAAATTGTCTCTTCCGCCAATACCAAGCTCCCCTGTTTCTTTCCACTTAGCAATAACTCTTCCGCCAAACCCGTCAAATGAAAAGTTAGAATAAAAGCTACCAACAGGTAATTCCAAATTAATATCAGAAAATCTATGTTTTAAAGTAAGTGAACCACTAGAAATAATGTTTTTGGTCAACACAAATCCATGTTCTTTTAAAAATATTTGCAGCCTTTGCGAAGGTATCCCTGGTCCGCTAAACACTACAAGCTTCCCTCCGTTTTTAAGAAAGCTGTTTAAAAAGTTAACTTCGATTTGATCAATATCAATTGCAAGGGGAAATAAAATAATCTTCACGCCAGTATCTTCAATCATTGTGTCAGATGAAATATTACACAGATATTGAGCATCCAAATATGTTTTTCTGAATGTTTCTGCAAATGCTTCCCAGTAAGGTTCAAAGGATGCAATATTTAAATCTTCGTAAGTTTTTGCATTTTGATAGCTATATAAAATTCCTATCTTTTCATCATTCTTTGCATTTGCTACATTACATGTAATAATTAGCAATGCAAACAAAATGGATAAATTAAAAAAAACAAAAGAAATTCTTTTAAAGCACTTCAAAAATACCCCCCATTTAGCAATTATCACAGGTTCTGGAATAAAACTATTCGAGAATAAAAAACCATTATTTGTAATAAATTATACTGACTTACCGGTATATTCCGATCTAAAAAAAGTAAAAAGTAAAAAAAATAGTACACATGTAAAAGGTCATGAGGGAAAAATAAAATTATTTAACATTCAGGATAAATATGTACTAGTTTATTCAGGCAGAAGACACCTGTATGAAGGCTTAGATATAAGTAAAGTAATAATTAATGCAAGGCTTACTTATGAGCTTGGAATTAAAAATTTTATAGTAACAAATGCAGCAGGAGGAATTAATAAAAAGTTCAATCCTGGGGATTTAATGTTAATAGATGGGTTTATTGATCTTATGCAAGCAAGTGAAAGAGGTGTTATTTGCTCAATTGCACATCCTCCTTATAAATTAAGGACCAAACTAAATAATCAAATACTGAAATTAAGAGGACAAAAAATCAAGCAAGGAATTTATGCAGGTGTAATTGGTCCATCGTATGACACATTTGGTGAAATTAGCCTTTTAAGTAATCTTGGAGCTGATGCAGTTGGTATGTCTACTATTCCAGAGCTTATTTGTGCTAAAAGTCTTGGTATCAATTTTGCAGGAATTTCAATAATAAGCAATGTATGGAAGAAAAATCATAAGCCATCACATAAAGATGTCCTCCATAATGTAAGTAAAGCCAATAAAAATTTCAATGAACTTGTTTTACAACTGCTAAAATAAAAATTATGGAACAACTAACAATAAAAGACATACCCATTAAAGATCTAGAAGGCAAAAGAGTACTTGTAAGGGTTGATTACAACGTCCCTCTAAAAAAAGGGGGTAAATCAGAAATAACAAATGATCTTAGAATAAAAGCATCACTTCCTACAATTCAATATTTAATAGATGCAAAGGCTAAAGTAATTCTTGTATCTCATCTAGGAAGACCAAAAGGATTTGATAGTACACTGAAATTAGATCCGGTCGCAAATAGGCTATCTGAACTGCTTGGGAAAAAAGTTATAAAATTAAATGATTCTATTGGACCGGAAGTAGAATCAGTTATTAATAAATTACAACCACAAGATGTGTGTCTTCTAGAAAACATAAGATTCTATAAAGAAGAAGAAAAGAATGATCCTGATTTTGCCAGGAAGCTTGCAAAACCGTTTCAAATCTATGTAAATGATGCATTCGGCACAAGTCATAGAGCTCATGCAAGTACTGCTGGTATCAGTGCCCACTTAAATCCATCGCTTGCAGGACTGCTTCTAGAAAAAGAAGTAGATTCATTAAACAAAATCTTATCTAATCCAGTAAGACCTCTTACAACAATTATTGGCGGAAGCAAAATTTCTACAAAAATAAACATATTAAAAACTTTAGTATCTAAAGTAGACACCATTTTAATTGGCGGAGCAATGGCATTTACTTTCATCAAAGCAAAAGGAGGAGAAATTGGAGATTCACTATATGAACAAGAGTGTATTTCTTTAATTGGTGAAATAGACAAGCTAAAAGAAGAACATGCTGTTGCCCTTATCCTTCCTGAAGATATGGTTTGTGCAAAATCCTCAGAGCTTAGCACTCAGCATTCAGCACTCAAAAAAGAACTGCACATTTATCCAATAGATAGAATCCCCCCTGGTTATATGGGATTAGATATTGGGCCAAAGACAATTGAAAAGTTTACTAAAATGATAAGTCAATCTATGACAATATTCTGGAATGGTCCTATGGGAATGTTTGAAGATAATGATTTTACAGTTGGGACAAAAGCAGTTGCAGAAGCTATGGAAAAAGCAACAGCAAAAAGATGCATTACTGTAATAGGCGGCGGAGATTCTGTTACTGCAATTGAAAAGTTTAGAATCTCATTTAGTTCATTTACTCATGTAAGCACAGGCGGCGGTGCTGCAATTGAGTTTCTTGAAGGAAAAACACTTCCTGGGATTTCTTGCCTGGATAAAAAAGTGTCTATAAAAAAATAACTGTTCAGCTTAACGTAGCAAGTAAAAATCTTGCTTGATCTAATTCATTTTTAACTGCTTCAATATTAGAATTATCAACACCTAAAACAACTAATCCTGCAGATTTATTTTCATTTTGAAGCAATGCTTGATAAAGGGATTCTAGCTCCCTAACCCTATCTTCTGCTTCTCTTCTCTCTTCGAAAAGCTGTAACATTTTATATAAATCTTCTTCATCTGCTTTACCATCATTATTAATATCAGCTCTTTCCTTTTCTTCTTCACTTAATTCTCTTTTGCCCTCTAAATGTTCCTTGAAGATTCTAATATCTTCAGCATCAAATTTTCCATCCCCGTTTATATCACCAATTTTACTTGCAACAGATGATTTTAATACTGTATCCGGATCATCAAGATCTATCTGGTTTCTGGTATCATCAACAGACTTTTGATGAGTTAATTTTTCAATACTATTCCAAAGCATAGAATTTAACCAAGTAAAAGAGACAATTCGTTAAATGCATCGAAAAGTTGCGATCTAACTGAGCTTTCAACACCAGAGAGCAGTTCACGCATATCTTTTTGATTAAATAGAGTTTTTAATTCAGCATTTAAGGAATTGACGGATTTTTGCGATTGGTTTGAACCATCTGAACTTACAACAATATTTGCAAGTTTCATTTCTCTTTTCAGCTCACTTGTAATAGCTTCAATCTGAGATAAGAGTTCAGTAACATCAGTATTTTGTGAGATAGATCCGATGATTGATTGAAGATTTGCAATAGCACGTCTAGAAAACGCTTGTTGTTGTTCTCTATTTGAAAAATCAAGAGGTTGAACGGTAGATGATCCTGTATCATCTTCATCTGATGGAGGTTCTGTAGTTTCGCCACTTGTAACACTTGTTTTACTGGCTATAACTTGACTCCAATATTCTTTTGATATTTCAAGTTCTTGCTTATATATAAGCTGTCTTTCAAGTTCAGTAGCAACAGATACAAAGCTGTCATTAACTACACCAGAAACTGTATAACCAAGCTGGGTCCCTGAATTTATTGCTGCAAGTAGTGCTGATAAATCACTTATTCTTTGATCTACTGCTGCTTCCATTCGTTGAGTATAATCTAATCTTGCATACGTATCATTGTCAGAAACACTTCCTGTATCAATCATTAACGCAAGTTCTTCTGCTCTTGCTGCTTCAAGTGCAGATCTAATCGAATTGATATCGTAACTATTTACTCCTTCAACTTGCCCACTATAATACTGTTTAATAATCATAGATGAAAGTAGTGCCTCAAGCTCCATCACCCTGTGTTCTGCAACATCGGCCTGATTAGCAGTATTTACCTGAATACCATCAGAATCAGTATTTAAATACAATGGAATAATGGAAAGTAAGAACATGATGTAACTCCTAATATATGAACTAGTACAACCTAGTTAGCCGGAAGCTATGGGGGAATTTAGCCTGAGCATGGTTAAGGCAATGTTATAAAAAGATGAATTCTCTTTAATCTTGCAAAGCAAAGTTAGCAATATCACAATGATTTTTTTAAATTCGACAGATTTAACTTTAACACATAATTTATCTAGGGTAATTTCTATACCGCTATCAAAAAGGTTTTGGAATCCTTAAAAGTTAGGCCTGCAACTTCAAGAGGAGCTTTCCAGGAATTTACAGGGTTAGGGATCCAAGAATGTAGCTCCATTGAATCTGACTTTTTCCTATTACAGCTTATACAACAAGCAAACAGGTTTTCTTTGTCTAAGGTAAATTGAGGTAATTTGCTTACAGGCAAATGGTGATCATAAGATGCAACATGTTCCAGAACAACATGATTTGTTACTTTACTTCCTTCCTTATTTATATAAGTAACAAAAGCATTGCTTGCAGATTTAACTGCTTCACTTACAACTTTTGGATCAATTAACTGTTTACTACAATAAACACATGTCCAAAAATCCCTATCCCAAACTTCTTCAAGAAGTGTCAGTGAAGGCTTTTTCCTTTGTTGCTTTCCTGCTTTACTATCATGCTCAAGATCACTGTGTAAAATCTGTTTTTGAATAATGTTTTTGTCTTGTGCATAATGCTTATAAATATTCTCACTCAAGTTTGCTAATTGATTAAAGAATTCTTTTTGGTAATTACTATCACCAAATATCTCTCCTTTAAAAACAACCTGGATATCATTATCAAATATAGTACCAACTTCAAATATTGTCTTATTGCCAATTTTCGTCATATTAGATATAGATCTATCAGAACATACAATATTGCACTCTAAATTGCTTGCAGAAAAGAGCTGAGTTAATTTTGGATTTTGGATTTCGGGTTTTAGATTTTCTTCTTGTCTGTTGTCTGCATACAAGTCAAATGCAGCTTGACTATGTCTTAATGTCTTGAAGTCTTGAAGTCCTGATGTCGCTAAATTACTTTCTGTTGCCTCTTGCCTGTTGTCTTGTATTTGATAAACAGACTGTTCCTTATATATAGCCTTATAGTAATCAGAAATAGCAGCTTGTAATGTTCTTAAAACCAGATTATAAACTTCTGTAGAAGATTTATACCTTACTTCTTTTTTAGTAGGGTGAACATTTACATCTACATATCCGGGTTGAAATTTTAAATTTAAAACCACAACAGGATACTTACCTGATGGAATTAATCCTTCATAAGCACTAAGTATAGCTTTAGATAAAATAGGACATTTAATTGGCCTGGAATTAACATAAGTAAATAGATTTTTTCTATTTGATTTATACAACTCAAGAGCACTAATATAGCCATTTAGTTCGACAAAAGGACCTTTTGCGCTAACTTGAATAAGGTTATTTTTAAAATCATCTCCAATAAGTTCATAAATTACCTGCTTACAATCATTAGAACCAGATGATTGAAGAATTACATTGTTGTTATTAGTTACTTTAAAAGCTATGTGAGGATAGGACAATGCCTCATTTAAAACAACATCTATTATATGCCCGATTTCTGTTTGCTCTGATTTCAAAAACTTTTCCCTGGCGGGAATATTGTAGAAGAGATCATTAACCTCAAATACAGTGCCAACAGATATAGAAGAGCTTTTTTTATCTATCTTGCCATCTATTACTTTTATTTTAAATCCTGTTTCTTGGTTTTTATGTTTAGAAGCACATGTAATCCTACTAACAGAACTTATTGATGCAAGTGCTTCACCACGAAAGCCCAAGGTGCTTATATCCCACAGATCGTTAATTTGTTTTAGTTTACTTGTTGCATGCCTGGAAAAAAGAAGTGGAATATCATCAGGATGTATACCTTCTCCATCATCTGAAATTTGAATCAATTTTCCAGTTCTTTCTATTTCAATTTCTATACGTTTTGATTGTGCATCAATAGAATTTTCAACTAGTTCTTTCACTACAGAAGCAGGTCTTTCAACCACTTCACCAGCTGCAATTTGTTTAATTAAATCATCTGATAATTGCTTGATGTAACCCATGGTTACATTTTCGCATAAAACCTATATCACAAAATCCTCTATACTCATTTTTTACTCTTAACTATCTTAGAAAACTCTAATTTATTCCCATCATAATCTACCTTAATAGTATCCCCTTCAATAAATTTGCCACTTAATAATTCCTTTGCAAGCTCATTTTCTAGTTCCCTTTGAATTAATCTTTTCAGGGGTCTTGCTCCAAATGTAGGATCATAGCCAATTGTTGCCAGGTGATCTTTTGCATCATCTGTTAAATCAAGCTGTAATTTTTTCTCACTGAGCCTATCTTTTACCCTTTCAATTTGAATGTCAACTATCTTCTTAATCTCATTAGCTCTAAGTGGACTAAACACAACTACTTCATCTATCCTGTTTAAAAACTCAGGTTTAAATTTTTCTCTTAACAGTTCAAATGCTTTGTCTTTTATATGATCATATTGGCTTTCACCAGAAGCCCCTCCTTCTAGACTAATTTTCAGTTGTTCTTCAAGGATCAATTGACTTCCAACATTGCTTGTCATAATAATAACTGTATTTTTAAAATCCACCACTCTACCTTGTGAATCTGTCAATCTACCATCGTCTAACACTTGCAACAATGTATTAAATACATCAGCATGAGCCTTTTCTATTTCATCAAATAATATTACAGAATAAGGTTTTCTTCTAACTTGCTCGGTAAGCTGCCCACCTTCTTCATATCCTATATATCCAGGGGGTGCACCAATTAAGCGACTTACGGTATGCCTTTCTTGATACTCACTCATATCAATTCTTATCATACTCTGTTCATTATCAAACAAAACATATGCAAGAGCTTTTGCAAGTTCGGTTTTTCCTACCCCTGTAGGACCTAAAAATATAAAAGATCCAATAGGCTTACTAGGATCACTAAGCCCTGATCTAGATCTTCTAATTGCATGACTCACCGCATTTACAGCTTCATTCTGACCAATGACCCTTTTATGGATTTCCTCTTCCAGTCGCATCAGTTTTTGTTTTTCTCCCTCAAGGAGCCTGCTGACTGGAATATGTGTCCATTTGGACACAATTTCTGCAACATCATCTTCATCTATCTCTTCTTTTAGTAACTGCATAGCACCATCAAGTATGTTACTTTCTGAATATTGCTTCAGCTTTTTCTCTAATTCTATTAATCTTCCATACTTTAATTCTGCAGCTTTTGCAAGATTAGTTTCTCTTTCTGCCTTTTCAATTTGCCTTCTGGTTTCCTCTATTTCTTGCTTAATGTTTCTTACGAAAGAAATATTCGCTTTTTCTTTATCCCATTGTTTCTTTAACACATCTGTTTTAGATTGGAGTTCTAACAATTCCTTTTCTAGTTTTTCTAATCTATCTTTTGATGCAGAATCTGTTTCTTTTTTTAATGCTTCTTTTTCAATACTAAGTTGAATCCTTCTTCTTTCAAGCTCATCTAACTCAACTGGCATTGAATCTATTTCTACCCTTAGCTTTGCTGCTGCTTCATCAATTAAATCAATAGCTTTATCAGGCAAGAACCTATCAGAAATATATCTATTACTAAGCATTGCAGCACTTACCAAAGCAGCATCTTTAATACGAACACCATGATGAACTTCATACCTTTCTCTCAGTCCTCTTAAAATTGAAATTGTTTCTTCTACTGACGGTTCATCAACTATTATTGTTTGAAATCTTCTTTCAAGCGCAGCATCTTTCTCTATATGTTTTCTGTACTCATCAAGTGTTGTAGCTCCAACACAATGCAACTCACCCCTTGCCAGCGCTGGTTTCAAAAGATTACCAGCATCCATAGCACCTTCTCCAGTTGCACCTGCTCCTACAACAGTATGCAATTCATCAATAAATAAAATTATTTCTCCCTCATGAGCCTGAATTTCTTTTAACACTGCTTTAAGTCTTTCTTCAAATTCACCTCTAAATTTAGCTCCTGCAATTAATGCTCCCATATCAAGAGCTACTACTTTTTTATTTTTTAACCCTTCAGGAACATCACCTCTAACAATTCTTTGAGCAAGCCCTTCCACAATTGCAGTTTTTCCTACACCAGGCTCACCAATAAGCACAGGATTATTTTTTGTCCTGCGAGTTAAAACCTGAACAACCCTTCTAATCTCTTCATCTCTTCCAATAACAGGATCTAGCTTACCCTTACTTGCAATTTCAGTTAAATCTCTTCCGTACTTACTTAATGCATCATAGGTAGCTTCAGGAGTAGGACTGGTTACTCTTTGGTTTCCTCTTACTTTTGTTAAAGCTTTTAGGACTTGCTCTTTGGTAATACCTTCTTTTTTAAGAATACTTGCAGCTTCTGATTTTACTTCACAAGCAGCAAGCAATATGTGCTCTACACTTACATATTCATCTTTCATGTTTTTAGCTTCTTCATAAGCTTTTTCCAGAACCTTATGGGTTATGGTGCCCAAATACAAGCCTTCACCACCTACTGAAGATGCTCTGCCTTTAGGCCTTTTAGAAAGCATGACATGTAGCTCGTCTGAAATTTTCTTTTTACTTACACCAAGCTCATCAATGATTCTTGGAACTAACCCACTTGTTTGCTCAACAAGGGCAACAACCAAGTGTTCCGGATCAATAGCACTATGCTCATATTTCTCAAGCAATGATCTGCATGAGGCTAATACTTCCTGTGAACTAAGTGTAAGTTTATTGAAGTCCATGATGTAATTATAGCCCTCAGCTATCAGCTGTTACTTACATTCCAAAATTCTCTAAAATATCTAACGTCAAGATAATAGAAATTAATGATTATTTAACAATATTCAACAAATGTTTTGACAAAACTTTAATAGTTGTTATTTAGAAGAGTATTATTGGTAAGTAACTTATTAAATGTATGCGTTACTACCTAGCTAGTGTAATATTTCAAAGCAAGCTACTCAAGAGGTAAGATTTTATCCGATTTATTCGGT
>JACOTS010000074.1 GCA_016178265.1 Candidatus Melainabacteria bacterium
ATAGATTTCTTTATAACAGCCAGTCACTCCTGAATCTATATCAGGGTACTGATTTATTGCATTTAGCTTTCCATTATTTAAGAAAGCATTGGTAAGGGTTTTTGTACTTCCGTCTTTTGTAACTGTAAAGGAATAGTCAGAAAGGTTTAAATTAGTAGGCGTTGTTGGATCAAATTGTGGTCCATTATCACTTACACATACCTGAGAATTAATGCTAAATGGTTCTCCAACTCTTATAGTCACAGGTTCTACATTTTGCTCAGTTATTCCGTAGCCATTTAAATTTACTAGTTCATTGGTTGAGGTCAAAAATGACTTAATTACTTTTGATATCCTTCCTCCATTACCTATAAATAGTTCTTTAGTATCAGTATTGCCTGCCTTATCATAAGCGCTAACAAATAGCTTGTGTTCACTTGGACCTATTCCTGAAAGTTCTTTGTAAAAACTAACTTCGTTAGGATCACTTGTATCTAATTCATTTATTGTAATTGGTTCATCACTGTCAATCTTGTATTCAACTTTTTCAAAGTTCTCATCAATAACAGTACCTGCAAGCACTAAGTTTCCATTGGTTATTTTTATAGATTCATTTGGTGAGGTTAGATTTAATGCAGGATTTATATTATCCAGAACAACTCTTCTGCTTAAGCTCTTTTGAGTAGCTCCCAAGCTGTCTATAAGCTCAAACCAGTAAGTATTTAAGCCTTCACTTAAGGATATTGTTTGACTGGAGCGTTTTGGATCAAGCTCAGTTATAGTCTCATTTCCTAAATCATCAAACAAATGAAGAAGCAATCTGTTTTCACTGCTTAGAGGATTTATATAACTTGAATCAAGCTCTATTGTTTGAATAGGATCTAATACCGAAACTCCATCTAAAGGACTTAAAACTTTTATCCCTGAAACCAAAAGCTGATTTGTAGAAATTATTGGACTATTAAATGTAAACTCTTTTCCTTCTTTGGTTTTTACTATAAGTTGTGGATTAAATTCACCAGTAGTGGCATAGGTAAATGTGAAGGTTTTTTGTTTGAGTTCGTTTAGAGAGGATTCTGGGGTTGTAGTGTTGGATATTACTCCTGATTCGCTAGGAGATTGCTTCGCTTCGCTCGCAATGACATCACTATCGGTAGGAGCTTCCGTCTGGATTCCTGCTTCCGCAGGAATGACAGTTGCATAAAATTCATAGCTTGCAATAATTGAGTTCTTTACAATACTATTTTCACCAATCATAAAATCAACTATAAGTGGTGCATTTCCTATTGTGGTACTTGGCAGTATATCCAGTGCTACAAACTCGGGCTTATCTATAATGCTTACTGTACCTGCCTTTGAGCTCCAACTTTCTGAATATCCTTTTTCCCAGATGGCAGTTACGGTAAGTTCGGGATGGTAATCAACAGTGTCGACATTGTTGGATTTTTTGTAAATGTGAATAGGATTTGGGCTTGTACAATCGTTCGGGATTGCTTCGCTTCCGCTCGCAATGACATGACAGGTATCGTCGCCAAAGTCCCAACTGTAAATTATGTTTTTAGGTTGCTTGTTAGATCTAATATCAATTAATGAATTAAATTGAATTTTTACTTCGTTGTTTGAATCGTATTCGAAAACTCCTCCAATGCCGTAAGGAGATTGCTTCGTCGGTTCTTCCGAACCTCCTCGCAATGACGAGTCATCGCTTGCAATGACAGGGGAAAAGCTGGCATGGACTAGTAGCTTCTGTGTTGGCAATGTCACCTGTACTGTTTCACTTTGTGTAGAATCAGATTTTCCAGACGTATCAATTACAGTAAGATTTGCATAGTATGTACCAGGTCTTAAAATCTCACCGGTTATAAATGATTTTCCGCCGCTTAAAACTTGATTTCCTGTAATTGTTATATCTTCTTGGTTAATTTTTTCACCTGTAATCCCATCTGTGTATTTAATTAGTCTCCATGTGTTGTTCTCAGGAATTACCTTATCGAGTAC
>JACOTS010000075.1 GCA_016178265.1 Candidatus Melainabacteria bacterium
AAAATAACAGAATTTAAAAAACAAGGGTAAGGAGGGTAAGGGGTCGTTTCATGATCTATGCATTAAGATTTCCCAATTCATAATTCATGAAACGACCCCTTACCCTCCTTACCCTTGTTTTTTAAATTCTGTTATTTTTGTTGAATGATTACTTTGCCTACTGTTATAATCTCTTTAATTAAGCAATATAGGCATTTTTAATGAAAGTAGACAGAAGGCACTTTATTAGTACTACTGCTGCATTTATAGTCGGCAGTTTAACGCCAAGCATTGCAACTGCTGGAAGAAGACGTGGTTTTAGGATACAACACCCTGCTCCTATACAAAATCCAGTACAAAGAACAGTAGAACCTCAAAAGCCTTTAGAACTTGAAATAAGCAAAGTCATTACCGGTGATAGAATTCCAGATGATTTCAAAGCATACTTTGAGGTAGTTACAGGTAAGTCAGGTTATTTTTATATTGGGCTGCGCAAAGAAACCAAAAATCAGAAAATATCTACAGCAGTTTTTGATCCTAAAGATAAAAAAGATGGGAATGTATTCCCAAAGCCAACCGATTATTCACAACCGGTTGCAATTATAGATGCAGCAGGTGGTGGAATTAACGGCACATTTAAAATTGTTGACACTGGCGAGGGATACAGATCAAACTACCCAATAAATAAACTTCTCACTATTCCAGGTCATACAGAAGTAAGCACCGATTATTTGCTTGATATTAATAATGCTCTAAATGTTCTACCGGAAGGTGTAACTAATGCCTTAAGCACAAATGGTTTACAAGTAATGATTGCAAAAAATGTAGCAGACTCATATTATTGGTTGTATCCTGGTTGGAAAGCAGAGGATGAACAAACTGCAATTGATCCTAAAAAACCATGGATTGAAAAAATTAACGATACATGGGTAGACAATAGAAAGCATATAAACATACCAGGCTATTATTTAAGTGGAAAAAATAGAATTGTTATTCCGCAACAACACATACAATACGGCACAACTGATACTGTCGCAGATAGAGTAGGCAAATACGAATGGACTCAATCAACAGTTTTTCATGAAACGGGTCATGGCATAGACTATCTTCAAAATTATTCTGACAAGCAAGCTTTTATTACCGCATACAATGCAGATTACAAAGAAATTCCTGCAGAAGAAGAGGAAAAAGTAGGTTATTTCCTAAAAAATAGAAGAGAGCCATTTGCAGAAATTGCAGCAGCACTGATGGGAGGTCTATCTAAAGATAGAACAGCAAGAATCCTTGCTTTCTTTCCTCGCAGTGCTGAACACATGAGAAAAAATGTGCTTCCAAATTATGGTTATAACGTTACTGCAGAGCATATAAAAGAAACTATTTATCCAGAATATGGACTAGGCAAACAAGCATCAATTAGACAAAATTCAAGAGTTCTTCTAGCAGGCATATGCAAAGAAGACATAATGCTTTGTTGTTAACAATAATTATTTAATAGAAGCGGGGGTTCGGGGTCATTTCTATAGTTTTAATTATTTTTAAACTTTAAAGAAACGACCCCGTAATTCAAAAGCAGCAAATATAAACCGCTAAAATCTGACACTGTCATTATTACTCAATTTTATAAAGGTTTCAGTTCAGCCCAGATTTCTTTATTTTCCAAGTATTCATCATAATTCATCTTTTTATCTATTACCCCATTTGGAGTAAACTCGATAATTCTATTGGCTACTGATTGGACTAAGCTGTGATCATGTGAATTAATCAAAATAACTCCTTTAAACTTTTCTAATGCTCCATTTACTGAAACAATTGATTCTAGATCAAGGTGATCTGTTGGTCCATCTAGTAATAGAACATTTGCTTTACTTAGCATAATTTTTGAATACATCAGGCGCATCTTTTCACCACCAGATAGCACATTTGCTTTTTTTAGAGCTTCTTCCCCACTAAATAACATACGCCCTAAAGTACCACGAAGAAATTCCATTGATTGATCTTCTGAAAATTGACGCAACCAATCGACTAAATTATAATCACAGTTATCAAAAAATTTACTATTGTCTTTAGGTAAATAACTTAGAGTAATGGTTTGTCCCCATGTAAAAGTTCCACTATCTGCTTCCAAGTTGTTAGACAAAATATCTAATAAAGCAGTTTTTGCAAAATCATACTCTCCCACAAAAGCTACTTTTTCACCCGGAGTAATAAGCAGATCAAATCCATTTACTGCTTTTTCTCCATTAATGGTTTTTGTTAAGCCTTTAATGTTTAAAATCTCTTTCCCAACCTCTCTCTTACATTCAAAATGGATATATGGATAGCGCCTGGATGAAGGTTTTATATCATCCAGAGTAATTTTTTCTAATTGCTTTTTACGGGAAGTTGCTTGCTTTGATTTTGATGCATTTGCACTAAAACGCCGAACGAAATCTTCCAATTCTTTTATTTGCTCTTCTTTTTTCTTGTTTGATTCGGATAAAAGCTTTCTAGCAAGTTCACTTGTTTCTTTCCAGAATTCATAATTTCCAGTGAAAAGTGTAATATGCTCATAGTCAATATCTGCTATATGAGTACATACTTTATTTAAGAAATGTCGATCATGAGAAACTACTATTACTGTAGATTTATAATCTAATAAAAATTCTTCCAACCAAGCAATTGATTTTTCATCAAGGTGGTTAGTTGGTTCATCCAATAACAATATTTCAGGATTACCAAAAAGTGCCTGGGCTAACAGCACCTTTACTTTTTGACTATCTAATAGATCTTTCATTTTCTTCTTGTGTAATTCATTTGGAATGCCCAATTCATTGAGTAAAATGGCAGCTTCTGCTTCAGCTCCCCATCCATTCAACCCCGCAAAATCACCTTCTAATTTACCAAGCCTGATACCATCTTCTTCAGTAAACTTATCCGGAGATTTTTCATAAAGGGACTCTTTTTCTTCCATCACTTTATACAGTTCTTGATATCCCATAAAGACCGTTTTAATCACATGGAAGTCATCATATTCAAAGTGATTCTGTTTTAAAACAGCGATTCTATCATTTGGTCCTTTATTTACAAATCCAGTTGAAGGAAAGATTTCACCTGAAAGTATTTTAAGAAAAGTTGATTTTCCGGAACCGTTTGCACCTATTATGCCGTAACAATTATCATCGGTAAACATGATATTAACGTTTTCAAATAATTTTCTTCCACCAAAAGATAAAGAGAGGTTATGGGTTTCTATCACGTTAAATCCTTTATTTGATTCTCAAATTAAGCGGTGATAATGCTAGCATAGATCTGTACAAAAGTTAATTTCTATTAGTCAAAATGGTTAATTGATTATATTAGTAAAGGTGCTAGACAGATAGCTAAGAGAAAGTAGGAAAGCAGGGTTAGAACTTAAATTCCGAGCTAAAACTTGTTTTTTGAGTTCTGCCCCCTAATATTTCTTTTATAATTGATTACGTGATTAGCTCTAACAAAAACATTGCACGCATATCAATTTCATTAATATTTATCACTCTTGGAATCTTACATTTTACAATAGTGGAGAAATTTATCCTAATCGTTCCGCCAATAATTCCCTATGCAAAAGGAGTAGTGTACATATCTGGCATTTTTGAAATCATTGGAGGAATTGGCATTTTAATTCCTAAGCTTAAAAGACCAGCAGCATTTGGGCTGATTTTGCTTTTAATTATAGTTTTCCCAGCAAATATTTATATGGCTCTTTATAATATTCAGCTTGGCGGAATTCTGAATAATCCAATTGTGCAATGGCTAAGACTACCACTACAAATTATTCTTATTTGGTGGGTTCGTTGGTGTACTAAAGATTAATTGCAGCTTGTTATTTTTTGAAAGCAGGGTCAGAACTTATACCTTAGATAATGAGCTTTTGATTTTTCGGTTCTAACCCTGACCCTGTTAATCGTCTTTTTCTTCTAATTTAGCAATTATATTTATAATACCTTCTTTACAACGGTTAGCAGCCAATATTCTTCTAACAATTCTTGATCTATCTGATCGTGAAAATCCTATTGGTTCAGCTCCTCTATCTATTAGCTCTTCAAATTCCTCTCTAACCACTTTAGCTTTTTTCTGTGCATTACTATCTGATTTAATAGCACAAGTTACTTTTTTCAAAAGATCGGTTGCATCTCCTGGCAATATTTCTCCATCAGCTTCGGCTTGTTGTATTTCATCACCTATATTATTCAGAATTTCTAAATGATTATTAATGTCAGTATTTACGTCAATTAATGTGTTAACAAAGTCGCTTAGTTCACCACCTCTTGCAACATCATTAAACCCAGAGATAAATATTGCAACAGTACTGAGTTCTGCTTCAATTAATGCATTTATATCTTGAATGATTCTTCTGTT
>JACOTS010000076.1 GCA_016178265.1 Candidatus Melainabacteria bacterium
AAAGATAGTCTTAGTTTGATGTAACCATTCTTAAAGGAACACCTTTTTGTTTGACATTGGTAGCATCTATTCTTACACCTCGCGCTAGTGCAACTCTGCCTGTACGAGCTACTTCTTTAAGACCGAACTTACTAAGTAAATGAACAATAGCATTAATTTTTTCTTCATCACCTGTTACTTCCACAATTAAGGTATCCTCTGACACATCTACAATGCGTCCTCGAAATAAATCTGCAATTTGAATAATTTCAGATCTGGTGCTTGGATTAGAGGTGACTTTAATTAAAGCTAATTCTCTATCTACAAAACCTGTTTCAGAAAGATCGGTAATTCTAATAACATTAATCAGTTTATGTAATTGTTTTGTAATTTGCTCTGTAACAACATTATTGGTTGTTATTGTCATTCTTGAAAAAGAAGGATTTTCCGTAGGCCCAACAGTTAAAGATTCAATGTTATAACCACGTCTTGAAAAGAGCCCGGCTATTCTGGTTAAGACACCTGACTCATTTTCCACTAATACTGATAAAACTCTCTGCATAATCTTCCTTAATAAACGATTATTTTAGATATATTCTACCTTAATATGTAAATTACAATGATTAATTATTGATTAATTTCCAGTTTAACTTTTACCAATTATCTAGTTCTAGCCCTAATAATTTAAAATTTGGATTTAAGATTATAATATTTATGTCTTAGAAAATTCGGGGAAAATATATGACATTAAGTTTAAATTTTGAAGAAGCTAAAACTAAACCAAATAAACACCCTCAAGACATTATAGAAAATGCAGTTCGTGAGATTTTAACTGCCGTTGGTGAGGACACTGATCGTCAAGGATTAATCAATACTCCAAATAGAGTCTATAGAATGTACAAAGAATTATTCATTGGGCTTGACAAAGATCCAAAAGATGAAATTACAATTACTTATACAGAAGATCACGATGAAATAATTTTAGTAAGAGATATTTATTTTTATAGCATTTGCGAACATCACTTAATACCATTTTTTGGCGTTGCTCATGTTGCATACCTGCCAAGAAACGGAACTATTACCGGTCTTAGCAAACTTGCAAGGGTAGTTGAAGTATCAGCAAGAAGACCACAGCTACAAGAGAGAATGACAACACAAATAGCAAATGCAATTCTGGAAAAATTAAATCCATTGGGTGTTGCTGTAGTTATTGAAGCAGAACATTTATGTATGTCTATGAGAGGAATTAAAAAACCAGGAAGTAAAACTGTTACATCAGTATTAAAAGGAATATTTCAAACCAATCAAGCCTCCAGAGCAGAAGTGCTTTCTTTAATTAGAGGAAATAAATAAGTTATTATAAAAAACTAGATTTGATATTACAGACACTGTAAGTTCTAATATAAATGTGCCATTTCAAAAATCACTCAGCAAAATCTGGTATGTCTATCAAGTGGCGCGTCAGGCAAGGTGTGTTTTTTAAGCTTTCAGCAGCGCAGCGAGGACCTGAAGCTCAAAAAATATAACTTGCCGGTGAAACAGACACTTGATAATTAGGTGATATTGTTAGCTATAACTTAATGGGTCCTGCCACCCACAGGTCACCCTCCATGAGCTGCGTACCTTGCTCATGGACCCCCTCCCTTCCGGTGTCACCCATGAGTTTGCCTTTAGTCAGTGAGCAGTTATAAAAAACACATTTGCTATTCTAATTAAAATGCAATTTCGGCCTTAGCACATTCTATATCCTAAATCAAAGTTAACCTTACACTGTAAGTTAGATTAAATCTTAGCTATTACAAGTTATTCAGTTTGAGAACCTTTGTGTTGTGCTCTTGCTTGTTGAGCTTCAATTTCCAATTCACGAATTTTTTCAGCAATTTCCAATTTCTTATCATTTCTGGTCTCATTATGATTTGCTTGGATCTCTTTCTTTGTTTGTAAGATGAACTGCTGTTTCTTCTTCTTTAATTGCTTTTTCTTTCCATGGCAGCCCTTGCATCTTCGCATCTTGCGCATTTTCTGCACGCATTAATCCTTTCATTTTTTCAAGTTTTGCCATTTCCCCACTTTTTTCAAATCCAGTATTCTTATGCCCGGTTGACAACTTTTCAATTTGATTATTGATCTCTTGTTCATCTACTTTACTCTTTTGATCAGATATCCCTTCATATCCTCGTGCTACACCTTCGTATAAGCCTTGTCTTTTTTTGCTTCCTTCAATTGTTGTCATCAATTTACTCCTCTTATTTAAATACAAACCACGGCTTGAGAGTAAATCAAATAAGATTTAAAAAAAGACTAAGTAAAAGATAAAATACTATAAAAGAATTAGTACGGTTTGTTGTTAAGAAAATATTTTTCCTGCTATCTAGTAAATCTAGTGTTGGTATTAAAACACATAGAGGTTACAAAAATATTATGCCGTACTAAGTTAAATGGAAGTCCTAATGTTACATTCACCCCATCATGTCCAGCTATAGCTTTAAACATAGGAAGTGCTTGATCGTGATATAAAGAAACATATATATCATACTTTTGTTTTTTAGATGTCAAATAATTTCTACCGGCTTCAGCCAGAGCAGCATCAGGCGATGCAGGCCCAGAAATAGCAATTCCTTTTTTCCGTAGTTCCTTAATAACAGGGGTTATAAATTTAATTTCTTCATTGCCAAACATGCCGCTTTCTCCTGCATGAGGATTAAGTCCAAGTATTTGTATTTTTGGCTTTTTGATTTTAAACCATTTTTTAATTTCTGCATTGAGAAGAATAATGAAACTTTTCAATTTCTTTTTTTGTATTTTTTGTGGAATAGAATTTAATGCGATATGTCTTGTAAAAAGTGCAATTCTTAAATCTTTTGCAACAAAGATCATAATTACATCATTAGATGTTAATCCGCACAAATTAGCTATTGCATCTGTTTGACCAGAAAATCTTTT
This sequence comes from Candidatus Melainabacteria bacterium, assembly GCA_016178265.1. GTDB lineage: Bacteria > Cyanobacteriota > Vampirovibrionia > 2-02-FULL-35-15 > 2-02-FULL-35-15 > JACOTS01. The sequence continues at coordinate 2,923 of JACOTS010000076.1, forward strand.
TGTGCTTAAGCTTATTATCTTTTTAGATACTGGTCCTGTAATTAGTGCTTTGATTTTTTTCTTTTTTGCAAGAAGAACACCTTGTTTCAAGCATTCATAAGCATGTTGACCGCTTATTTTATTTGGCTTACCAGGTACGTATTTATTATGGTTATTACCATTATCAATAAAAATAGCATTGTTATTTACATTTTTTAAAATTCTCTTTGAGCCAATAACCATGGGGGTTAATTTAGAAAGTTTCAGCTTTTGCCAGTTATTTAAGGTAGATGCCAATATTTCGGGTCCAATACCTGCTGGATCCCCATAAGTCATTCCAATATTAATTTTGTTTCTTAACCGCTCGTTTCGCACGAATGCTCAACTCGCTCCTTTCTTAATTCGACGCATTTTGCTAAATAAATCAGCCAAAATGCTTACTCTCCTGTTTACTTAATTCTAATTTTTCATTTACATAGCCCTTAATTGCATCAGTAAGCTCTATGTTTTTGCCTTCTATGGTTACTTTCATAATTTCTCACCTCTTTAATAGGAATATATTAACTTATTCTTATTTAATGTGCAAAATATTTACATTTTAA